>CP076356.1:900000-1003303 GCA_018798825.1 Ochrobactrum sp. BTU1 | reverse complement strand
CGGTTGTCGACGTCTGAATTGCATAAGTAAGTCAAATCGAGCGTCCACAGCTCCGTAAGCGCTGGACCCACTCCCTTTGGAGCGGATTACCCCTAGGTGAAGATTTGCCGCAATGCTTCAACATTGCTCGCCCCTCGCCTCGCTCTCAAGAGCTACGCAGGATGAACCTCGCATTTACAGTTCAGTTTCTACAGCTAATGAGATATCTTCGCTTTGTGAATGACGACATGACGCCAAGCGTTGTATAATCCTTTGTCAATGACCTCCCCCATCAAGACTGACTCCCAGCGCTTTTCTCGCGAAGATCAAACACACCAGCCGCATTGTCAGTGGCTATGCCCATTTATTTCCATGTGATAACACGATTGAGCAGCGACCAGGAAGAAATCGACGCTTTTTGCTCCACCTCAGGGATCGCCCCGCCTCAGCGCGGAAGAGAGCAAGCTTTTCCTTCAATACTCGCATAAATACCGGCAACTGTAGCGCCAGCATGTGACCTTCGTCATATGGTCACACCATCTCCCAATTGACCAGGAAGCAACCTCACTCATCTGCGTTATCGGATTGCAGCTCCTGAACTTCCCCGTGCGCAAAAGACTTACGAGAGAATAGACCTGGTCATCCCTAAAGATTGCAGGCTCCCAGCTGGGCTGTTTTGGTTGCAATGGAGATTGGAAAAGCCAGTCAATTATTCTCACAGGCCGAGTTGTCCGCGGACAACTCTCATACGGCAACCAGCTCCTACTCTCGCTGCGCACCGGCAACAGCGCGCTGGCAGTGAAACATCCCCAATCCTGCTCAACCCACCAGATCAAACAACTCCCAGCGCCTTTGCAAGGCTTCTTTCCGGTGCACCAATAGACCTCATCGACCGATCCCGTAGCCTTCAGCAAAACCCGGCCAGCCGAGGCTCGCCTTGTCGGATGCGGCTCTCGATAAGGCGGTAGATCATCACCGACCTCAAGCTGCGCTACTCGTGGCAAGAAGTCGAAACCCCTTAGAATATTGCTGGGAGAAAATGAGACGAGCGAACGGAGCGGCCCATCACTTGCTGCAAGCTCGGGACTGCGATCAACGTGACAATCCCCGCTTTTCGTGTACTGGCCTCGCCAAAGTTGTCCGCGGACAACTTATCAACACCTCCGCAGCAATGACCGACAAGAATTGGCTGCCCAATCACCTCAACGAGCGAGAGTGACGCGGCTGGTCTCGCTGGACATAACCTTATGGCGGACCAAGGAAACACGGCCACCCATCCAGCTTGGCTATTTTCGCGCTCAAGTTAATCCTTTACCGAAGATAAGACAGAACATCATCACGGTGGCGCTCATACGAGACACATTCGCCTTCAGCGGTTCGGACAGGATCGATCTCGTGGGCCGAGAACGAATGCGCCTCAGCTTCAGCAAGTTTAGACCATCTTTACAGAGTTGTCCGCGGACAACTGAGAAATTATCGGATTGCAACCCTCTGCTTCTTCCGGTCCAATGACTACGCGAACCGCGATTTGAAGCGTTCACCCGGCCTAACGTAGATACGGGACTCGGCGGAGTTGTCCGCGGACAACTTATTCGGATCGCATCCGAAACGATCGGCTTAACGTTCTATTCGCACTTAAGCACGGTTCAATATGCTATCTCGGTTGAAGCGAAAACGAAACAAACTGCTCCAGAACTAAAGACCAAGCAGCAATACTCATGATCTAGATGAAAAAGCGTCCTATAGTTAATCGTTTGTAAAATGTTTACGAATCGGGCTTACTAACAACTACGCAGTTATGGACAATCCTCTATCTTTTGCGAAGTTGAAGGCAGAAAATGTTAACAAACTATCACCGGCTCAATGAACAAGAACATCTACCGACCATGTTATCGGCAGATTCTCTTGAGCTGTCACGTCAGCTTCAGCTCCATCAGCAAAAGATTTTCTCGCCCACCGCGCGCAAATCGATCCGTCAGTTCACCCCCGCCGAAGCCGCAAGCTTTATAGGAATAGGGGAGGGGTATCTCCGGCAGGTGGCAGCGGAAGGTTTCGGACCCGAACCATTGGCAAATGGTCGCCGGATGTATACGCCCGAAGATATGGATCGAATTAGGAAGAGCCTGGACGCAAAAAACGGCTCGCCGAAATATGCACCGAACCGACGCCCTGGTGAAAAACTGCAAGTCATTGCAGTGATGAACTTCAAAGGTGGATCGGCCAAAACGACAACTTCCGCACATGTCGCGCAATTTTTGGCATTGCGCGGCTACCGCGTGTTGGCCATTGACCTCGACCCGCAAGCATCACTATCCGCTTTGTTCGGCCACCAGCCGGAACTCGATGTCGGGGAAGGGGAGACGTTATACGGAGCCATTCGTTACGAGGACCCGCGTCCGATCACCGATATAGTGCGCGCGACCTACACGCCTAACCTCCATGTGATCCCGGGAAACCTTGAACTGATGGAGTTCGAACACGAAACTCCGAAAGCGATTACCACGGGACGCGCAGAGACGATGTTTTTTGCCCGTATCGGGGAAGTTATTGCCGATGTTGAAAGCCTTTACGACGTCGTTGTGATTGATTGCCCACCACAACTGGGCTTTTTGACCATGTCGGCGCTCTGCGCTGCCACCGGCATGCTGATCACCGTACATCCGCAAATGCTGGACGTCATGTCGATGAGTCAGTTTCTCGCGATGACCAGCGAACTCATGTCTGTCGTTGAACGGGCGGGTGGCCGAACAAGCTACGACTGGATGCGCTATCTGGTAACACGTTATGAACCCAATGACGGCCCCCAAAGTCAAATGACCGGTTTTATGCGGGCAATTTTCGGCAATCGCATGTTGCACAACGCTATGCTGAAATCGACAGCGATCTCAGATGCCGGTGTAACCAAGCAAACCTTATACGAAGTGGAGCGTTCACAGTTTATTCGCGGTACCTACGACAGAGCGATGGATTCGCTCAACGCAGTGAATGGTGAAATAGAAGACCTGATTAAATCAACGTGGGGGAGGTAGTAGGCGATGGCGCGAAAGAACCTTATCGAAGTTTCCCGAATTGTTGACGAAACCGTCAACATTGGTCCAAGCAGCGACATTACCCAATCACGTCCGTTAGCAGGTTTTGTTCCGGCGGCCCGGGCAGGGGGGGTTGGCGGTATATCGAAGTCTCTGGGAAATATCACGCAGAAGGTCGAGCGGGTCGACATTCTTGAAAAGCAACTCGCCGAGGGACAAGTGATCGTCGAGCTCGACCCGGAGCTGATCGACAGTTCATTTGTATCGGATCGCTTAAGCATTGATCCCGACCATCTGGCCGAACTCGTTTCGCAAATCCGTGATAATGGCCAGCTTGTTCCGATTCTCGTTCGCCCACATCCCGAAAAGCCAGAACGTTTTCAGGTTGCTTTTGGGCATCGGAGGTTGGCTGCAGCGCGTGAACTTGGGATTAAAGTTCGCGCTGTCGTTCGTGCACTGACCGATGAACAACTGGTCGTCAATCAAGGCCAGGAAAATAATGCTCGCGCCAATCTATCATTCATCGAACGCGCGATGTTCGCGGCACGGTTGGAAGATCAAGGCTTTGATCGCGACATTGCAATGTCGGCCCTTGGGGTCGATAAAGCCGCAATCTCCAAAATGCTTTCAATCGTACGCATGATCGGCCATCCACTGATTGAAGCGATCGGAGCTGCTCAAGAAGTGGGACGTAGACGCTGGCAAGAACTCGGAGAACAGCTCAAGGACGGTCAGGCCGCTAAATTCCGGGCAGAGTTGTCCGCGGACAACTTTGTCGGATCAAGCAGCGAGCAGCGTTTCCAATATGTCACGGAATCTCTGAAACGCAGCGCCTTGCAGGACAAGGAGCTCGCCTCCGCCAAAGGCCGGCCAGCAGAAAAATCATGGAACTCAATGGATAACCGCGTCCATTTCACCATGAGCCGGAAGCCGAAAAAAGTAGCAATCGAACTGGCCAGCACAAACGCAGCCGGATTTGGTGAATGGATATCAAACCATCTGGATCGTCTTTATGACGAATACCGGACATCTGACGAAATAAAAACTGGAGATTAACCGCAAAAAGAAAAAGGCCCCCGATAACGTCGCCGTCATGGAAGCCTCTCTCAAACCTTAGCAAGTACGAGAATCGCATTTCCACGAAACAGTGTCAAGCATTTTGGCGTCATTTTTGGCGGGCAACTTTCTTTTGCCTTTTTGAAAGGTAGAGGACATGCACGTTATGGAATCGTTAACGTCCGCAACCCGCGGACGAACGCCTTATCTTGCCCAAAATTCTAAGTCTTGCTCCCAAGGCCAACAGTCCAGCACTGTCAATCGATGGATTATTTACAAGCAGCTCTGCGTCGCAAAATCCGAATTCGGCTTAAACGATAGATGTCTGGCTGTCCTGAGCTCGTTGCTGTCCTTTTTACCCGGCGACGACCTCAACGAAAAGAACGGGCTTGTGGTGTTCCCATCCAATCGTCAGCTTAGTCTGCGTGCTCATGGAATGGCCGAATCCACCCTTCGTCGCCATCTCTCGGCCCTCATCAATAGCGGTATTATTGAACGCAAAGACAGCCCAACCCGCAAGCGCTACGCACACAAGGACAACGAAGGCGACATTGAGCTTGCCTTTGGCTTTTCTTTGTCTCCACTCTTGGCACGTGCTGCCGATATCGCGAAGACTGCTGCAAGAATTGCGGCAGCTGCTAAGGCACTCAAGCGCTTGCGCGACGAAGTCTCGGTCCTAAGGCGAGAAATTGCTGCACAGTTTCCAATCGATACTGCTTTGGACCAACCAGCGTCACTCAGTGCAATTTTCCTGCGCTTTCGAAGCATTGTCGACGCAATTCCACGTCGCGCATCGCACGACCGCCTCGGCACAATCAAAGCAGAACTTGAAGCAATTCTACGCGAATTGTCTAACCACATGAAAGATATAGATAAAACAAGAGAATTGAGCGTCGACGCAGCCCAAATTGAGCGGCAGCATAATGAATCCCTACCAGAATCCCTTTTAGAATCTAAAAATATAAATTTGAACGATTTGAAAGAAGACCCCAGTCCTCTTGCGAAACCAAGAAGTGAGGACCACGTTCAGACGAGATTAAGCGTTCCACTGGACTTGGTCCTCCGGTGCTGTCCCGATATCAGAGCTTATGCCACCAAAGGAATTAGCTCTTGGCGTGATTTGTTCGATGCAGCCAGAGTTGTTGCTTCGTTTTTCGGCATCAGCGATCACGCCTACCGCGACGCAATACAGGTGTTAGGAAGGGATGGGGTATCAGCTTCGATCGCTTGGATATTGCAACGCGCAGCCGAAATCCGTTCGCCGGGCGGTTATCTTCGTACGCTAACGCAAAAGGCAGGAGGCGGGGCTTTTTCACTTTCCGCACTGTTTATGCCAGGAGTTAGTCAATACGAGTAACGCATATGCCAAACAGCCACCCCTTCAAATAGATGAACTTCAGATCCGTTTTTTATGATGAGGGTTTCTGGATCGCAGATCAGATCCCAAATCAGGCTGGTTCGTAATGCGCTATCACGCTGCGCGAAGGTGTATGTGCAAAAAACCAAGTAAATTGTACGGAGGGCAGGGGACGGTATGAGGGATTTTAAGAGCCGGAGATTTCTGCGGCGCTCTAACGAAGTAAGACTGGACAAGATTGGCCGTTTGGCTGTTCTGTTGTCGCTAAACCCTCGACGCGCGGCACAATACCTTAGTCGAGACAATGCCCCGCGTTTACCGCTGATGCTGAAGGATTGTCATAAAGCGCAGCAGATGCCACGTGTCAAAGGCCGCCACTCAATCATCGCTCGCCTAGGTATGTCTGTCTTAGATTGCAACTAAACCTCTGAAAGCAGCACCAATGACGGTACTGAACGAACAGGCTTGCTATATTTTAGGACCAGCACGCCTTGATAAGGCCGTGAACCCTGAGAAGCAGAACTCCAAGCAGAGTATCGCTGGCAAGTTCGCGATTAATCTGCTGACCGCAGATTGATCCCTTATACCGCAAATAAAGGTTAGCGAAAAATAAGGTGAAGGTCTCTACTTAAAATACTAAATATTTCTTTTTGAGTTAACCGCCTTTAACAAGCAATTTATAGCTATTATTCTATTTATTATCACGTGCCATAATGTCTTTTTGTAATAAATTAAACTATCAGGATCATATTTATGTATAATGGTATCAATAAATTAAATTGGGACTACGAAGTTTCGGGTGCAGACCCGTTTGAAGATGCAAAATATATTATTGAAATCGGTATGTCCGTCGCAGATGAATTTGTACCGGTTCTGGGTACCGTCATCGGGGGACTGTTGGAATTGTTCTTCCCATCCCACCAACGAAAACGCGAAGATGTATGGCGCCGGGCGATCGAGGAAATAGAGAAACACGTCGATCAAAAGATCGATGAACTCACCTTCAACACCATGCAGGCCGAAGTAACGGCCCTTGGCCAGTCATTCAGAGACTTCACTGAAGCCATCAAGAACGCTTCGCCAGAGACAATTCGCGTGAAGTTTCAGATTCTCGACGACCACCATGCGCATCTTCTGTCGATCCTGCAGAACGACAACTTCAAAGTCCTGCTTCTACCGTTTTTCGGGATGGTTTCTAATATGCACGGGGCCCTGATGAGAACGTGCATTCTCAACAGTGAGGCTTGGGAATGGCCCGCAAAAGACATGGTTAGCTTTAGGCAGCAGTTCGAAAAGCGATTTATTGAATACGACCACTACATGAGCGCTTCGGTCGATGAATATCTAAGAAGCTCCGAGTTAAAAGCACCTCCAGCCGGAAAACATGGCATTCTTCACTACAACTATATGGCGGCAGCTAGAGCCTATACCACTGAAAAGGTCGATGATTTCAGAATCATACTGAGTTATATGAGCCCCTTCACACATCCAGAACCCAAAACCATAATCCCTCCGGAAATGTTTCAGGATATCTACAGTATCGCTTACGGCACCGCCGATGATGGCGGTTATGTGGGGATCACTTACTCAAGACCTTTAGCGAATATGACCGAAATCGAGATCGGATTTCACCTTTGGGATCTACGGTTAAATATCCCGACAAATTTCAATATTCATTACCCGCACGCAATGGGACCGCTTCAGTGGGAGAACGGTGCGCCGACCGAGCAACGTGCAGACACCACTGGGTTGCCACCGATGAAAGACAATATTGTGGACCCAAAAATAATCGCTGTGCCAAAAGCGAAGGAGGGAAATATTTTCAGTGTCGATAAGGTTATTGTGCGTCCAGGAAATATTATTGAAGGACTTTCTTTTATCTGTGGAGACGAACCCGAGGTAGCTATTTGGGATAGAGCAGGATATACCGCACGAACGGAAGTGAGTTTTGACCATCGCAGGCTATCGTCGATCGCATTCGTTAGTCGATCTGCATTCTATCATAGCGAGGTCGCTTGTCTGATTTTCGGATTTAGTAAAGATAAATCCAGAGGAAGCAAAAACATCCGGGAATTGCTTTACCTCATCTTGCCCGAAGAGAATCCGAGCATCGTCGAAGTTGCACCTGAGCTTCAACGCAAACGCCGCAACTATCACGGCTGACATCCATCCTAACAAGACAAGAGACCGAGAGCCTGATCCATAAAGAAAGCAATGACCAGGCTCTTGCAATCCGATTTCAGTTATCACATCACTGTTTTGGCGGAAATTGAACGCAACTACAGGGCCATGCTGTCAATTGAAGACCGTAAGTAGAGCCGACCTTTGAGCGTTGATTATGTTCCAATCATGCAAAGCCTGAATGCGAACGTGTCATCATTGACGGAACTTTTGAAACAGATCACACCATGTACTTGTCCCAAAATCCTGTTTGCGGTGCGATCTGTTCAACGATATCCACCCATAAACCAGATGGATCTTCAAAACCAAAGCGGCGTTGCCCGAATGGTTCCTCGGTTATTGGGTAACTGATAGGGAGCCCCCTTTCTGTCAACTCGTCATAAGCCGCTTTTGCGTCCGCAACCTCGAGTTCCAAACACATGCCAGTTCCCGCAAAGCTATCTGAGCCCGGAGGCGACGAAGGATGATCGGGCGTCATGAATGCGATTGAGGCCGTAGCGTCCTCCGCAGCAAGCAGGCAGAACCAATGGCTGTCGAAAGTCACACTAAATCCGAGATGTTTTACCCAAAAGTCGCGAGCCGCGTCCTTTTTCGGAGTAACAATGATGGGGTATCGATCCAGAAATCGCATAACAGCTCCTTGCAATAATTAAACAAACAGACTATCGGTATGTTTTACGCACAGTAGAAATAATCTGTCCAACTGTCAATACAGCTGAAGGTTAGGGTTATGACAAGGAACGAGCTTCGTACAATCCAAACCAAAGGGCGGTTGGTTGCAGCGGCTCGGACATTATTCGCACACAACGGCTATGCTCAGACCAGCACCGATGCAATCATTGCCGAAGCCGGTGTAACACGTGGCGCGCTTTACCATCATTATCGCGACAAGGCCGACTTGTTCGAAGCTGTTTGCCGGGTGCTCGCTGCCGAGGCAGCAGAGGGCATCCAGGAGGCAACCAAGGATTCAGGCAACGCATTCGAGTCTTTGGAGCAAGGGGCAATTGCGTGGATCGACTTCATGGCCCAGCCACAAAATCGCAGTATCCTCGTCGTTGATGCGCCCGGGGTCCTAGGGCGCGAGCGGTGGGAATCGCTTGATCGCGAACTTTCCTTTGATCTGCTGAGAATTGGCGTTGAGGAGGCGATTAATGAAGGCGCGATCTGCTTCTCGAGCAGTTCCATGGGACTGTCGGTCTTGCTCAATGGTGCAATGAACGAGATTGCATTACGTGCACAACAAGATGATGTCGCTGAATTAAAAGCCGCGCTTCTTGCGTTACTTCGCGCTCTTAAACCATCGCTACCGTGAAGATAGGCAAGCTGTCGAGCAAAGTTCGACTTCCGCAAATCGCCCAAATGAAGTCTCTATCGGGAACACTTAACCACCTTGTTTCGCCGGTGGTCCGCTTCGGCCAATCAACAAGGGCACTTTAGGCCCACTAAGTTGTGGGATGTTAATTCGGCAGCATGAAACAGATAGAGTGCTATGTTTTCAATGCTTGCAAGCATATGTTTCCCAGACTTGGCAGGTTGCACGTTGCACCTTGTAATCAGTGTACCCGGCTATTTTTCCGAGCACAGCGTAGTGCCATGGCTTCAAACTTCAGCGAATGGAGCCGTGGACCCTCTATCAGGCTCGTAAGAAGTATGTCGAACAACACCTAGTATTCGTTTGACCCATAAATAATCTGGAAGCATCTTCGCGCGTTTCGGGCAGCCACTACCTGTGTGGCCGCCCGACACGCAAGGTATAAAGAAGTTGAAAAAGTGCTTGTTAATACGAATATCAAACTAATAGAATTTGGATTATAGAAGAAAGTAAATTTCGGTCATGAAAGACTAGATAAATTGGCGGCGATGAAGCCGGTTATTGACCGGTGGCATCTTTTCAGACGCCGACTTCATCGCCGGCCCCCGCACCTTCTTAATAACCTGGGGAAGGAGCTGTGCTCAAGACGGAAATGTCCCAAATTAATTCTCGTTTTGTCTCACGGCAAATCGGAGACCTTAATCCGAGACGTCTGAAGCTGATGAAAACCAACTGATACAAACAATATGTATTGTGAAGAATAGTTGCTTCTGTTACCGGAGAAGAGAAACTCGCATGTTAATTCTATGCGATGGACTGCTTGAAGGATGGCATATTCCAAATAAAATCAAAGGGAAGCTTGATGATGCCGGGTTCAATCAAAGGTGGCGTTGAGAAGATTTCTGTTACGCACCCGGTCAAGTGGATTGCCACCCAGCTCGGACAGATTGTCATTGCAGTCGGATTGTTATCACTCGTTTTCAACTACGCCTACCGATTTACGATCGATAGGAATGTTTCATCACCGCTGTTTTATTTATCGACAATTGTGCTGGGGCTCATCGTTTTTTTGCTCGTGCGTAGAGATTATTTCTTCGTTCTGCAGTATCAGTTTTACGATACTGGATTTCGTGTGCGTACACTTTTGGGCGGAAGCAAGGATTTTCCTTTAACGCGCTATAAGTGGGTTCCCGCCCTTCATAAGGTCGTCAATTTCCCCGAAAAGTCCGCAGGCCTTTCATTTTATGTCCAGGACCGAAAAACGGGAAAAAATGTCCGGAACTATTCCTGGTCTGGATTCTCAAAAGAAGATTTCCAGCGGATATCGGCACGCTACGGGTATAATGGGGAAGTCGACTTTAAGCAAAATTCTTTCGGCCGCCATTGAAGTTAGTCCCCAAGGTGTGGGTATAAAGCTATTCTCTTTCCCACGACTGAAAGCATTTGAACCTCGATAGCGGGCGGCACCGGAACCTATTGCCCTTTTATCACTGCTTTGAAGTGGCATTTTCAGTGGGCAATGGTGACACATTTGTCTTTTCAGATGTGCTTTCTTGGGTGGTCGCTTGCCATGCAGAAGCGCAGTTTTCTGGTCGAAGCACGGCTGAGAAATTTCCTTATGAAGTACCTTCTCAGAGTTGGCCTTTGTCAGCGCCTTCCAACAAGCAATTGGTCACATAGGAAAAGTTCTCACTGTCTGGTTGCTATGGGTGGGTTGCAGCAATCGTGGTATCATCGCTCCTGAGATACATTTGCCAAGCTATTGTAGATCTGCGGTGCGTGGATAAATTCATAGTCGAGCTAGAGGGTCCGGAAATCTGATAGCCAGCCGAGCGAGTCTTCCGTTGGGCCATTGGCACGATATTCCGCACCCACTGGCCGGGACCAGCCACGTGCTTTCAAATGCGACAATACAAAACGATAATCGACTTCGCCCAAATCAGGACGGGCTCTCATCGGCACGGATGCGATCTGGACATGGCCAATAATCGGTAACAAGGCATCGAAGCTTCGACAGATATCACCAGCTGTGATTTGATGGTGATAAACGTCAAACATTAGGCGTAGCTCTGGTTGGCCGAGTTCACGTATGATCGACTCCGCCTGGGCCGCTGTATTTAAGAAATAGCCCGGTGCATCGTAAGGATTGAGCGGCTCGATCAAGATCGTAATGCTATGTTTTTTTGCTTTGGAACAGGCGTAGCTGAGATTTTCGAGGTAGGTCGTGTGAGCAATGCGACCACTTGCTATTCCAGCCATGGCATGAACCGCTTGGGTGCCTGTCGCAACCGCGTAGTCAATCGCCTCATCAATCGCTAAACGTGCTTCTTGCTCACGACCAGGCACGGCAAGTAACCCGTTCTCGCCTTCACCGCCACGCCGGGTATTGAGGCCGAGCATCACAAGGCCTGTTTCGACAAGAGCTGCGGCCACTTCGCTGGAAGGCGTGTCGTAGGGCCAATGGCATTCCACGGCATCAAATCCAGCTTTTTTTGCTCGGCGGATCGCCTCGGTAAGTGGCAGATCGCTCCACAAGAAGCCTAGATTGGCGGAAAATTGCATTTGTACTCCAAGTGTTCGGTGATGGATACGTTAGCCGGGAAATGCGAAGACAGTCAGCGGAACCGGAGATTGTCAGGGGTGAGATCAGACACTTTACGCGCGCCCATCAAACGCATGTCGCGGAGAAGCTCCGCCTGCAACTGGCCGAGTGCACGTTCGATACCTGGTTGGCCTGCAGCTGCCAGAGCGTAAAGATAGAACCGTCCAAGTCCCACGGCCTTTGCGCCAAGCGACAGCGCCTTTAGAACATGGGTGCCACGCTGGATGCCGCCATCTATCATAACGTCTAGACGATCACCGACTGCCTGAACGATTTCGCTAAGCTGGTCAAAGCCCGTGCGTGATCCGTCAAGCTGACGTCCACCATGGTTGGAAAGCACAATGCCATTACAGCCGATCGAGGCAGCGTTTCGAGCGTCCGTTGCGCTCATGACGCCCTTGAGGCAGAATTTTCCACCCCATTCCTCGACCATGCTGGCCACATCGTCCCAGTTCATGGAGGGCTCCAACATTTCGGTAAAGTAGCGTCCGATTGTCAGCGTGTCGCCCTTCATGTCAATATGGGCATCAAGTTGCGGCAAGCTGAATTTTTCATGGGCGACATAGTTCAATCCCCACATCGGTTTGACTGCGAATTGAAGCATGCCAGCAAGTGTTAGGCGGAAGGGAATGGAAAAGCCTGTACGCAAATCGCGCTCGCGGTTGCCGCCAGTGATGCTGTCGACCGTTAGCATCATCACTTCGATACCGCTTTCTTTGGCCTTCTGCATCATGGCTCTGTTAAGGCCGCGGTCTTTATGGAAGTAGAACTGATAAACCTGTGGGTTGCGGTGTTTGCGCGCCAGTTCCTCCATCGAAACGGTTCCGAGCGAAGAGCAACCAAACATCGTGCCAAATTTTTCCGCTGCTGCAGCGGTCGCCCGCTCTCCTTGATGGTGAAACAGGCGTTGCAACGCCGTGGGCGATAAATAGACGGGCAGATCCAATTTGATGCCCATGACTTCCACCGAGAGGTCAACATCATCGACGCCGCGCAGGATATTGGGAACCAAGTCGCAATTCTCGAATGCACCGGTGTTACGACGCAACGTAACTTCGTCGTCTGCGCCGCCATCAATATAATTGAAGATCGGACTGGGCAGACGCTTCTTCGCAAGCGTTCGGAAATCATGGAAATTGTGACAATCATTGAGGCGCATGGCGCTTCTCCTTTCCCCCATCAAGTCTCCGGAGCTTAGCGAATACTGCATAGATACGCAGATGGGAAGATATTCCGAGCGCTTATTCAGCGCCCGGTCATGAGCCAAGATGAATGGTCACTCGCCCTTGATATAAACGACGTGCGTCTCGGTGAATTCATAAAGACCGTGTTTTCCGTCGGCGCCGCCAATGCCGGACTTTCGACGTCCTGCGTGGAAACCCTGCATGGCTTCAAAGTTTTCACGATTGATGTAGGTTTCACCAAACTTCAGCTCACGTGCAGCTTTAAGGGCCGAGTTGAGATCACGAGTGTAAATCGACGAGGTGAGGCCATAATCCGAATCGTTGGCCAACGCGATAGCTTCATCAAGGCTGTCCACGCTCTGGATCGGCAGAACAGGTCCGAAGATCTCGCGGCGCATGATATCCATATCGGCGGAAGCGCCGATTATCAAAGTCGGCTCGTAATGGAAGCCTTTCACTTGATCGGCAATTTTGCCTCCAGTGACAACTATGGCACCTTGCTTTTTGGCCAGTTCTACCGCATCGGCGACCTTGTCCAAGCCTGATTGATTTATCAACGGCCCCATGTGCAAATCATTTTCCACGGAAGGGTCACCATAGCGAGTTCCCTCAAACAGAACCTTCAGTTTCGCAACGAGTGCGTCATGGATCTCTCGCTCGACATATACACGCTCAGCGCAGTTGCAGACCTGGCCTGTATTGATAACGCGTGAATCAAAGATAGCCTTCGCAGCAAGGTCGAGATCAGCATCTTTGAGAACGATCGCCGGTGCTTTGCCACCCAACTCCAAATTGACACGGGTCAGATTTTTGCCCGCCAATTGCATAATATGCGAACCTGTCCCTACCGAGCCGGTGAACGTGATGAGGTCAACGCCTGGATGTGAGGCGAGCGCTTCGCCGCTTGTGCGGCCTACGCCGCCAATAAGGTTGAAAACGCCTTTTGGGAGATCTGTTTGGGCGACCAGCTCTGCGAAGATAAATGCGTTGATGGGAGTTTCTTCACTTGGCTTAATGACGATCGTGTTGCCTGTGACAAGTGCGGGGGCGAGTTTGCGCGCAATCAGAAAGAAAGGGAAATTCCAAGGCAGGATACCAGCAACTACGCCCACCGGCTTACGCAGCAAAAGCATGGTTTCGTTCGGTCGGTCTGAGGTTAAAACTTCACCTTCAATGCGCCGCGCCCATTCGGCCATGTAATCGAGATAATCAGCAGTGAAATCGACCTCGACTTGAGCGAGGCCCTGTACTTTCCCTTGTTCCTTTACAAGGACGTCCGCGAGTGCGACGCGGTTCTCGCGAACTTTTGCAGAAATCTGGCGCAAATAGCCGGCGCGTTCGATAGCTGCTAGCCGTTCCCAGTCTCCCTGAGCCTTCCTTGCGGCTGTCACCGCAAGGTCGACATCTGCCTTACTGGAATCGGGAACGCGGGCAATGATCGCACCGGTTGAAGGATTGGTGACGTCGATCAGGCCGGTCGTGGCATCAACGAACACGCCATCGATATAGTTGCGATACGTGCGATCAAGGCCGATGAACGGGTTAACGGTCATGGTCTACTCCTCAGATGGTCATAGTTTGTTTGCAAATAAGATGACGGACGGCGGATCACTTCGCTGCACCCCAAGTGGCAGCGATTGCCGCTAGGCTGCCTGGTGCTGACTTTTTGAAAGCGGTGCTTCTTCAGCGCTGCCAGTGTCGATCCAGCGCTCCTCTGCGGCAGGCGAAATGCCTCGGGATTGCTGCCAACGAGCCACAAACACAACAAGAAATGGAACGAGAAGTGCTGTGGTGATGGTTGCGGCGGCAACTTGTGATGTGGAGATCGCCTCAATCGCTTTGTAACTTGGGTCAAGCAGCGCGACTGCTGCAGGCGTGGCAACGGCATTACCGGCGACCGTCGATTCAGCGGCACCCGAGATCAGGTTGCGGGTCGCTTTAGGACGGCGCGTCACGATGTGCATGACATGAAGGAACAGCATGGCGAACAAGCCCGAAGCTATGACTGTACCGATACCAAGAATAATTCCCTGCATGCCTGCCTGCAGCAGCATTGAGAAATCAATGCCGCGTCCGACAACGAAACCAAGGAATGGGATCAGCAACATTTCGCCTGGAGCAAGGAATTCGCGCGCTTTTGGCGAATTATTACCAACGATAAAACCGATGATGAGTGGCAAGAGGCAACCTACAAGCATCGTAAGAGGGAAGGCGGCGAGCCCTGCGGTCCCGAGGATCAACAGCGTGATAAAGGGCCCATCATTAAGCGAAATCACCGACACCGCGCCGCGGTCGGACGCATTGCCGAATTGCTTGGTGAGCGCCACGTATAGCGCGGAATTGGAGTTCGTCATGCCGGCAATAATGGCAAGCGGCGTCAATCCCCAAAGCGTGCCATCTGGCATGTAGAATGCAACAAGCAGGCCGATACTTCCGCCGATGAAGGCCTTGCCTAAAAGGATTGCCACTCCCTTTTGCACGGTCGCAGACGTTTGCCTAAAATCAATTTGTGCCCCCATGCAGAAGAAGAACAAGCCGAGTAAAGTGCCTGTCCCGTCCCGGAAGAGTGCAGTGGTAAAGCTGCCAACGTCTAAAAGTTCGGGCCAAAACGTATTGATTGTTGCACCCATGAACAGCGGCACAATCATCATTGAACCAGGAATTTTACCAAGTGTGCGGAAGACCGAAGCAATAATGCCGCGGTCCTCTTTTTTTATCGAATTCATTCAATCCTCCCAAAGTGAATTCATCGTCAAATGGCTCAACCTGCCCCGAATACCCATTCGCGCTACGCGTTCATACGAACGCATAGCGCCATTGGGCAAATGCTGCTGAGGTTTCTTTAACCCCGCAGCAGATGTCGGTCAGGCCAGTTCCAATCCCTGCTGTAGTTCTGTGTTCCAGACCAAGCGGGCTTTGCTTGCAATCTCCTCAGTCGACATCACAGGAAAACGAATATCCTCAAGCTCCCCCTCGTAAGCTCTGTATTCGTCGGCATGCGTCAGGAGCGCGGTCTGCTCGGTCGGAAAGAAGCTAGTCTCGTCGGAATAGTTATAAACCATTGTAAAGTGGCCGTCTGAGACGGTACCATCAGGTAGTTTTATCCCTGCCGGGCATGCATTCCAGGTGTGAGGGACGCCGGAGGGAATATCGACGAGGGTTCCGGGAGCAACGACGAAATACTCACCGCAAAGTTCGGTTACCGCGACGCCGTTGAGCACCAGAATGCGCTCAGGCAACATTTCCAGCATGCCCGTTTCCACGTTGCGGATCATGTGCACATGACGCGGCAAACGGCAGTCAGTATGAAATTCTATAAAACCGAACTGACCCGCAAATGAGAGCTTCGCGTCTTCATTATACCCCGTGTAAAGCTCGTGCATGGTGACCGGGAAACCCGCCAGCGGAACCTTAACATTCGCGCCAGTGCCGTGGGTTACACGCGTACCGTTTTCAAGTTTCACACCGAGGCTTTGCCCATGAGCTGTAGCGGTATCTTTATTGGCCATATCGCCCTCTTTCTATTAGATTTTTACGGCTGATTGCTGGATCAACTGGGCGTCAGCTGGCGGTTAAAAATTCCCGCTCCATTTCTTTACGCAAGCCGATAGTGACGTCGTCCGCGTTGTATTCAACATCTGACCAACTGATGGTGCGTCCATCCTCAATGTCATGTTTGAGTTTCATGCCGTGGGCTAGGCCGATTGGAACTGCATCGAGTTTTGAGGAGGTGGCGGCCGGGATCACTTTGCCATACACGGTATAGCCGCCTTCGCCATCGAGCATCTCGCCAGCACAGAGTTTGCGCTTGGCAACTGCCACAACGTCAGCACTCCAGCCTTTGGTGCGACCTGTTGGCTCTTGTCGCGTTGCAATCGATGCGATTGAAATGCCCAGCTCAAGTCCGATAAGGTGATAGGGCTTGTAGGTCGCGGCGAAACGGCCAGTGGAATCTGTCAGAAGTCCGTATTGATTGAAACAGTCACGGACATATTGGGTTTCTCCTTCGATAACGACATAGACGCCCCAGCGCAGGTCTCGGAACACCGGTCGACCATCACGTTCAATGGATGAAACCACTTCGACCGTACCGCGACGCTTGAGTATGCCGCCATATTCTTCGGGACGAAGGACGCTTTGCAAATCATCCGCGCCGCAAGCTGGGAACAGAAGGCCATCATCGGGCGGTAAGAGATCGCAGCCGTTGGCAACAGCTGCCATTTCCAATGCCGATTTGGTGCCGTCGAGAAAAGAGTTGAACATTTTTGGATTGAAGTCACCGCCCGCCACCTGTTCTGGTGTGAAGCCGTAATGACCCCAAACGCTATCGGGTGTCGATTTGTGATAAACCGGGAGATATTTTGTACCTTTGCCGGCGCAAACGACGTCGAAGCCAGTGCAACGGGCCCAGTCGCACAATTCTGCTATCAATGAGGGCTGGTCGCCTGCCGCCATGGAGTAGATGATACCAGCTTCCGCGGCTTTCTTCGCCAATAAGGGGCCCGCCAGAACGTCGGCTTCCACATTGACCATGACGATGTGCTTTTTGTGCTCGCATGCCAAAAGAACATGGCGAACGCCAGCGGCCGGATGCCCGGTTGCATCAATGACCACATCAATGAATGGGCTTGCCAGCAAATCAGCGGCGTTTTCCGTTACGAAGGTCGAACGGTTTTTATGCGCGTCTTCGAATGAGACAGCCGAAAATTGCGCGTCGTTCCAACCAACACGGCGCAGGGACTGACGGGCATTTGCCGGATTGAGGTCGGAAACGCCGACCAGGTGCACGCCCGGTGTTCGGTTTACCTGTGAAAGATACATCGAACCGAATTTCCCCGCACCGATAATGCCGACGCGGACTGGCTTTCCTGCAGCTTGCATGGCGCGGAGTTTTTCGAACATAGACATTGACTGCTCCCGGTATTTTCTCTTGGCCTGACGGCGCTCTTTTGAGCGCTCGCTAAGTGATCTGAAGCGTTACAAACTGCTTGCTTTGCTGTAAATTCGCATACATACAAACGGCATGTGCGCAAATTCCCATACCCCTGATATCAATTGGGACGACCTCAAAGCGTTCCTGGCCGTTGCTCGTTTAGGGCGTTTGACGGTTGCTGCGCGTCACATTGGCCTTGATCACTCGACACTTAGTCGTCGAATTATCGCGCTTGAGACCAGTCTGCGCGTGCCATTGTTTGAACGATCACCGAGTGGATACAAGATCACCGAAGCAGGGGAGAAGTTGGCGGCTGAGGTGCAGCAGATGGAGAGTGCTGTCATTCGGATTCAGACCGAGATGTCGTCCAAAGTGAACAGCCTGGCAGGGCCGGTGCGGCTGACGATACCAGAAGGTTTTTCGTCGAACTTTCTGGTGCGACGTTTACATCTGTTACCACAAGAATTGTCCGACATTCGTATCGAGCTTATCGCTGATCCATCCATCGTTAGTCTCACCAAACGAGAGGCTGACATTGCGATTATGATGGAGCGCCCAACGCTTGGACCATTGGTGTCGCGCAAACTCTGCGATTACGAATACGGACTTTATTGCAGCCATGATTATCTGCGGACACATGAGGCAATTGGTTCTATTGCTGACATCGACCGTCATTTTATCATCGGCTATATTCCGGATTTGATGCCTACACCCGCGCATGACTATTTGCGAAATTTTCTCCCGCATCGGGACGCCGATCTTCAAGTATCAAATATTCTTACGCAAGTGGATGCAACCTCTCATGGTGTGGGCATTGCGCTGCTGCCATGTTTTATTGCAGCACACAGTCCGCAACTTGTGCGACTGCTGCCCGATAAGATCAGCTTCTTGCGCTCCTATTTTATCGTTACTCACGAGAACCCGCGATACCGGTTGCGTACCGAAAGAGTAAAGGATTTCATTATTGAGCAGGTGAACGCCAATCGTCACGCCTTTCAGCCGTCGGTCGGAATGCCGCTCATTTAAAACCCAGCAAGCTATACCGGTGCCAAAACGGTGCTGTTGAAATCGGCCACATCTTTCGGCAAAGTGCGAGCGTGGTGTGTTGCAATTTGGCGGAATCCCGGATGAACGGAATTGCCTATACGATGGTCGGCACGGCGGACCTGACCCGTTCCGTGGCCTTTTATGATCCACTGTTTGAAACGATGGGCCTCGATCAATGCTGGCGTGATCAAAGTTCTGCTTCTTGGGGCAAATCCGACGACGAGAAATTTCCGCGCTTCTTTACAGGCTATCCATATGATGGCGGTTTTCGGGGTCATTAGGTTTCGAGCAAATTCACTTGATTGGTTTCAGCTGGCCCGCGGTGAAAACCGTCGGGGACAGTTTGACTATGATGTTGAGGGCCAGTTATGTCGCTCGCAATGGGTTCATCCCTAAAGTGCCCACACGTAAAATTGGCTGATAGAGAAGACAGCATATTTATCAAGTGTAACAGTTCGGAAGAACTGCTCAAAAAACTGGCCATTTTCTAAGAGAAAACTTTCTGAGGGTCGCGCATATATGAAAACTTCGAACGCAACCACCAGTCAAGATTATGATGGTGGCTTTGTAGTCTTTACGCGTATCCAATAAAGCTGTTTGACGGTGAAACATGGAAGCTATTTTTCTCGATGCTTCATGCCTTGCTTTAGATGCAATCCGACTGGCCTTTAAGGGATCAAGGCGCGCATACGGGCAGCTTCAATGTCGCAGCTCACAATAGATTTTGATTAGACGCGAACAGCTGCACCGATGGCTGAGCACAGTTTGACCATGCAAAGCTTAGCGGATTCCTTCGTCGAACCATGGCCCGCCCTGCGCATAATACACTAAGAGCAAACAGACCAAGCGCTAATTGTTGGAGGGAAAATATCTTATGTCTGGTCAATCGGCCTCAACGATCGGGGTTTGAACTAGAGCCTCGGAAAAGCGCTAGCAGGTGCAATATGCATATCACCGTCAAACCCGTCACGAGAATTACGCCAATCGTAAAAAAGCCGCCTAAAACCCAAAATAAGATCGGGCTGTCTCTCATATCGATGTCGGGGCCGCGGCGATTGAGGATAGTACCGGCTCGAAAAACGCCTACAAGTGCATGGGCGCTGGTCCAAGTAAGCCAGCAAAGAAAGGCAGTAGCGAGGCTTGAGGAAATTTTTTGACCGGTTTCAGACCGGCGTTTTTTATTCATGGCGTTAACCGAAGGTGGAGGCACGCCTCTGGAGCTCTAACGGCAGATGTACAGATCATTTCGCACCATGCGATTTGTGCGTTGAAAGAAGTTTCGTCTATCTAGTAAGTTGGCATCAATGGCGCAAGCGGCTCTGCTTGCGGCGTCCCACGTCACAATCCCAAGGTTTTCAGGGCGTTGTGAAAAAGAAAATGAAATCGGATTGTTGGTTACGGACGCCCTAGCGCGTGTACCGCCATGCTCTTATCACTTCTCATTTGGCACTACTTGAGTTTTGCGCAAATGGAACCAATCGTCGGTAACTTGATCTAAGCTCATAGGAATTGCCTTAATCACAGCCCCGATTGGTCGGTGAGAAATTGTGGGAAAAGGGTGACCGCTGTCAGTTTTTCGAGGGGTAGTTACTGACAGCGGTCTGTCACGATTGCTGACGTCGTCTCAGTTCGGGGTAGTTCAACGTCAGCGCTCTGTGATTTAGTTACCATCTCATCCGGAAGCCAACAGTTCCCTTGAGCGAATAGCTGTCGCCAAAGTTGTTGAGGCTGGTGTTGACGAGGCCCTCACCATAGATCGAGTATTTATCGTCGTTCCAGTTATAAGAACCACCAACACCAAGCCCGCCCCACAGACGGTCCTTTTCGCTGGCAAAACTGGTGCCTGCAACATCAACCCGTGTGCCTTCCAGGAACTCGTAGTAAAGATTGGCAATGCCGTAAACATGCGTGCGGTTCAGCATGCCATTGTCATTCTGCCACGAGTCTTCATGATCAAGCGTGAGACCAAGACGACCCTGAAGGCTTTCACCGCGGTCCAGACTGACACGTGCACCGAATGGATCGGTGAAGGCATCAAAATCGACATTGGAGTAAACCAGCTGTGCCTGTGGTGTGAGCGACCATGCCGGATCAATGGCAATCCGCTTGCCGCCTTCAAGAGACAGCGTATAGCCAAAGCCCTTGTTGCCATCAGCAAGGTTGGCGTTGGCAAGGTTCGAGTCCAGATCGCTCTTATACCAGGTCACCTGACCCTGACCGTCGAGGTAGAAGCCATTTTCACCATACCAGGTGAGTGTGCCACCAAAGCCATAACCGTTGGTGCTGATCTCGCCATCACCATAAACCGAGTTAACGTCGGTTTTGCCATGGGCGTAGTGAACTGTGATCCCACCAATCAGCTTGCCATTTTCTGTTTCCGTCAACAGGCCATCAATACCGGCCTGAAGCTTGAAGACATTCTGGTCGTAATCGGTGCTTGAGGTCGAGAAGCGTGGATTGATGCTGTGATGTGCACCTTCGATACGGCCCCACACACCATTGCCTTCAATCACAACGCCTGCTTCTTGCGGAGCAGCATAAGGTGTACCGATTGGATCAGCACCCTGTGCGATAACCTTGTTGCCGTTACCGGCCCAGAAGCGGTTACCAACACGCTGCTGGAGTGTCGGAACGCCGTTCAAGCCAAGCAACGCCTGCGGATAGGCTTCATAGACTGGAACGCCAGCCTGATAAAGCGGTGATGGATCGGTTGGCGTGAGCTGTGAACGCAGATACCAGTCGCCATCAGTAGGCGTTGAAGTGCCACCCTGATAAAGCTGATAGGCGTAAGCGCCAGCGACAACTGCCTGCTTGCCGCCGATCGCATAATCACCAATCAGCGAGAATGAACCGTTAGAAGCACCGTCTACCTGGATAATCCGGATACCTTCATTGGTCTGTGCACCCTTGCCATCGACATTGTTCACGCCGACAGATGTCGTTCCCCCCGTGTCACCGGAAACAACGAGCAAATCTGTTGTCGATGCGTCATCACCAAGGACCGTATCAAAGCTTACAAGACCGCCATTACCGACATAGTTGCCGTCGATGACCGCTGTGTCACCGGCCCTTTTGTTCTGCATAGACAAGATGCCGGCATTGGTAAGAGTGCCGATATTGCCAAAAATGGTCGTTTGAACAGCAGAACCTGACTGATCGTTGGCGGCAAGCACCAGGCCTTCATTAAGCAGGTTGCTGTTGCCCGCCACAGAACCGAAATCATTTGTTCCGCCTGCGGTATCCCAGACGCCTGAGGTCGTATTGTGGAAATTGTTACCCAGTTCGCTGAGATCAACGGTACCTGTGATCAGATTATTATTCACAATCTTGAGCGGGGAGGACAGTTCGCTCGTTACTGTTCCACCTTCCATTTCGGCCTCAAGAACAACGGTTGCGAGGATGGCAAGGTCGGATGACTGAGCTGAAAGGTTGCGTATTACGCCATTGTTGTTGATAGTCAGAGTGTTGGGTTGATCGTACTGACCATCCCATATTGACCCCGATCCAGCCGCAATTGCAGCATTTCCACCTTCGACAACAGCACCGGCAGCAACTGTGATGCTGTTATCAATGGCAGTTTCACTTCCATCAATAAACATAATCCCGGTCTCATTGCCTGAAACCGTTCCATTCACCACGATGCTGCCATTATCACTACCGGCATGTTCAACATAAATGCCGTTCGTCTCACCGGAAACATCGGCGACATTGAGGCTCAGAGCGGTACCGATGTTGGAATTATAGACATCTATACCGTTCTCGGTCGTTCCAATGACGGCTCCTGAGGCATCAAGCGAGAGCGAACCAGTGCCACCATTCCAGGCATAAATTCCTGAGGAACCACCCGTAACATCGGCTACATCAATCGTCAGGTCGGTGCTGAGGAAAGAGTTCTGCGCAATGATACCCACACTGTTTGAACTAACGACTTTCCCGGTCGAAGTGAGTGAAAAAGCTCCGGAACCATTGTTCTGGGCAAAAATGCCTACGTCTCCGCCACTAACATCTACCGCTTGAATAGTCAGGTCAGTACTCGAATAGTCGTTTTGAGCATAGAGACCCCGTCCATTGGTCCCGTTCACTGTTCCTGTCGCATTAACAGACAAAGCACCTGCGCCAAAGTTAACCGCGAAGATGCCGTCTGCGTTCCCACTAACACCGACCACATCAATGGTGAGATCAGTGCCGGAATACCCGTTCTGTGCTGAGATGCCAAAGCCACCTTCTCCGGTGACTTGCCCAGTCGCTGAAATCGAAAGGGCACCAGTTCCCAGGTTCCTGACGCTAATACCATTGGTACCACCCGTAACAGCTGCAGCATTGATGCTCAGGTCCGTCCCGGAGTGGAGGGCATATATACCGTTAGTCTCTGCCCCTGTAACTTGCCCGGTCGCAACGATTGAAAGGGCGCCCGTGCCGTTATTCGTAGCGGTAATGCCATTGGTACCACCCGTAACAGCTGCAGCATTGATGCTCAGGTCTGTCCCGTAGTGGTTGACGTAAATACCGTCAGTCGCTGTCCCGATGACTTTTCCTGTGGCTGTGACAGAAGTCTGACCGGTCCCGAAATTAATGGCTACAATGCCATCCTCGCCACCCGTCACACTTGCAGCATCAACTCTGACATCGGTGCCCTGGTAGTTGAATGCATAAATGCCGTATTTTCCCTCTCCGGTTCCTGTCCCGACTACGTGCCCTGTGGAGGTGACGGAGGTCGAGCCCGAACCGTAATTTATAGCGGCAATTCCGTTGTCACCCGAAACATCGACGGCTTCAACGCTCAGATCAGTCGCGGTAACACCATTATACGCATAGATGCCGTCACCATTGATCCCTGTGACTTGCCCCGTCGCTACAACGGAAGTTGAGCCAGAACCATCGTTTGTTGTGGAAACTCCGGACTCAGTACCCGAAACATTTGCAACATTAATGGTTACATTTGTAGTGCTCGCGTCGTTGGAGGCGTGAATACCGTCGCCATTGTTACCAGTGATTGTGCCGGTCGAAGTAATAGTGAGTGCACCATTGCCTTCGTTGATTGCGTAAACGCCGTTCAAAGCGCCCGTAACATTGTTTGCTTCAATGTTGAGATCTGCACCGTTGGCAGAATTTTTCGCCGTTATACCGTCGCTATTGGTACCTGTAATTTGTCCCGAGGACTTTATGGAGAGCGAACCCGAGCCGTAATTATCGGCATATATTCCGGCATTACCGCCAGTGACATCAACGACATTAATGGTCAAACCCGTACCAATGTCCGACGTGCGAGCGTAGATACCGTAATCGTTGGTTCCAGTCACTTGCCCGGTGGAGACGATGGAGACCGAGCCCGTGCCCTCGTTCCAGGCGTAAATGCCGTGTTCGTTGCCAGAGACATCTGCCACATTGATGTCAATGTCTGTGCTCAAAGCGCCGTTGTTGGCATTTATGCCATCGCGATCCGAACCCACAACATTCCCTGTCGCGGTGATAGAAAGCGCACCAGTACCGCCATTATTGGCGAAAATGCCAGTCGAACCACCTGAAACGTCGACGACGTCAATGGTCAGATTGGTTCCGTTGTTTGAAGCATTGATCCCGTTGGCAGTGGTGCCGGTGACTTGGCCTGTCGTCGTAATCGAGAGCGCGCCATTGGCATTATTCTCAGCGGAAATTCCTCTTCCATTCCCGATAATCGAAGAGGCATTCTGATCGTCAAATGTTAAATCGCCAGCCCCTCCGCCACCTACTGATATATCAAATCCGTCACCGATTGCCGCATTGATCCCGAAACCCGGCTGAGTTGTCACTGACAGTGATCCAGGATCTGTCAGGATCTGTGACAGGTCACTTCCTGTCGCGGCACCTGTACAGCTATAGACGCCTGCGGAAACAACCGTACACGACCCAGCCATCGCAGAACCGGTCATGATCCCATAAACGGCTGTGCTGGCAAGCAGCGCAAGTTTAACCTTTTTGCGCCCAATCCCGGCATTCGAAGTCTTCTTGGTTGGTTTTATGATCATGCTGTCCCCTAAGAACTGTAAAAAAACCAGCGCAATTTCAGCGAGGCAACCCGATTTCTCCGGGTCATAAGTGATAGGATCTAGTTCTTCGGTTCCCCATCGGAATAAGACTCTGAAACTTGTTATCTTCACTTGGAGTTTAAAATTGCCTGCAGCGAATACAATATCAATAAAAGACACTAGCTAACACTTACTGGCACTTTGGAATTTTTGAGCTATTATGGTCGCCAAGTCTATGTATTCTTTTAGTTATTTGAATTCAAATTAAGACCGTACGGCCTGTAATTGCCACCTAAAGATAAGAGGCTACTACTTATTGATATTGCCAATGCTGTTTGAAGGGAATTGATGGCAAGGACCGTTACATGGCAGACCTTCGCAAAAGCCCAGTGACTTGGTGGAAGGCAAGTGTCAATTGAGCTCTTATCGGTTTTGGAGTTTAAGCATCGACAGCAAATAATGCGAAACTATTTCATGCACGGGCGGGACCAACGGAATATCCGAAACGATTACTTTTGGGCTTGAGATCGATGTGAACGCCAAGATGCGTATTTTCTGTAACTGTCGCTAAGGCTATGCAAAAAGATCGACAAACGAAGAAGTCTGCCGCGTCAATTGGTTCATAAACGGCGACATGGTTTCGGCGATTGCATCGTCATGACGGATAGCGCGGCCTAAAGTTATGAACAGAACCGCCGACGGCGAAAGCACCACGGAGTAATTTCTTTGACAATGTTCAAGCGTGGCCGCGCTTGGGGATATCGCGCCGTAAGTCAAAAAGAGCCAGATGCTGAAGAAAGAGGGTCACAGAAAAAATGATTGAAACGACTAGGGTTCTTAAGCTACTCAACGCATTAAGGGATCGTCATAAAACTGTCTAAAAAACGTCGTGCAGCTGGAGGGGAATTTTTATCTTATGCTACTTTCTGTAGAGGGAATTGTCGAAAAAGGCCTTGGTTATCATTCTCGCTTGCATATTCCGGGTAGCAAAGAAATTGATTCCGCTCCCGACGACTGGCCTATCCAGTTTGCTGCGGGTTCTCTGAATATTTTTGTGCCAACACTTCCTCAGGAGGTCTCCGGGCGTCAAGGCTTCAAAGCGCTGGACAAGGGAAAGTTTCCTGCTGCTTTCAGTATACCTCAGCACGCAATCGGAAATAAGAGCCTCCGTAAAAAATTCTTTAAGCCTCGACGCGGAACCGGGCAGGCATGGAGAGCAATCTTATCGGCCAACGCAGGAACACAGAATGTCTGGGTATTCCGCCGTATTGGCTCTCACATGCGCTATCATCTCGAACTAATCTCGCCATTTATTCTTCGTGAACAGCTTCGACTGTCTGACGGCGATCGTGTTAAACTCACGATGGTTGATAAGTTCGAACTCGGACATCTATGAAGCGGACTTACTGAAAACCTCGTTTTCTTGTTTCTTACTGACCTAAGCTTCGCCACCTGAGGACTCATAACACCTCCCAAGGCGTCGGAATGTCTGCGGATGGGAAATTGAAATTATGGATCCTCGGCCAGAATTCGTTCGATTTCCAATATTCGTTCATCACGACGAATGAGCCTCTTGCTGCGTCGACCGAATAATTTCTTCTTTGACGTGGCTTGGCGGCTTGCTTGGAGCTGCTCGATAAAAACCTCTTCAGAAAAGCCGTTCTTGAACCGATCAAAAACCCAGCAGAATGAAACCGGTAGCCGTGCGACGGTGAGGCGTTCGTCCGAAATCGTTGCCAAGATTTCTTGCAAAGTCACTTGGTCCCAGATTTCCGGCTGACTGTCGCACGCTTTTTTCCACTCACGCAGCAATTCGACGACTTCCGGGGTGTCCGCAAGGAAAATGGTTGCTGAAATTAGTTTGCCTTCATGCGAATAAAAAACCCCTATATCGGCGTCAATTGCATTGATATGCGGCCAGGGATCGTTATGGAAGACAGCGTCGACGTCGACATATAACAAGGGTCCACGGTGTTGTTCTCGGGCTTTCAAAAGGAATGTGGGCTTCAAAGCCGCATTTCTTACCCACGAGCCTGCGCTTTCAATAGGGCTGGTTTCGACCGTAAGCCCCAAGCGCCTGGCCGACTTTTCCATGCGTTTCGCTTCGTCTTCATAAAACGAATTTCGCGTATAAAACCCGACAACTCTGCCGTTTGTTTGCAATGATGGCGTCAATTTATCAAAAGTCGGAAAAGGCCGGACAAAACGCCTATATTCGGGCGTGATCGCGCAGAACTTACGTCGAATAGTGTCTAGGAAAGACATAGGGGATCCAAACTCAGTTTTCACTGCCTTGTTCATTCGTTGGTCGGGTGCGATAAAGTCAATTATTCGCCACTATCAGAAGACAGCAGGCTTTCTTCTATTGACGATGACGACAGCTCTAAGAATGTGGCGAATTTATAGAAGTGCACGTCTGCTGAACGCAGAGCCACATCTCCTTGAGGACAGGACTTATTCCTCTGGTTTTCCGTCTCCGATAGAATTCACGTTCAGGAGGGCGCCTTGGGTTTTCAGGCCCCCGACACGTAAGACGAGTTTTTTCGCGAAATACTGAGCCTGAACGTTGCTGCCGCTACGCCTTAAAGAGAGCGTCTTACGCAACTCGGTTCGTGGAGATCAGCACTGGGGAGGCACTCAGATGCCGAAAGGGGCTCCCATATCGATCGCCTTTCATTCAACTGGATAGAAGCGCGCGTTGTTGACAATCAGGATAAAGATGAAATTGTCAGCTCATCCTTCGAAACGTACAAGCGAACGAGTTTGATATCGCCAAAGAAAATCAGCCCGCGGCGGGGCGATCATTACCGAAGAACCCGAGCGATAACTCAATTCCGGCAATCTTTGCCATTAGTTATCGCCAAGACTGCGAGAAATATCTCCGACCGCCTGCGACATAGTTGAAGGTGATGAAGTGCGACGGACATCATCCGCCGCACGGGTTACTTTAGTCGTCGTAGCGCCAGCCGCGAACAGGCTCACCAGTTGCTGGATTAAAATCGGCTTGGACCTGCATGCCATTGGCGTCCACCGCACTGATTTCGTATAGACCATCATCCATCTCGACTTCGCGAACCTTATAACCGTTTCCTTCAATTTTCTTGATGATCTGGCTGATACTCATCCAATCAGCTGTGCCGGAACCGGCGGCCTGTATTGTCTGCGCGTTTACAATTCCGGAAAAGATAATTGGCGCGAGGCCTGCGGCGGCAATCGTCGAAAGAATGTTACCCATGATATACGCTCCATTGTGTGTCCGTGGTTTACTTGGCTCAAGGCCAGGTGACGCTGGCTCTTTTCGCAAACCTCACCTGACACTCCGCATTCATTCGTTGTCAGGGTTCTGTCAGGATCGTGGGTGTAGAATTCTGAAATGCGTACACTCTTAGTCATCTCTTTTCTCTTTTTAGCAGCGCCGTCTCTTGCCGAAGACAGCCAGGATCGTGCCCGTGACGCATTGGAACGCGGTGATATTCTGCCCCTATCGAGAATTCTCGATGTCGCTAAGCGGGATGCGGGTGGACGTGTGATTAACGTTGAACTTGACCGCGATGATGGACGCTTTATTTACGAAGTCGAAATTATCACGTCCGATGGCCGGTTGTTGGAACTTTCCATCGATGCGGCGACCGGTAGGATCCTTGATCGGGATTTCGAGGACGACTGATGCGAGTGTTAGCTGTCGAAGATGATTCCCGCATTGCCGAAAGCATCAGGCTAGCACTCGAGGGCGCTGGCATGCGAGTAGAGCAAACGTCCAATGGGGAGAATGCCTGGTTTCTTGGCGATACGGAAGATTTTGATCTCGTCATACTTGATCTCGGCCTTCCAGGAATGGACGGACTTTCCGTGCTCAAGCGTTGGCGGGCCAACGGACGCCACATGCCAGTGTTGATACTAACCGCCCGTGGCTCCTGGCAGGAGCGTGTGGAAGGCATAGAAGCCGGAGCCGATGACTATCTCCCGAAGCCGTTTCGCATGGAAGAACTTATTGCCCGCGTCCGTGCTTTGATGCGCCGGGCAGGAGGTCTCGGATCTGCAGTACAAGAGTTCGGCGATCTCGTGATCGATCTCAACCGTATGAATGTCACACGTAAAGGCTGCCCGGTGAACCTCACCTCGCTGGAATGGCGAGCATTTGCCTACCTCGTTCTCAATCGTGCACGTATCGTACCGGCTGGCGAGCTCGTTGAACATCTTTATGGAGATGATGGTCGCGAGGCGAATGCGCTCGAAGCGGTCATCGCTCGGCTTCGCAGAAAACTCGGCGAGGGAGTGGTGGGTACTCGGCGCGGTTTTGGGTATTTCTTCGTGGAGACGGTCAAGTGAATGGCATTTCACTGCGATTGCGCCTGTTATTGATCGGCGGAGCCGCAATCATCCTCTCCCTTGGTGCTGCAGCCGCAGCACTATCCATTCTGTTTGGTCACCATGTTGAGCGGCGTGCGGCAGCGGAGCTTCAGCTTCAACTTGAGCAGGTCGTGGCCGGACTTGCGCGCGAACCGACTGGCCTTTCAATTCGTATGCCCCCTGTGGATCCTCGCTTCTCACGTCCCTATGGGGGGCTGTACTGGCAGGTTAAAACTGATGAGCAGACGCTCCGCTCGCGTTCCCTTTGGGATCAAACACTCGAGTTCGCGAGCGATGACCAGGTTCCAATTCAAAAAATTACCGGTCCAGAAGGCGCAAGTCTCTTAGCACTCCATAGGACTGTACGGCTTCCGGCACGGTTGGGTGGGGCCGCAGCTCAAGTGATTGTCGCGATGGACCGAAGCGAACTCACAGTCGCCAGACGAGCCTTTGTTGCAGATATGGCACCTTATCTGGGTGCTCTCGCACTGGCACTTATAGCAGCGCAGATCGCTCAACTCGTTTACGGACTGAGGCCTTTGATCCGCATTCGTGAACGTATAGGCCAATTGCGCGCGGGTCGGGCGTCGCGTATGGGGGCGGAATGGCCATCGGAGATGCTTCCGCTAGCTAATGAAATCGACGCGCTGCTTGAAGCCAGAGAAACCGACATCAAGCGCGCCCGTTTGCGAGCGGGCGATCTCGCGCATGGACTGAAAACTCCACTACAAGCACTACTTGGCGAAACACAGTACCTGCATCAAAATGGCGAAGCGCGCATCGCCTCGTCCATCGAGGACATCGTAGATACGATGCGCTCACATGTTGAACGAGAACTTGCGCGCGCGCGGACTGCCACAACATCGAGCTCAAGCTGCGATGTTGCCTCAACCGTGGAGCGCATTAATGCTGTGCTGAGCCGCACACCCAATGGCCGCAGTCTCATCTGGAACGTTCACGCTGAGACAAATCTTTCTGCAACCATTGATGCGGCCGATCTTGCGGAAGCGCTCGGAGCGCTGGTTGAGAATGCAGTTCGCCATGCTCGCTCGGCTATATTTATAGAGGTCACAAAACATGACCAACGCATAAAGATATTAATTGGTGACGATGGTGGCGGTGTGCCCCCGGAACGTCTGACTGAAATCGCGCGTCGCGGCTGCAGGCTCGACGAGCAACTTCCTGGTGACGGCCTGGGAATTGCCATCGCGACGGAAATAATTGAGGGGGCCAAAGGCACTCTAAAGCTGCAAAACGGGACCAAGGGGCTAATGGCCACCATCGATTTGCCCTTAAGCACCCCCAAAAACTGAGCGCTCTGAGGTGATTTTTACGCTGCAATTTGCTAAGTTGGGACACTTAATGTCGTGTTAAAATTGAGCGCTCGCTGAGGGCTTCGTCCCCGCTTATCCTTCAAGAATGCGTTGAGAGTGCTAATTAAAGCAAATTCAAGATTGCAGCCTCTTTGGACGAAATTGGCTACAAACGCTCTTATAAGTCCTTTCGGAGGATAGGCCTGTTACTTATAAGGCTCCTCGCTGAGCGCCAGGAGCCATGAAGCTAACTCACTTCAGACGCTTTTTTTCGGCAAAACCCAATCCGGGCGTGCGAAGTGGCAAGTGTATCCATTTGGAATACGCTCGAGGTAATCCTGATGCTCAGGTTCCGCCTCCCAGAAATCACCAACTGGCTCAACTTCAGTGACGACCTTGCCTGGCCATAGGCCCGACGCATCAACATCTGAAATCGTGTCCAGCGCCGTCGCCTTTTGCTCATCATTTGTGAAATAAATTGCCGAACGATAGCTGGTGCCTAGATCGTTTCCCTGACGATTTTGGGTGGTCGGATCGTGAATTTGAAAGAAAAACTCCAGTAGCTGGCGGTAGGAGATTTTCATTGGATCGAAATTGATCTCAATTGCTTCCGCGTGGGTGCCGTGATTGCGGTAAGTGGCATTTGGTACGTCGCCGCCGGTATAGCCGACGCTGGTCGCAACAACACCCGGCATCCTGCGGATAAGGTCCTGCATACCCCAGAAGCAACCGCCGGCGAGGACAGCACGTTCGATTGTCATTTTATGTCCTCCACCTGATCGAGATAGTCTCCATAACCTTGTTCGTTCATTTGGTCACGCGGCACGAAACGCAGCGAGGCAGAGTTGATACAGTAACGCAAGCCGCCCCGATCAATCGGTCCATCAGTGAAAACGTGGCCAAGATGGCTGTCGCCATGGCTTGAACGCACTTCTGTGCGGATCATGCCGTGGCTGACGTCACGCAATTCACTGACATTTGCGGGCTCGATTGGTTTGGTGAAGCTTGGCCATCCACAACCAGACTCGTATTTGTCCGATGAGGCGAACAGCGGTTCTCCTGAGACAATATCAACGTAAATGCCCGGCTCCTTATTATACAGAAGTGCACCAGTACCCGGTCGCTCCGTCGCGCTCTCCTGCGTTACCCGATATTCTTCTGGCGACAGCTTGGCTATTGCCTCATCGGTCTTTTTGTATGCAGCCATCAAATCTTCCTTCTCAAACTCTGTTACATAAGATGGATATTTCAATCGAGGTTGTCCAATAAAACAACCGCTACCGCTCAGCCTCGGATCAGCCGGCGAGATACTGGATGCGAGAAAGAAAATGAAGAATATCAGGTCAGGATGCAAAGCCCCCACCGCAATGCAGGAGGTGGCATTGCCTCAATGAGCCGACTTACTTGCGGGGAGCCTATCGTGAGGAGGGAGAAGGGGAGCTTGAGGCGAGGGAATGAGGCGGAGCTCATCGCGTCGATGCGCGGCCTGATGTAGCACTCAGGTGCTTGGCCTCAGCGCCCACGATCAGTTTGGTGAAATCGCCAGCTTTATAGCCCCTCTTGAGCGGATGGGCGCAGGCATATGTGAAACAAATGCCGATGTTAAGCTTTACGGGGTGATTGATGATTTTGCCGAACTGATGACCGGCGTCGAGGACCTTAGTTCCAACATCGCAGGTCGTAGCTTCATTTGCCTCCAGACCGGTCGACCATCTGGTGAACTGTTTTCAGCAATTCATCTCCAGCGACTTGGATAGCCGCTCGCTGACAGGCCGATCGGCTTTGCAACTGGCAATTTCCTGGCGCAGCGCGATTTTGACCGCATCGGTTTCGTTGTTTTTGTCAGGTCGACCGGCTCCTCAGTGATCTTGGTGACCTCTTGATCTTTCGTGAAAAGGGCAATCGGGATATCTCCTTATGAAGAGATGACGATATCCCAAGAAGTTATAGGGTCTACGATAAAGGGGCTAGGCTGCCTTATATTGTTCGCCCTTGTCAGGGCGATGAGCCCGGCTGCTGGTATCAGGTGAACAAGAATACACAATTGACAGTCTACCTACTAGAAGGTAGATAGAAGTTTATGAGCAACATTCTGTCAAACTACGATCATATCCTTGTCAGCGCGCGTGAGCTAATTGTCCGTGGTGGTTACAACGGTTTCAGTTATGCGGACATCGCCGAGATCGTCGGCATTCGCAAGGCTAGTATTCATCACCATTTTCCAACCAAGCTCGACTTGGTCCTAACCCTTGTCAACCAGTATCGTCTAAATGCAGAGACCGGAATTGCGCAGCTCGAGCAAAACGTCACAGATCCGGTCGATCAACTGCGTGCGTTTGTTGATCATTGGGCCCAGTGCATCGAAGACGGTAGCCGCCCATTTTGTGTTTGCGCGCTTTTGGCAAGCGAACTGCCGCTTCTACCCCGAGAAATCGCCATCGAAGTCAATGCTTACTTCCAGCTCCTCTCGAAATGGCTGGCTCGGGTATTCGAATCCGCCTCAAAACTAGGACGCATCCATATTTCGCGCGCGCCGGAGGTGGAGGCGGAAGTCTTTATGGCAATGGTTCACGGAGCCATGTTGTCTGCGCGTGCATTCGCAGACCCCGGCAAGTTTTCGTTGATCACAAACGCAGCATTGGACAGTCTAGCACCTAGGCACTGACTGCTAATTGGGAGTTCCTGTCCGATAGGCTGCGAAATACACCCAAAGCCATCGTCGTCGCAATGCCAGACTACCAACTAGAAGGAAGGCGTTATTCTGACGCAAAGCGAATTTCAGGTTCACGAATAATCCGTGGACCACTCAACCAAGAGCCAAAACAATCGCCACCACCTGGAAAGGAACTAAAGTGTTCGGAATCTCAACGCTCGGCTGGCTTCATACACTGGGAAGCCTTCCTGCAATACCCGCAGCAATCTACATGATTTTTCGATATGGGCGCGTCAAGCCGGACAGCCTAGCAGGGAGGATCTACTTTGTTTGCATGGTGATCGGCAGTTTGACGATCTTTCTCGTCGCAAAAGCCCCCATCAGCCCAGCCATTGCGGTCATCACTTTGCTTTGTCTGGTCACTGGTTACACGATGCACAGGTTCACATTTCTCGGACGCCTTCGAAAGTACCTTGAAACCCTGCTTCTCAGCCTCAGCGTGTTTTTGCTCATGGTTCCTTCTGTCTCGGAAACGCTTCGCCGTGTACCAGATGGCCACCCGATTGCATCCGATCCAAACTCGATCGTGCTGAAAGCCGCCCTGGGAACAGTAGCCACAATATTCGTTTTGGGCCTGGCAACCCAGTTTTTCTTCCTGGCGCGGCAGGCAACAAGGAAGCCTCGAAATTTGGTCTGAACTGGCGTCTCGGACTAACCTGAGTGAGCGAAGGCTACAATTGGAGGCCCCTGTAAACCTTATGGGTCGGCCGCTTTGTGTGAGCGTCCTATCACTTGGCACAATGCCTACTCAGGTCACGCAAGCCTATTTTCATTTTCTACATAAACAAAATGCTCATTGCAGAATTTCAAATCAGTGGAGGTATTTTCCACCTAAACGAACGTCGGCGTTATGAAAGCGACAAATAAATATATGCCGGATATTGAAGAGACGTGAAATCATCACGTCTAATCAGTACCGGCATTACGCTCGGATCGCCGTTCGAACGAGCAGGTTCTAATAACCTACTGCAGCACCAGCGACGGCACGGCTGTCTATAGCGCCGTAATAGCGGTTGTCACCGCCCTTTTCGATAGCTGCCATGTCCTTGCCGCCGATAAGGATGCCTGCTGCCTCTCCCCAAACCGGCCAGTCATCGTCTTCACCAACCGTATAGCCCATACCGGTCAGCAGCCGGATCGTATCCGGAGAAAGCGCATTCGCTTCGATATAGACCCGGTCAGGCAACCACTGATGATGAATGCGCGGTGCATCAATCGCCTCCTGAATATCCATGCCATGATCGATGACATTCATGATCGCCTCGAGCGTGATCGTGATGATGCGCGAGCCGCCGGGGCTGCCGATAACCATGAACGGTTTACCATCCTTCGACACGATGGTTGGGCTCATCGAGGACAACGGTGACTTGCGTGGTTGAATGGCATTGGCTTCCCCTTGTATGAGACCATAGAGATTGGCCACACCTGGCTTGATGGTGAAGTCGTCCATCTCGTTATTAAGGAGAATGCCGGTACCTTCAGCCACCTTGGCCGTGCCGAAGGATCCGTTGAGAGTATAGGTCACAGCGACCGCGTTGCCATCCTTGTCGACAATGGAATAATGCGTGGTTTCGTTGGATTCCTTGAATTCGGCTGGCTTCAGAGCCTCGCTGACACCAGCGCGATAAGGATCGATGCGGCCACGGATCTCTTCGGCATAAGACTTGCTGGTGAGTTTCTCGATTGGATTTTCGACGAAGTCGGGGTCACCCAATGCCGTATTTCGGTCAACATAGGCGTGGCGCATCGCTTCCACCATCAAACGTGTGGTTTCTGCTGAGCCGTAGCCAAGATAGGAAATCGGATAGCCCTCCAGCACGTTCAGGATTTCGCAGATGATTAGTCCGCCCGAAGAAGGCGGAGGCGATGAAACGATGTCGTAGCCGCGATAGCTGCACTTGATCGGCTCAAGCTCACGGACCTTGTATTGCTCGAAATCGGCCTTGGCGAGAATGCCGCCATTTTCCATGCTCGATCTGACAATCAGATCGGCAATATTACCTTGATAGAAGGCGTCGGGACCTTTTTCCGAAATCAATGAGAGCGATTTCGCCAGGTCCGGCTGGACGAGCTTTTCCCCCAAGGAAAGCGGCTTTCCGTCTTTCAAGAAGATTTTCGCCGCTGCCGGATCGTTCGCCAGTCTTTCATTGCCATCAGCAAAGGAGAGAATATCGCCCAGTTCCAACGTGAAGCCGTCCTTGGCAAGCTTCAGTGCTGGGTCGATCAACTCCTCGCGCTTGCGGGTGCCATATTTTTCGCGCGCTTCCTCAAGGCCAGCCACTGTGCCTGGAACGCCGATGGCGAGATAAGTTTCAGTGCTGGCGCCTTCAACCGGCTTGCCATCCTTGTCTAGATACATAGTCTTGGTGGCTGCGAGCGGTGCGCGCTCGCGAAAATCGAGAAAAGTACTTTTGCCGTCCTTGAAGCGGATGGTCATGAAACCTCCACCGCCGAGATTACCGGCAGTCGGGTAGACAACAGCCAGCGCGTAGCCAACCGCGACAGCCGCATCGACGGCATTGCCGCCCTTCTTCAGCACATCGATACCGACCTGCGAGGCAAGGTGCTGGGCCGTCACCACCATGCCATTCTGGCCTTCCGCCGGTGCTGGTGATGCCGCGTGAACTGAAGGCAGATGTCCGGCAATAGCGATAATAGCGGCAAGGGAAAATGATTTCAGTCCGTAATGCGGCATGTCTTTTCCTCCCATGTAGTCTACCATGTGGTCGGACAATAGCGTGCGAGAAATTTCAGGCGAAAGCAAGCACGACAAAGCTTGGCTACATGATTCCACAAATAGTGCGTGAGGCGATACTAATGTGCCAACTTTGTGGATTGAAGTTTTATAATGTCTGACACTGTTGCCTGCATGACTGCAATCCCTCGGTAACTGCCTGGAGCTGATTAATATCTTGTCTCATTTCGCAGATAAATCAAAAGCCTAGAAAGGCCGCAGGCTCAGCTTGTGAGTTCATATCACGTGAAGGCGAGGGGCTATTTTCGCCATGATGAGATCGCTAACTAACAGTACTGGCAATTTGGCAGAAGAACGCTGATTTCGCGCGAAACTTCATGCTTCAATAAAAAATGTAGATGATTGAAGGTTTTCGACCATGGCGATCAACATTACCAATGACGAAGCGGATAAGCTCATTCGCAAGTTTGCAGCGCTCACCGGACGCAATCTGACGGATGCGATTATATTAGCAGTCAACGAGGCTATCGATAGCCGTGTTAATGCTGAAACACCGTTGGAAACTGCCGAACGTTTGCGAAAGAAGCATGGAATGCGCCTCACAGATCAGGCGAAAAACCCTCTCCCTCAAGCGGTCTTTAACGACATGTGGGATGACAATTAATGTTTGTCGATGCTTGCGCCCTGATCGCACTTGCGACCAAAAAGCCAGAAGCGATAAGCGTTTCAAACGCACTGACAAATTCCAAGACGCGCCTCACATCACCGGTCGCAGTGCTGGAAACAGTTATTGCTTTATCACGTCCAGATAAGTTCGATTGCACGCCTACACAGGCCGAAGCTTTCCTCATGGACTTGCTGGATTCGCGCAATATCAAACTGGTGGATTTGCCGGTTGGCAAGAGTGCAGCGAGCCTTTCCATCGGGGCAATCGAGAAATATGGCAAGGGCGCGAGGCGGCTTAATCTGGGCGATTGTCTGCATTACGCCTGCGCAAAATATTATCGTGTTCCCATTCTCGCCACCCATGACGAGTTTCGGCAAACAGATTTGGAAACCGTACCCTAAACGGGGTGCAAAGCCTGTGAGATTGATAACGTTGCGATCCCTATTCGCCATTATTGGCGCTCAGGATCGACGTTAATGTGGTTTTTGTCGTTGCTGGACAGCGGCGATATATGCCTCAATCACTGCATCGCAGCTTAGTCATCATTGACCTTGAAGGTAGTACGTCCTCAGCTCCAGATCCAAGTTTCAACATGTGGCAAAATGGGATTTTCGTCATATCTGGTGTGTTGGGCTGACTTTAAAATCCAATACGTGCGCTTATAACATCGTCACATGTGTACGATTAGTTATTCGCAGAGATCTTATCAACAATTGAGTGAATAGCGCTTTCGAAACCACAGGCTTCAGCTCAATTTTCGTCCCGTTTCCGAAACAAACGTCGTAAGACGATCTACAATTGCGTCAGATTTAACGCAGACTGACCGCATAATGAGTAGTGGTGGTTAAACATCGCGACTGTCGCAACTCGACTGGTTTGTCTTCAAGGTCGACTGCAACGCGTTGAATTGCCAGCAATGGATGGCCAAGTGGGCACGCCAGTCTCTGCGCATCTATTTCATCCGCAACGGTCGCCCTTAGTTGCTCGTCGGCCCTGGCGATTGTGATACCCCAGCGCGCAGATATCAACTGATAGATATTGTTCGGGATAGCATCCAAGGCGTCGAACCCCGGAAACCGGTCCTTCGGAAGCCATATGACTTCGTTGATCACAGGATTTCCCGCAAGCGTGCGCACGCGTTCTACTCGTAGCATCATGGTACCCGGCGGTAATTCGAGGGACTGCGACACGTTGGCAGGCGCTTGAACTGCTCTCGTCGCGAGCGTCAGGGATTGTGGGAAGTCAGTTTCCCCTCCATCCAGCACCAAGCGAAAAAACTGGAACATGATCCTCGAGTCTTCCGGTTGCGCGACGAAAGTACCTCGTCCTTGCCGCCGTACCAGGAGATTGTCCGCCGTCATTGCATCCAGAGCCTTTCGGACCGTTCCTTGGCTTACGCTGAGACTGCGGGCGATCTCTTGTTCGCTGGGCAGGATCATTCCCGGCGTCCATTCACCCGTCACAAGCCGGCGCACCAACTGGTCGCGCACTTGGGCATACAACGGTTTGGGACCGATTGGTGCGCCGCTTTCCTGTTTTAATTTGTTCATTTCTTACTCTGCAAGCCCCGTTTTCTCGCCCCGAGATGGGCGCGTTCGCGATTCTATCGCAAGACGATTGACAGGAAAAGCCTCTTATGTCTTCTATAAGACGTCTTATATAAGACATAAGAGTTTAACAATTCATCACCCTGCGTGACGTGGCTTGAGAGGAGCACACCCGTGTCCATTCCCCAACTGTTGATTCATGAGGCTGGAGACAACGTCGGCGTCGTCGTCGTCGAAGGCCTGAAAGCCGGCACGAACATGTTGTGCGTCGTCACGCACGACAACTCCAGCTTCAAGATGGTTGCCCATGACGATGTGCCGATCGGTCACAAGATCGCGTTGGCCGATCTCAAGATCGGGGACACTGCGATGAAGTACGGCGAAGACATCGGAAAGTTCGTCGCCGACGTCGCCAAGGGCAGGCATGTCCACACCCACAACCTCAAGACGAAGCGCTGGTAGGAGAGCGGACCGATGACCACAAAATATTCCAACATGACTTTCATGGGCTACAGGCGCGAAAATGGCCGCGTAGGCGTCCGCAATCATGTCGTGATCTTGCCCGTCGACGATATTTCCAACGCGGCTTGCGAGGCCGTGGCGAACAATATCAAGGGCACGCTCGCCATTCCCCATTCCTACGGGCGCCTGCAGTTCGGAGCCGACCTCGAACTACACTTCCGCACGATCATCGGCACTGGCGCGAACCCCAACGTCGCGGCCTGTGTCGTGATCGGTATCGAACCTGGCTGGACCAAGCGGGTTGCCGATGGCATTGCCAAGACGGGCAAGCCTGTCGCTGCCTTCTCGATCGAGCAGAACGGCGACCTGAAGACGATCATGGATGCTTCGCGTTCCGCCAAGGAATTCGTGCATTTCGCCTCCGAGCTTCAGCGTGAGGAGTGCTCGATCTCGGAACTCTGGATCTCGACGAAATGCGGAGAGAGCGACACGACGACCGGTCTCGGCTCCTGCCCGACGGTCGGCAACATGTACGACAAGCTGCTTCCCGAAGGGATCTACGGTTGCTTCGGCGAGACATCCGAGATCACCGGCGCCGAACACATTTGCAAGGCGCGCGCAATCAATCCCGAAGTCGGCGAGCGCTGGTACAAGATGTGGAAGGCCTATTCCGATGACGTGATCTTCGCGCACCAGACCGACGACCTGTCGGAAAGCCAGCCCACCAAGGGCAACATCGAAGGGGGCCTGACCACGATCGAGGAGAAGGCGCTCGGCAACCTTGAAAAGATCGGGCGCACGTCGAAATATATCGACATCCTCGACGCGGCCGAGGCTCCGGCCTCGGGCAACGGACTTTACTTCATGGATAGCTCCTCGGCGGCGGCCGAATGCGTCACGCTGATGGCGGCTGGTGGTTATGTCGTTCACACCTTCCCGACAGGGCAGGGCAATGTCATCGGCAACCCAATCTTGCCTGTGGTCAAGATCACCGCAAATCCACGCACCGTCCGGACGATGTCCGAGCACGTCGACGTCGATGTGTCCGGCATTCTTCGCCGGGAAATGACCATCGATGAAGCCGGTGATGCTCTCATCGACATGATCCGGCGTACCGCGAGCGGCCGCAACACCGCGTCCGAGGCGCTTGGCCACCGCGAATTTTCGATGACCAAGCTCTATCGCAGCGCCTGACCACCGGTGTCGGCCCGCTCTCACAAAAAGTGCGGGCCGACGATCGGGTGGTGACACTGCCAAAGTATCTTCAAGAGAGGCAGAAATCGATGAACTCGGAACTGTCGGCGCGGACTGAAATCAAGCACATGACCGTAAGGGCAAGACTCTCGAATGTGAAAAATCACGTGCTCCAGATCCGCTATGGTGTCGGCATCTTAGGTGCGCGGATCACGGCCGAGCAGATGGTGAGCCTCCGCGCCGTACCGGTCATCCTGGTCGGAGCGACGATAGCCGCGAACATCGTGTGATTGGCTTATTTCGAGGGTTATGCCGCTCGGGCGCAGGGCGTCCGCATAGGGTAAAGGCTGCGTACAAAATTTTTAACCAAAGAGAAAGAGTGTCCATGAAAATCGGCGCACTTCGGGAAAAAGTTGAAGGCGAGAATCGGGTCGCGATGACGCCGGACAGTGCATTGCTGCTGCAGAAGCTGGGCCATGATTGTTTTGTAGAAGCGGGCGCGGGCGTGAAGGCGGGCATTTCGGATGACGCCTATCGCGCGGCCGGCGTGACGGTTGTCGACGATGAGGGCGCGCTGTTTGTGGCCTCGGATGTCGTAACGAAGGTTCGTCCGCCGGAGCCCTTCGAGGTCGCGCACCTCGTTACCGGACATACGCTGCTCTCCTTCTTCTATCCCGCCCAGAACGCCGAACTCCTGGAGCAGGCCTGTTCGACGGGTGCGAACATCATCGCGATGGACATGGTGCCGCGTATCAGCCGAGCGCAAAAGATGGACGCGCTGTCCTCCATGGCCAACATCGCCGGTTACCGAGCAGTGATCGAGGCGGGCAACAATTTCGGCCGCTTCTTCACCGGCCAGATCACCGCCGCCGGCAAGGTGCCGCCGGCGAAGGTCCTGGTCATCGGCGCTGGCGTCGCAGGCCTCGCCGCCATCGGCGTCGCCGTCTCGCTCGGCGCGCAGACCTACGCTTTCGACGTGCGCGCGGAAGTGGCCGAGCAGATCGAGAGCATGGGCGCCGAGTTCGTCTTTCTCGATTTCGATGGCGGCGTGCAGGATGGGGCCGCGACCGGCGGTTATGCCGCCCCGTCCTCGCCGGAATTCCGAGAGAAGCAACTGGCCAAGTTCCGCGAACTCGCGCCGCAGATCGACATCGTCATCACCACGGCGCTGATCCCCGGACGCGACGCGCCGAAACTGTGGCTTGCCGACATGGTGGCGGCGATGAAGCCCGGCTCCGTCGTTGTCGACCTTGCCGCCGAGCGCGGTGGCAATTGCGACCTGACCGTCGCCGACCAGAAGATCGTCTCGCCGAACGGCGTCACCGTCATCGGTTATACGGACTTCCCGAGCCGCATGGCCGCGCAGTCCTCGGCGCTCTACGCCACCAATATCCGCCACATGCTGACCGACTTGACTCCCGGAAAGGACGGCCGGATCGTGCACAATATGGAGGACGATGTCATCCGCGGGGCGACCGTCGCCTTCAAAAGCGCGATCACCTACCCGCCACCACCGCCGAAGATCGCGGCGATCGCTGCCCAGAAGCCTAAGGAAAAGGTGAGGGAGCCGACGCCGGAGGAAAAGCGCGCCGCCGAGGCTGCCGCCTTCAAGGCGGATACGAAGAACCAGCTGATGCTGCTCGCCGCCGGCACGGCGCTGCTCCTGATGGTTGGAGCCTTCGCGCCCGCGGCCTTCATGAGCCACTTCATCGTCTTCGTGCTCGCCTGCTTCGTCGGCTTCCAGGTGATCTGGAACGTCTCGCATTCGCTGCACACGCCGCTGATGGCCGTCACCAATGCTGTCTCCGGCATCGTCATTCTCGGCGCGCTCCTGCAGATCGGGTCAAGCAACTGGCTTGTGATGGTATTGGCGGCGCTCTCCGTGCTGATCGCCACGATCAACATCGTCGGCGGCTTCCTCGTCACCCGGCGCATGCTCGCCATGTTCCAGAAGTCGTGATCGGGGGATTTGCATCATGACCATCGGTATCGTTTCGGCCGCCCATATCGCGGCAGCAGTTCTCTTCATCCTTTCGCTCGGCGGCCTCTCAGGCCAGGAGAGCGCCAAGCGCGCTGTCTGGTACGGCATCGTCGGCATGTGCCTTGCGGTCGTCGCCACGGTGTTCGGGCCGGATGTCGGCAACGGGGTCGTCGTCGTCCTAATGATCGCCGGCGGTGCGGTGCTCGGCCATTTCGTCGCCTCGCGCGTGCAGATGGCCGAAATGCCGCAGCTCGTCGCGTCACTGCATAGCTTCGTTGGTCTGGCCGCCGTGTTCATCGGCTTCAACGCCCATCTCGAGGCAGCGAATGTCGCCGGCCTCGACGAGGCTGCGCGTGCGACGCTGACCGGCTTTGCCAAGTTGCTGGCCCACAAGGAGCCGGTTGAACTGGCGATTATGAAGGTTGAGGTCTTCCTCGGTGTGTTCATCGGCGCAGTTACCTTCACCGGCTCGGTCATCGCCTTCGGCAAGCTGGCCGGCAAGGTCGACGGCAAGGCGAAGAAGCTGCCCGGCGGGCATCTCTTGAATGCCGGTGCCGCAGCCCTGTCGATCCTGTTGCTGTTGCTCTATGTCAATGGTGCCGGCGTCTGGACGCTGGTGCTGATGACGCTGGCCGCTTTCTTCATCGGCTATCACCTGATCATGGGCATCGGCGGCGCAGATATGCCGGTCGTTGTCTCAATGCTGAACAGCTATTCCGGCTGGGCGGCCGCGGCCATCGGCTTCACGCTGGGCAACGACCTACTGATCGTCACCGGCGCGCTGGTCGGCTCTTCGGGAGCGATCCTATCCTACATCATGTGCAAGGCGATGAACCGCTCCTTCATCTCGGTCATTCTCGGCGGCTTCGGCGCAACGACCAGTCCGCAGATGGAGATCTTAGGTGAACAGATCGCCATCGATGCGGAGGGCGTTGCCGCCGCCCTCAACGACGCCGACAGCGTCATCATCGTGCCGGGCTATGGCATGGCGGTGGCGCAGGCTCAGCAATCTGTCTCGGAATTGACGCGCAAGCTGCGCGCCGCCGGCAAGTACGTGCGCTTCGCAATCCATCCCGTCGCCGGCCGTCTGCCGGGGCACATGAACGTGCTGCTCGCCGAAGCCAAGGTGCCCTACGACATCGTTCTGGAAATGGACGAGATCAACGAGGACTTCCACGAGACCGATGTGGTCATCGTCATCGGCTCGAATGACATCGTCAACCCGGCGGCGCAGGACGATCCGAACTCGCCAATATCGGGTATGCCGGTTCTGGAAGTCTGGAAGGCCAAGCAGGTGTTCGTGTCGAAGCGCGGGCAGGGCACCGGATACTCCGGCATCGAGAACCCGCTGTTCTTCAAGGACAACACCCGCATGCTCTACGGCGACGCGAAGAAGTCGGTTGGCGAGTTGCTGGCGATGGTCAATTAGCGGGGAGGCTTCGTAATGAAGGGCTTTACCTCCGATACGCTACACAACCCGCCTGCACCGCGAGGCAGCCTGATAGGTCTCCCCGAGATTAGCTCAAGCGCGCTGCTGCCTCTAACCGCGAGGAGGCGCGGTCGACTTGCGCGCGATCAGTTCAACATCCAGCATTGTAGAACGGGGCGCTTGCGGTGCTCTGAGCATTTCAAGGATACGCATTGCCGCCAGATCACCCATATTGGCGGCGGGAATGTGCACGGTCGTCAGAGCAGGTGCCACGTGCTCGGAAAACTCGAGATTGTCTATTCCCGCAATGGACATGTCTGTGGGCACTGCAATCCCTTGTGCTTGCGCCTCGATCATCGCCCCCGTCGCCAGAATATCGATCAGGCCGATTATCGCTGTCGGCGTATTGGCGTGCGTCAGCAAGCGATTGCAGCCGGACCTGCCCCCCGCGATGGAGATTGGCTGTTCGAGAACGTTCGTCTCACCGAGGGGCACGCCGCGTCGTTCAAGGGCATTCCGAACCCCCTCGAGGCGTTGGCGTTGGCGATCATTGTTCCGACGTTCGCCCGTCAGGACACCGAAGTGGCGGTGCCCGAGGTCAAGGAGATGGTTCGCCACCAACTCGCCGGCCTTCACGTTGTCGACGCAAACGCTGTCTCGCCCTTCCATCGCGCACCAGGTCAGGACCGTTGGAGTTCCGGTGCTGTCAACCAGTTTCCAAAGACCTTCCGGACGATCGGCGCCGACGAGAACAAGACCATCGACCCCCTGGCCGATCAACTTGCTTGCAGCGAGCTCTTCAAGAAATGGATCGTAGTCGTGAGACGCGACAAGGAGCTGGAATCCCGCATTCGAAAGCGCCTTTTGCATCGCATGCAGTGCTCTGGAGAACATCGGGCTATCGAGGGTCGGCACGACGACGCCAACACTGTTGGAGCGCCCGGAAACGAGCGCCCGGGCTTTCGCATCGGGGATATAGCCCAGCGATTTAGCCACCGCGCGGATGGTGCGCAGCGTCTCCTGCCTGACCAATTCAGGATTGGAAATCGCCCGGGAGACGGTGGCGGGTGACACGCCGGCCGCTTTGGCGACGTCCGCGAGGGTGGCTTTGGAATTCTTCACGGAAACCTCCGGCGAGAAATGAAAGAAATTTCATATCCTTTTCGCCGGAAGCATGCAAATAAAATCGTGTTATTCGAGACTATTAGAAGATTAGGCTATGCCAGACATTGACAATATGATGCAAAAATGAAAGCGTTTGCATAAATACTGGGAGGTACGCGATGTCGAGGAGGATGAGGGTCGGGGCCACGACCATTCTCGTGGTTATGGCACTTTGGTTTGTTTTAACGTCTTTGACCGGCGCCATATCGCCCGGGCGCTTCCCGTCCCCGGGCGCTGCTTGGCAGGCGCTCGTTCAGATCTGGTCACCGGGATACGCCAACGGAACATTGCTGGAGCATGTGCTTCGCTCCCTGCTGCTCGTTCTTTCCGGGTTCGCTGCCGCAGTGCTGACCGGCGTTCCCCTCGGGTTGCTGATGGGTTGGAGCAGGAAGGCTGAAGCGTTCATCAACCCAATCTTCCTAATCGTCCGCCCGATACCGCCGCTTGCCTGGATACCGCTCGCCATTTTGTGGCTTGGTCTCGGTGACGCTGCAAAGATCCTTGTGATCTGGTTTTCCGCCTTCGTTCCGTCGGTCATCAATGCCTACTCGGGCATCCGCAGCCTGGACAAGACATTGATCGAGGCTGCGAGAATGCTTGGGACGCCGCCCAGAAGGTTGACGCTCGAAGTGCTGTTGCCGGCAGCTAGCCCCATGATCTTCACCGGATTGAGGCTTTCGCTCCAGGCCTCCTGGACGACGTTGGTCGCCGCCGAGCTTGTCGGTGCTCTCTACGGACTTGGCAGGGTTCTGAATGTGGCGCAGCAGGATCTCTATCCAGGGATGATCCTGGTCGGGATGGTTGCAGTCACAATCGGCGGCTGGGCGACAACCTACGTCCTGTCGCGCTTCGAGCAGTGGTCGCTGCGGTGGAATCAGGCCGCAATGGCGGCGGGAGTTTGATAGCCATGGCCCGTAGCATTTCTCTTCAGCAAAGCTTTCTTCTTGGCTTCGCAGGCCTCGTCGCCTTCTTTGCACTTTGGACGTTTCTATCGGTCTCTGGACTGACTTCGCCACTCTTTCTGCCATCGCCGGCAGCCGTAGCTGAACGCTTCGGCTTCCTGCTGCACACACGGTTTGCGGGCGGAACCCTCTTGCAGCATCTCGGTGCAAGCTTTGAACGGTTTGCATATGGCTTTGGTCTGGCGGCGCTGGTCGGCATTCCGCTTGGCCTGATGATGGGTTGGTTCAGGCTATTGGACGATATCGTTACACCGCTCTTCGACGCCGTGCGCTTCATTGCGCCGATAGCGTGGGTGCCATTCGCCGCCCTCTGGTTCGGGACCGGTATCGGTGGCCCGATCATGATCATCTTCGCAGGCGCTTTTCCACCTTGCCTGATCAACGCCTATCGCGGTGCGAAGTTCGTGGATCCGCGGTTGATTGAAGCCGCCCGTATGCTCGGAACACCGGATTCGCGGACGATCCTGGAAGTCCTGTTTCCATCGTCAGTGCCGTCGATCATTGCCGGCTTACGCGTATCCGCAGGGCTTGGTTGGCAGTCTCTCGTAGGTGCGGAACTCATCGTGGCATCCACCGGTGTGGGGTACATGATGGTTCAAGGGCAGGGAAACCTTTCAACTACCACGGTTATGTCCGGAATGATCGCAATCGGGCTTGTCGGCATTGCGATCGACATCCTGCTCCGTGGGATCGAGGCTCGCATTCTGCGAGGCCGGGGACGGCCTGGTTAAGTTACGGCGTTGCGACTTAGGCGGCCAGTGCACTTGGCTGCAGCGCACGGAATGTTCTGGAGGAGAAGGAAATGGGAATTATCCGCCTTGATGGTGTCGGTCGTGTCTACGGCAAGAAGGATGGCTTCGTCGCGCTGAAGGACGTCAATCTGGAAATTGCCGACAAGGAGTTTGTCGCGGTTGTCGGCCCGTCCGGTTGCGGCAAGACGACCTGCTTGCGATTTGTCGCCGGTTTCGACTTCCCCACCTCGGGGATGGTTTCCGTAAACGGAAAGCCTGTAACTCGCCCCGGCCCGGATCGAGCAGTGGTGTTCCAGCAGTTCGCGCTCATGCCATGGAAAACGGTTCGTCAGAACATCGAGCTGGGCTTGCGCAATAAGAAAGTGCCTAAGTTTGAGCGTGACGCGCGCATCGCAAGCACGCTTTCCTTGATGAACCTCCAGGCCTACGAAAACGCCTTTCCCCACCAGCTTTCCGGCGGGATGCAGCAGCGTGTGTCGATCGCCAGGGCCTATGTGCTCGACCCCGATGTTTTGCTTATGGACGAACCGTTCGGCGCGCTCGATGCGCAAACCCGTGTCGTCATGCAGGAGGAACTGGTTCGGCTGGCGCGCGTCAATCCGCGTACCGTGATGTTCATCACTCACGCGGTGGAGGAGGCGGTCTACCTTGCCGATCGAGTGGCCATCATGTCGCGGCAGCCCGGCAGGGTAAAGGAAATGATCGATATCCGATCCGTAAGGCAAGCCGAAAATTGGGATGCGCACGAGAAGATCGAGGACGTCATGGATCTTGAGAGTTTCGTCCATCTGCGCACGCGGATATGGCGCAGCCTTCGCGAAGAAAAGGCGATGGAGATCGCCTGACCGCACTGGCTGCGAACTGGCAACTCAAACGGAGGATGTGTGAATGAAGAAAATTCTTCTTGCCGTAATGCTGGGCTCGATGCTGATGGCCGCGCCGTCAGTGCGTTCGGCCGAGCTTGAGCCGATCAAGATCAGCTATCAACCGTCCCTTTACTGGGCGCTTCCCTTCTACATCGCGAAGGAGAAGGACTGGTGGCGCGAAGTGGGTCTCGACGCCAGCTTTGTCACGTTCCCGGCGGGCGCTCCGCAGATCGCCGCTGCGCAGGCAAACGACTGGGATGTTGGAGGCACCGGTTCGGTTCCTGCCGTCCTGGGCGCTGCCCGGTTCGGATTGCTTACGATTGGCCTGACGAATGACGAGTCGAAGGCCAACGCAATTATGGCGCGCTCCACCGTCATCGATGGCCTGAAGGCTGATCCGACGTCGATAAAGGGCAAGAGACTGCTCTTGACGACCAATTCCACTGCCGACTACGCGGCTCGGGCGTGCCTGCGCAAATGGGGTGTCGCCAACGCTGACGTCGAGTTCGTCAATCTCGCGCAGGCGCAGGTTATCTCGGCGATTATCAGCAATAACGGCCACATTGCTGGGGTATGGGCGCCGCACACCTATACGTTGAAGGAGCGGGCCGGCATGGATTACCTCTGCTCCGGCGCGGATGCTGGTGCGACCGTACCGGGAGCATTGGTCGTCAGACCGGGCTTTGCTGAAGAAAAGCCTGAACTCGTCGCCAAATTCCTCGCAGTTTTCCTGCGCGGTATTGCCTGGTCAAAAGCCCATCCCGAAGATGCGAAGGCCATGCTTAGATCCTTTTACGCCGAGGGCGGCGTCGAGGTGTCCGACGAAGCTGCCCAGGCGGAATTTGATCTGCGCCAGACCTTTTTGCTGCAAGAGCAAAGTGACCTGCTCGAACGCAACGACGGGCACTCGCAGCTTGACTCGTGGTTCTCGTCCGTCGGCGACTTCATGACCGAAGTTGGTACGATTGCAAGCAATCCGGATACCGCAACCTATATCGAACCGAAGTTCGTGCACATGGTCCGCAACGATCCTGCGCTCGCAGCCTTTGCCGGGAAAATCGACTAACCCCAACCGCCACCGAACCATTATTGCGACCGGGCTACTTCCGTTTCTTTGGAGAAACGGAACGCTCCTCATCGAAGGTATGAAAAATGGCAATCACCTATCTGAAAAAAGCAAGCAAGTCACCGGAAACCGAAACCGGCACGGCACGCGACGTCGTTGCAACCATGCTCGCCCGCATCGAAGCAGACGGAGAAGCAGCCGTTCGCGACTATGCCGAGTCCCTCGACAAATGGACCGGCGATATCATCGTGACGCGCGAGGAGATGGAGCGGAGGACCGCGAACGTTCCGCAATCTGTGAAGGATGACATCGCTTTCGCTGCCGACCAGGTACGCCGCTTTGCACTCGCTCAGCGGGATTCTATCAAGGACTTTTCCGTGGAACTTCTCCCAGGTTTCACGGCGGGGCAGAAACTGGTGCCATGCAACGTGGCGGGTTGCTATGTGCCGACCGGGCGCTATGCCCATATCGCGTCGGCTTACATGTCCGTGGCGACGGCAAAGGCAGCGGGAGTGAAGACCGTGATCGCCTGCTCGACGCCGTACAAGGGAGAGGGCATCCATCCCTATGTACTTTACGCGATGCAGGTTGCCGGCGCGGATATCGTCATGACCCTTGGTGGTGTCCAGGCGATTGCCAGCATGGCCTACGGACTTTTTACCGGCCTTCCCGCTGACATCATCGTCGGCCCCGGCAACAAGTTCGTCGCCGAAGCCAAACGGACGCTTTTCGGCAAAGTCGGCATCGATGTGTTCGCCGGTCCGTCCGAAGTCGCCGTGATCGCCGACGACACCGCCGACCCCATGGTTGTTGCGACGGATCTCGTCGGCCAGGCAGAGCATGGTCACGAGAGCCCGGCGTGGTTGTTTACGTCCTCAAAACGTATCGCTGATGAAACCATGCGTATGATGCAGGGCATCATCGATGCCTTGCCGCAGCCTGCAAGGGACGCAGCGGATGCCGCATGGCGTGACTATGGCGAGGTTGTCCTGTGCGACACGCGTGAGGAACTTGTCGAGATTTCCGATCAATATGCCAGCGAGCATCTTGAGGTGCATTGCTCGGACCTCGATTGGTGGCTGAGGGAGCTTACCAACTACGGCTCGCTTTTCCTCGGAGAGGAAACGACGGTTGCGTTTGGCGACAAGACTTCCGGCCCCAATCATATCCTTCCGACGAAGTTCGCCGCTCGGTATTCCGCCGGCCTTTCGGTCCACAAGTTCCTGAAACCCCTGACCTGGCAGAAGTCCGACCGTGACGCGTGCAAGACGCTCTCTCTCGCAACGGCGCGCATTTCTCGTCTTGAGGGGATGGAGGCTCATGCCCGCACGGCGGACGTCCGGATGGACAAGTATTTCCCCGGACACAATCTCGACATGGGCGCCCCAGTCGAGAGCGCAAGCTGACCACGTCCTCAAGAAGCAGGGAGACTAGCATGGGACGATTGTCTAACCTCTTTGATCTCGACGGCCGAACCGCCGTCGTGACTGGTGGCAATTCCGGAATTGGGCTGGCAATCGCCACAGCTCTCGGGTTGCAGGGTGCGTGCGTTGTGCTGATCGGGCGCAATATCGCCAATCTGGCCTCAGCGGAGGCAGCTCTGAGGACCGAGAACATCCCCGTGCAGACCGTTGCCGGAGATCTTGCGGATCCAAAAGACGTTAACCGCGTCGTTGCGGATGTGAATTTGAGCAACGACGCGGTCGATATTCTGGTCAATGCCGCGGGTGTCAACCTTCGCAAGCCGTTCGCCGAGGTATCGGCCGGCGACTTCGATCTGCATATGGCGTTGCATCTTCGGGCGCCGTTTCTGTTGACACAGGGTTTCGCTCCCCTCATGCGGGAACGCGGTTGGGGCAGGATAATCAACATCGCCTCTCTGCAGTCCACGCGCGCATTTTCAAATTCGGCGCCTTACGGAGCCGCTAAAGGGGGAATCGTGCAGCTTACGCGCGCGGTTGCCGAGGAATGGTCCCGCCATGGCATAACCTGCAACGCAATCGCCCCGGGGTTCTTTCCGACACCTCTGACCGAGCCTGTTTTTTCCGATCCGCAACGAGCAGCCGCGAATGCCGCGCAGACGGCGATCGGCAGAAACGGCAATCTCGACGACCTTTACGGAACGGCAGTCTTCCTGGCGTCTGAGGCGTCCGCCTATGTTACAGGACAGACGATCCACGTCGATGGCGGGTTTACGGCGAAGTAGAAGGAAGCCGAACATGAAAGCTCTCGTATATACCGCACCTTATACGCTTGAATTCACAGATGTGGTCGAGCCAGTCCCGTCTGCAGGCGAAGTCCTGGTCCGGGTCGACGCTGTCGGAATCTGCGGTTCAGATGTGCATGCCTATCATGGCCACGATTCTCGTCGCTTGCCTCCTGTCATCCTCGGGCACGAAGCTTCCGGGGAAGCGATGAATGGCCTGTTGACAGGCCAGAAAGTGACGATCAATCCGCTGGTGACACCTGCCGATGGCAAATTTGCCCGATTTGGCCGGCCCAACCTGGATTCTCGACGTCAAATCATTTCCATGCAGCCGCGCCAAGGCGCCTTTGCGCAATATGTTGTGGTACCGGAAAGCAATGTCATTCCGCTTCCCGAAAACTTCGATGTGGGGACAGCAGCACTCGCAGAACCGCTAGCCGTTTCCTGGCGCGCGGCAAAGCGCGGCTGCGCCTTGCTGATGACGCCTCTGGACGAGGTGAGAGCGGTCGTGCTTGGCGGCGGAGCAATCGGCCTCGGGGCAGCGCTTGCGCTGCGACATTTCGGTATTCGCGATATCGCTGTCGCAGAGACAAACCCGGTGCGACATTCGATGATATCGGCGCAAGGTGGTTTTCGCCTTTATGTGCCGGGCGAGAGTGCGGCTCCGAAAGAGAACAGCATTGATCTTGTCATCGATGCAGTCGGAGCCGCGTCAACGCGCGCCGCCGCGTGCCAAATGGTCGAACCGGGCGGAGTTATCGTTCATATCGGCCTGCTTCCGGGAAGTGACGGACTGGACGTTCGCAAGATCACCTTGCAGGAGATTACGTTGACGGGCGCATATTGCTACACGCCGGACGATTTCAGAGACACTGTCGCCGCGATGATCGCAGGCGACCTTGGCGGCCTCGACTGGTTTGAAACGCGTGCCCTGTCCGAAGGAGCGGACGCGTTTGCAGACATCGATAACGGCTTGATAAGCCGTGCGAAGGTTGTGCTGCGACCCTGACCTGATGTGAAATCTATCCATGAAGCAATAGATAATGAGTGGGTTCTGTCGCAAAAATTTTGGCTGGTTAAGAGCGGCTTTGTTCTTGGGCGCATTTATGCTGCGAGCTCCGCAAAGAGCTGGAACCAATTTCTACTTGAAAGCTCATCTTCATCGGAGTTCAGCGCGTTTTTTCCGACGCTAGTGTATCCTCGGCGTTTCGATCACAATCAACGGGTGGGTTGCTCTTTGAGCGTGGCGTCCTGTTTCTGCAGATTTGGACGAGATTCAGGGCTATTGACTAGCAATCTGCAATCTCGGCCCGGTATACTGCTGGAAACAAGACACGCATGTCCTCGACTTTGAATCAAAAGCAAAACCAACCCTACAAATTTGTCCCGTTAACTATCGAGGCTTGAAATTCGTGCGCACCCAAGGGTCTGATCAGATCTTGCGTTCCTTGTGGGCTGTCTGACATGCGGTGGGAAGCGGAATGGCGGCTTTTGGCGAGAAAGCTTCCGAACCGGACGTTTGAGTGTCTATGTCGGTCTAAAAAGCGATCCAGCCATCACCACACGTTGGGCCCGGGATCCCACCACCTCGAGAATACGTGGCCCGTTGTGCAATAGCCCCAGATCATCTTCGCGCAGCATGGTCTTGAGGCGCCTGTCCACACGACTCCGCAATCGAGGAAGTTCGATTTCGACCGGGATCTCATCAGGAGATGAGAGCGGGACAAAAACTACAGCATCGAGCATGGCGAGCGCTTTGCTGACATTGGCCAGTTCACGGCCACTCGGAAGCCACTCAAAGCCCTCACCAGCGCTGACCACCTCCAGATAGGCGAGAAAGTCGAGTGGACAGCGGTCGAAGATCACGTCCCGGCCACCAGCATGACCCAAGATCAGCTTACAGCTTTCGGCAAGCTGCTTTTCAAGATCAGCTGTCGTAGCTCCATTGGCAAATGGGACGCCTTGCTGCTCAAGAAGCCAATAGGGCTCGGGCACGCTTTCATAAGCGCGATGAACGGCTGTGAAGTCGTGGATAAATGTCGTCTTGCCACTACCATGCGTCCCCGTCACTGCAATATGCATGATTCCTCCCTCCAGGGGCATTTACGACGTCGATTTCACTTGAGCAAGAACCGACGTATCAGGTCTAGCGAAGGCCCTTATTGTTCGGGCCGGCGACTGCTAGTCCCGTCTTTCATCTCAAAACACTCAGTCAGCTTCTAGCTCCCTTGAGCCGCAGCTTCTGGAAAACGGTCCTAATTCCTCGAACGACCACAATGGCGTCGGAAGCGGTCGTTAAAGTCGCGTAGGATTTACGATTGGCCGCGCTCATCAGCCGTTCAAAGTATACTGATCGGAGATTAGTCCCGCGGTTGCTGCACGCTATGTCACGCATTCCTGATCTTCCGGAAAGCGCATGTAACGGATCAGTTCGTGCCACCAAATCTGTCCCGTTTTCAAACCCGCCAGTTTATGCCAGTTTTAAAGGAACCGATGTTTCTGACCGGCAATCATCACACCTGGCAAAGACGAGGGAAAGTGGTTCGTAACCTTCCAAGGCAAAAAACGCAGCAGCTTGGCGCGCGCAGAAATCTTCTATAGACTGTGTAATTCATATGCATTACAATCAAGCTTTAACTTGGAGGAACTTATGGCTTCTAACGCACTCGTTCAAACTCGTATTGATGCCGAAGTTCGAGATCGTGCCTCTGCTGTGCTTGAAGGTATGGGTCTTACGGTGTCGGATGTTGTTCGTATCTTGCTCACCCGGACGGCGAACGAGGGGGCATTACCGCTCGAACTTATATCAGGCAGCGAAGCGCACGATGCTTGGTTTCGCAGCAAGGTTCTTGAAGCGCTTCACGACCCACGACCGGACGTCTCGGATGATGAAGTCACGGCTCATTTCGAAAGACGCCGGGCGGCAGCGCGCCTTAAAGCAACGACGCTCAAGTCGTGAAGCTCACTTGGTCCGCATTTGCGTTATCAGATCGAGACGCCATTTTCACTTTTATTGAGGCGGATAATCCCTTATCTGCAATCATGGTTGACGAACGGATCGTCGCGGCTGCTCGTCGCTTAATTGATTTTCCGGCGAGTGGTCGGGTTGGCAGAATTGCCGGGACGCGGGAACTTGTTGTAAATGGTACTCCATACGTCGCGGCTTATGCTGTAACGCAATCGGCGGTTCGTATCCTCCGCGTACTTCACGGAGCGCAGGAATGGCCAGATATTATTCCTACCAGATAGGCTTCGAACTTAATGTTTGGGATCAACGGGGCGCCAATTCGCTTCTGTTCAAGATAAAAGGGCGATATTGCCGTTGAGGAGGGGCAATCGCGAAGAATCTTGACTGGTTATCAATGGGAGACGGACTGCGTTGCGGTATGCCAGCACTAGATTTCAACCAGTTAATTTAACATAATAAGAAGCTTTCCATACTTGACCGAGGCTAAAGCGGTTTCCAATGGTGTCTTGTGCCTGTACTAAGGGTGTTATATCGAGCACTCTGTCGGGGGTACACATATGCGACTTCAGTCTCCATGGACTCCTCGTCTTTCAGATAATGGCAATACTCCCGCAAACAGGCTAGTAGAAGCTTTGTCAGAGGACATTCTCTCCGGGCAGTTGCATGGCGGCGACAGACTTCCTGCCCATCGGGATTTGGCATGGAAACTGAACCTCGGAGTAGGCACAGTTACGAAAGCCTATGCGATGCTTGAGCGGCGCGGATTGGCGCGCAGCGTAAAGGGCTGTGGTACATTCGTCGCCGTCTTTGAATCGCGAAAGGGGCCTGCAATTGATTTCTCGGTCAATCGCCTGCCTGTTATGTTAAGTGACAGATTGTTGGCTGGCACACTTTCTGCAATATCCAGAAAAATAAACTCAGCCCACGTCAATCTTTATCCCCCACCAGCAGGCCATGATGAGCATCGGCGTTTATTGGCGCGCTGGCTCGAAAGCCTGAGCATTGAGGCGGACGCAAAGAGGATTATATTAGCTGGAAGCGGGCAGCAGGCACTTTGGCTTGCTTTCGATATTCTGTGCGGCGGCAATGGTTTGATTGTCACAGAACGTCTCAGCTACTCGGGAGCTATTGCACTTGCGCGCTATCGCGGCCATCCAATGCGGAGCGTTGATATTGATGACCAGGGTATGGTGCCGGATGATCTCGATCGGGTGCTATGCGAAGAAGAGAACAGCGGGCGCCGTCGCCTTGTTTATCTGACCCCCACACTTCATAATCCTACGACGATTTCTATGGGAGCAAACCGGCGAAAGGACATTGTGGACGTCTGCAACAAGCGAAACGTCCCGATTGTTGAAGATGGTGTCTATACACTGGGTGCCTCTCCCAACCTTCCTCCACTTGTCACCCTGGCACCGGATCGCGTCTTTCATGTAACGAGCCTCTCCAAGTCACTCAGTCCAGGATTGCGACTGGGCGTTCTGGTTTTGCCTTCAGGCTGGGAGGAACATGCCGAGGAAGCCTTGCGTGCGCTGCCACTGTCTTCTTCGCCAGTAGACTATGCGCTCCTCGAAGAGTGGTTTACCAGTGGTGTTATGGAAACGGTGAGGGGTACTTTGCGTGCCGAGGCGCGGCAAAGGGCAAAACTGGCCCGGTCATTCTTCGATAACAGAACAATCATGACCGATGATTGTGCTTTTCATGCGTGGCTGCCAATGCCTCATACGGAAGCGGAAGCCTTCGAAAAGGCAGCGGCGACGCTTGGCGTTGTTGTTACAGAGCCGGATGCCGTTCGTGCTGATCGAAACGATAATGCGACGGGTATCCGGCTGTGTCTGGGTGGGCTTGGTATGGAAGACCTGACCACAGGTCTAACATTGCTCTCGCAGTTGAAAATAGGGGATCATTCTTAGAAATCGACGTTACTCATGAATTCCCAACAGCCGTTAAAGCGGTGTCACCATTTGAAACTGGAAGACACCATAACCTCTCTGCCATCTCCGTAAAGACACTTTGCAAATTCGCAGACAGCGTATTCGTCGTTGAAAAGGTTTGTTGCATTCAATGACAAGGTAATGTTTTTGGTCACTTCATAGCGAACCATTGCATCGACAAGCGTGTAGCCGGGTATTGGTTTATCTATGCCTGATGCGCTGGTCCATCCGGTGTATCGTACACCACCTCCAACGGTCAGTCCGTCGATGCCCAACTGAGTTACATCGTAAGTCATCCAGAGAGCGGCCTGATGATAGGGTGTGTTTTCACTGCGCTGGCCAAGTTCCAAAAGTTCTTCACTCTTGGTGATCCGGGCATCTGTGTACGAATATGAGCCCACCATGGTCAGATAATCAGTCAGCTCGGCTTTGGCCTCAAGCTCAAATCCACGAGCACGCCGCTGACCGATCTGTGTGAGCTCATCAGCAAGTGTACGGGTGACGATATTGTTCTGATCAAGCTGATAGGCGGCTGCGCTGAACAACATATTCGTGCCGGGCGGCTGATAACGAATGCCAGCCTCAATCTGTTCTCCCGTCATAGGTGAGAAATTCATGTCTTCGGCATATTCAGATACCGAGATCGGGAAGAAGGATTGCGCATAACTGACATAGGGAGCCAGTCCATTCTCAGCTTCGTAAACCACCCCCGCGCGCCATGTTGTCTTTTCAGAGTTGCGGCTGATCGACTGGTTGTTCGCATGATAGCTGAAATCCTGATCAGCCCAGTCGTGTCTTACACCAAGCAGTACGTTCCAGCGTTCATCAAAGGTGATTTTGTCTTGCAGATAAATACCATGCTGTACGGTTGTTGTTTTCGCACCACGGTTACGAGCAGGGTCACGATTAACTGTGAAACTTGCGCCGTAGATTGGATTGTTCAAGTCGATTGATGGAGCAACTGCACGAAAATTATCTGAATCATACGATGTGTCGTAAAAGTCATAACCGACGAGCAATGAATGTGAGAGTGGACCTGTATCCACATCGAATGCAACATTCATATCATGTGTGAAGCCCTTCGCGCCATCATGACGGTCGCTGTACTGGCGAGCCAGTATGCCTGTCTGTGCGACCTGATTAACGGCAGCGGCGCTCGTCTGGGCCATCATATAACGCCAGTCCAGATCGGATTCGTAATAGCGTGATTTTGCCGAGAACCGCACATCATTGTCGAAACGATGGGTAAATTCGTAACCCAGCGCACCCATATTAGTTTTCATCCGATCATAGTCCGGCTCTCCAATAAAAGTGTCGCGGCCGAGGATGAATGGGCCATTACCGATGCCTTCCACAATTTCGTAGGGTAAGGCAGCGGGGAAACGTGTGTTGGTCTTCTGGTAAAAGCCAAGCATGGTCAGCGATGTGTCTTCATCAGGCTTCCATTCCAAAGCCGGGGCGATATAGATGCGGTCATTGTTCATGTAATCAACGTTGGTGTCGCTGTCGCGACCAAGAAAAGTCAAACGATATGACAATGTGTCGGTTATTGCTTCGCTGAAATCTGCAGTAAGCTGTTTACGGTTATGAAGCCCGCCCTGAACCGAGACTTCACGCAGAGGCTCGGATGTCGGGCGTTTGCTGACGCCGTTCACAAAGCCGCCCGGCGAAAGCTGGCCATAAAGAACCGAAGCCGCACCGCGTACAACATCGACACGTTCAAGACCAAATGGCTCTTGCGTACCATCATAAGAGTTGTTCTGTAGCCTCATCCCGTCGCGCAGCATCCCACCGGTACCTGATTCGACGTCGAATCCACGAATTCTGAACCGGTCGGCGACGCGCGAGAATGGGCCGGGCTGTGCCGTGAAACTTGGTGTATAAGCAAGCACGTCAGCAAGAGTTTGCGCTTCGCGATCTTTGATTTCGGTAGCTGAGACTACCGACACTGATTGGGGCGTAAGCAGGATAGGTGTATCCGTTTTCGTGCCACTACTGCTGACCTTAGCTACATATCCTTTAACAGGTTCTGTTGAGCTGGCATTGTCCTGCACGACAATCGTTTGCAGCTGAATTCCAGCATTCGTTTCCTGTGCTGAAACACTGCTCACCGCAAGCGCCATCATCGCGCAAGCGAGTGGAATGCTATATGGCAATGCAGACATGTAGGGCAGGCTGCCGATATTCGATTTCAGATGGTTTACCGGCATAGAATTCCCCAATAGCGATGCATGAATTAGTGGAGGCTGGCAGGCCACCGTATAAACATGACAAGTACAGTCAACAAAGATATGCTCTCGCTATCATGTGATTCACTTTGAATAAATTAAAAAAGTGTCACAACACACTTATTGCAGCGCGCTCACTATCGCGCGGATGATATGACGCGATTGGAAGAGCCTATCAGAGCCGCTTCTTACAATTGTGCACGGAGATGCTGGCTATGTTCGAAATGAAGCGAGTGAACGTTTATCGTGGCACCCAGCATATTCTCCATGACATTGATCTGAAAATTCTTCCGGGGCGTTTTACCGCTTTGATCGGGCCGAACGGCTCTGGCAAATCAACGCTTCTGGGCAGCATGGCGAACTCGGTCGCGATATATAGCGGTCATGTTGAACTTGGTTCAAAGCAGCTTGTTTTATACTCGAGACGCGAACTGGCCCGGCAAATGGCATTCTTGCCGCAACATGTGCATACGCCGGTCGGAATGAGTGTGCGTGAACTACTTGCACAGGGACGGTTTCCGTGGAGAAGCTGGCTCGGTGGCTGGTCAAGCGAAGACGAAGACGCTGTCTCGCGTGCCGTTGCACTTTGCGGCATTGAACAACTCATCGACAGACCATTGCAGAGCCTTTCAGGTGGTCAGTTGCAGCGTGCATGGATTGCAATGACTTTGGTTCAGGATACACCAGTTATTCTGCTCGACGAACCTACGACATTTCTGGACGTTGCAAACCAGTTAAGCCTGCTTGATCTGCTGTCGGTCTTGCGCGATGCAGGACGCACAGTGGTTGCAATCCTTCACGACCTCAATCAGGCGGCGCGTTATGCAGATCAACTTGTCATGCTGAAAGATGGGCGGGTGGTTGCCGAAGGCGCGACACAGCAGGTCTTCAATGTGCCTAATATCGATAATGTGTTTTCGGTGCGATCAAGAATGCTTGATGATCCGGAAACGGGAATTGCAATGTGCATTGCTTCTTCCTGGGCGTGAAGGGTGCATCCTTTGTCAGTTTATCTGCGTTCTTTTCAGTTTTTCGCCCTTTTTGTGCTGCTAATCGTGGCTGCAATCCTTCATCTGAAGCTCGGAGCGCGTCAGCTTGACTGGAGTGTGGTCTGGCAAGCACTTGTCGCCTATGTTCCGGCAGACCCATTGCATAATATCGTGATGGAAATGCGAATGCCTCGTTTGATCAGTGCTGTCATCGTCGGTGCAACCCTCGGTCTTGCAGGCGCGTTAATGCAGGCGGTCAGTGAAAACCCGCTTGCAGATCCCGGGCTGATGGGGGTGAACAGTGGTGCTGCCTTCTTTGTCGTTTTCGGTTTGCTTGTGCTCCCCGGTAACACGCTTGCCATGATACCGCTTCTCGCCTTTGCGGGGGCAATTGTTGCAGCAGCGATCGTTCTTCTGAACAGCGGATCGGACCCCAATCCGGTTCGCCTCGTTTTATCCGGTGTGATGGTTGCGGCCCTGTTCAGTGCCCTGACCTCTATGGTTCTTTTGCTTGACCAGCAGGGGCTTGAAACTCTGCGGCGCTGGCTTGTTGGTTCGCTTGCTTTTGACAGTACAGTAGCCCGCTGGCAGACCTTTCCATTCATCCTTCTCGCTGGATGCATTGCAGTAGCGAATATTCCCGCACTTAATCTCCACCGATTGGGATCGCAGTCGGCGGCGTTGATGGGGCTGAATGTATTGCGGATGCGGCTCTCATCACTTCTGGCGATCGTGCTTTTGGCCGGATCATCTGTTGCAATAGCTGGTCCTATTGGCTTTGTCGGTCTTATTGCTCCGCATATTGGGCGTATTTTTCTCGGTAATGACTATCGGCTCCTCATCCCCGCAGCGCCTCTGATAGGTGCACTGCTTATTGTTACTGGTGACATCGTATCACGCACGGCATTACGTCCACTGGAGATCAATACGGGTATTGTGACTGCCATCGTCGGCGGCCCCATTTTCATCGCTCTCGTTCTGGGGAGAGTGAAATAATGGCAGTGCAAACCCATATCACCAATCACACCCGCAATCGGTTTTCTCATGGTCGGATCATTCTGATTGCTGCTACTGTGTTTCTTGTTATAGCCGCAATACTGGCAATAAAGCTCGGCAGCTATCCTGTTACACTAACAGAAATTATTAAGGCGGTCATAACGCCCCAAAGCACTGATAATATTTTGCGTAGCATCGTGTTTGACACGCGTCTGCCACGCATATTGCTTGCCATTTTTTCTGGTATGGCGATGGCTCTTGCCGGAGTGATATTGCAGGTAGTGACACGCAATTCACTGGCTGCACCCGGATTGGTGGGTGTTGAGGCAGGCGCTGGTATCACCGTGTTGACTGCGCTCATTCTTTGGCCATCTGAGCTGGCTGTTGAGCTTTATCCGCTTGCGGCTTTGCTTGGTGGGCTGCTGGTTGCATTGTTTGTTATCGCTCTTGCCTGGAACAAAGGGGTCTCGCCCTTGCGTCTCATTCTGGTGGGTGTTGGTGTAACAGCGATACTCAGTGCATTGGCAGACCTGCTTATCACCTACGGACGGATCGAACATGTTGAATCGGCTTTGCTCTGGCTTGCAGGCAGTCTGCATAGGGCAGGGTGGGAAAATGTGCGGGGGCAATTCTGGTGGCTGCTTCTTGCCGCTGTTCCCATATTGTTGTTTTCCCGCCAGTTTGACCTGTTTCAGCTTGGTAATGCGGTTGCAGCAAGTCGCGGCCTGAATGTTGCGCGCTTTCAGATCATCGCACTTTTGCTGAGTGTGATGCTTACCGCTTCTGCCGTCGCGAACGTTGGTACAATGAGTTTTATTGGTCTCTTAGCCCCTCATGCTGCAAGGCTTTTGGTAGGGGAAAGGCATAGATTGCTTTTGCCTCTGTCTGCATTGATTGGTGCAAGTATTGTGCTTGTCAGTGACACAATCGGCCGAACCGTTTTTGCTTCACTTCAGATTCCGGCGGGACTTGTGGTTGCAGTGATCGGCGCGCCCTATCTTCTTTATCTGCTGTCGCGAAAAGGAACGACCCGATGACCAGAATAGCGTCAGCTTTGCTTATTCTTATATGCAGTTTCGGCTTTGTTGTTAGTGCTCATGCAGAAGAAACAAGAACATTTACCAATCGTTTCGGCTCGGTTGAGGTGCCAGTTCACCCACGCTGTGTGGTGTCATTGCACGATTTCAGTCTGACAACGCAATTGCTGGAATTAGGGGTTGTGCCTTGTGGTTCATCTGGTCGCAAGCGCTTGCTTGCGGACACTATTTATAGGGGTGCATCGCAGAGATACGATACGTCAGAAATCCAGTATATCGGAACGCATCAGGCTCCTGATATTGAAACAATTGCGGCATTGAAGCCAGACCTGATAGTGGGGTTGTCTTATCACGCAGCGCTTCGCGATAAGCTTTCAGCAATTGCGCCCGTTGTGCTGCTGCCTTTACGTGAAGAAGGCATATTAACCTATTCAGAGCAATTGGCTGATCTTGTTGGTAAACGTCATCGCTATGATGAATTGCATCGGGAGTATCAGGATATAGTCAGCGAATTCGGAAAGCGCGTAGAGAAACCAGCTTCAATCACAGTGACACCGATGGAGATTTATCGCGATGGTTTCAGAATTATCGGGCGTGGTGGCATGGAACAGGTGATAAAGGATTTTGGTCTTGGTCATGTTCCCGCTTATGAGAATAGCGAAAGCGATATACCCTATAGCTTAGAACGCCTTTCCGACTTTGACAGTGATATCATCATCGACACTTACGAAGAAATGCTGGACGAGGAGGCGGAAATGCGCGCCTTCCGGTCGACTGTCCAGTGGCGCAATCTGTTTGCTGTTCGCAATCGTCAATTTCTGTATTTTAATCGCAGTCGTTACGGCGAGACGATGCAAGGCCTAATTGGTTCTGCGATTTTGCTTCTATCGCATATCGGCGAGCGAGAAATCCTCCGGCAGAAGCCTGAATAGGTTGTCAGGTCAGCGGCGTAATTGAAACTGCGATCCAGCGTTCAACCTGATCCCTATCGCCGTCTGGCTCTAGCGTGCTGCAGCGTGTATTGACGTCAAACTGATCCAGCCTCAACTGGATGAGCAACTGTTGAGATTGAGTGGAGGCAATAATCTCCGCTTCAATTTCATTCGTGTTCCCTGCTTTGCGCTCAAGAACAACTTTCTCCTGTGGCCCAATATCATTCCAGAATGAAAGTGCGGCGTGCTCGGCGACCTGTTCTAAGGCGTCGATTTCCGGATTGCCTCTGTACGCTGGCAGGAATGGAACACCTTTGCTAAGGCAGGACAGGAAATCGGAAACGTCCTTTGGCTGGAGACGTCCATATCTGGCGCGCTGTGGCAAAATGAGCAGCGACGCGGCAAAGCGACATCCGCCGATATGCGTTGACTGTAGAACCCGGAAAACCGTCGGGTCGGCCTGATCACGCAGCGCTTTCCAGGTAGCAAAACCATAACGTGCGCAGCAAGGGTCCTGCTTTCCATCTGTACAGCAAAGGATGGTAATGCGCTCATCGCGCTCTCCGCAGAGTTCCCCTCCCGAGGCCAGAACCAGCAATTGCTCGGTCAGAATGTCAGTCGTTGCTGTGCGTAGAATAATGTTGTCGCATGAGAGAGCAATTTCATCCCCCTCTACGAGTGCCACATGGATACCAGCCTGATTAGTCGTTATCATAGCCTGAGAAAGTGCTTCGGGCATGTCAAACGCATTCGTTCTTGGAACACGCCAGTGGCGTCGCGGCCAATGGAGGAGCGCGTAACGTGGGGCGGTCCCACCAGCTCCGGGCATAGGTTCACCCCGCTCCAGACAGACGTCGCGACAAAATTTATGAGCACTCATATTTAGCCAAGTTGTAAGAGCTCCTCACACGACCGACGGTTTGGTAATCCAAACACACGAATTGCCTATTCATATACATTCATTGTGCTTTGTCGCAACGATGAACTAACAGTCATTCGAAAATGGCTGATAAGAGGTGCAGATTTCTGACTGGTGGCCTGGAACCACAACCGCCTAAAACTGTCGGGTTGAAGCACGACTGTTCTTGACTCATACACAAAATCAATGACATGCAACAACGCTGCACCGGTTATTGAAAGTTGCGGATGGTATCTACGGTGCACCTTTTTCGCCGTCATCCGCCTCCTGTGGCAAGGAAGGTGGGTGTAATCAATGCGTCGCAACAAACGCATAATAATAATGCAATTCTATCATCTACTAAGAGAATATAGTCTTTATAATTTTGGGTATAGGACAATCAGCAACACGTCCCTTTACCTTCCTAATCCAAAAGCCATAATTTACGTCAATGCTGTCAATGCCATGTTCATTTATCGATACCCTCAATTCTTTTAGAAAGTCATCAATATTGCTATCTAGTTCAATATACTCAACAGAACCATCACAATTTGTGATGCTCTTGCCTAGCTTGAAATCTCCATTGCCAACAATATAATCCAATAATATGCGGACATCACTCAATTTTCTGCCAACACTCTTCGATAAGTCAATGTCATTTTCATCATAGGAAACCGCTGCAATGATTTGTGCAAAGAAAATGTAATCGATCTCGCCTTCCTCATAGAAGGAATCGATAACGTCTCTCTCTCTTTTTTTCATTGGGCCAACCTCACGGCTTTCTATCAATTTTAAATGGTGTCCGTATGCTCGGAAATAAATCAAATTTCGCGCCTGCTGTCTCGGAGATAAGTCGCCATCCAACGCGTGCTCCTATGGTTTCCTAGCGTAAAAACTGCTTCATGCTTTTAAAAACCGTGAGTGCAGGCTAAACTCCTGAGCAAATAGCGAGTATATAGCTTATGAAATTGGATTATCCGCTGCTTGGCCTCATCAAACAGTGCGAAACGGTCTGCGAGGCAACTTGCTGTGGTCGTGATGCATTTGACTTTTCCCCAATTCATATGGCGTCGTTCTTGCTACGATATAATTGCGAGATCGACGTGGATCAGATTGAGCAGATAAACTCCCAACTGGCGAGCCTCAAGAGGGAGAGCATAGACGCAATAAAAAACGAGAAGGTGATAACAATAGACGAAATGAATCAGATTTTTACCGGAGAACAACTCGCTGAAATTTGCTCTGAATTATCTGATAATTTACTGCTTGCTCCGAAAATAGTTTCGTTTGCAGAAAAGCTTTTAGAAAATCTGCCGCAGTCGGCGAGTGATTAACTCATCCGGAACATTGTTGCTATGGATAGCTATCGATGAATTGCACAATTAAGAAGATCGATTGTTCCGAAATCTTGGACTGGCCGTCTTTCCATGATGTTTTCATTTCTGCTTTTGGTTTTCCAGACTTTTATGGGAGAAATCTCAGCGCTTGGGTCGACTGCATGACCAGTTTGGATGACGACTTCTCAAGTTTCGTGGTGGAAAAAGGAAAGATGGTTGTTTTACAACTCGATCAGGGACAAAAACTGAAAGACCACTCGCCAGAAATTTGGAATGCAATCTTAGAACTTGCGGCGTTCGTAAATTATCGACGTCTAGAATGCGACCAACCGCCGATTTTGATTGTCTCTTTTTACTTATGAGAGAATTGAGGGTTTTAGAGGTGCGCCCCGATTGCATAGCCAATGTTGACCCGGTGAAATCCAAGACATATCGCCTGGGTCAGCCGTTCAAACACACCTTGAAGCGACACCAATCTGGAAAGTCGCCGTTAAAAACGAAGAAATCCTCTAGGTACTTTAGTCCTGCGACCTGGAGCCGTCTAACAAAGTCATCGGCAGCTTCCCCTCCGAATAACGGGCCAAGAGACACGATATCGTCGCTAGGCAGTAGACTCATAACGATCTGATCCAAATTCTTGCTGCTGCCAATTTGACAGCGGCTGGAAGTTCATCGGGTCTTTATGGTAACGCGTGGCGATGCCTCTGAACTGTTTGAGTTTGCTGAAGAATCGCTCAACGAGATTGCGCTGTCGGTACACCCATTGACTGAAAGGGAAGCTTCCCTTCCGATTGCTCTTGGCCGTAATATTGGCCCATGCCTGCCGTTGCTTTGCAAATGCTCGTATAGCGTTGGTATCGTAGGCTTTGTCCACCAGCAGGATCGAACCCTCGGAGAGTGTCTGTAACAATGGTTCCGCCATTCGGCCATCATGGGCTTGGCCGGCGGTGAGTGCGAGACAGATCGGTCGATCATCGGCATCGACAACTGCATGGATTTTGGTGGTCAGGCCGCCACGGGAACGTCCCATGCAGCCATCGTCTTGATCCCCCTTTTTCCCGTCGCCGCATGTTGATGAACACGGATACAGGAGCTGTCGATCATGACGATATCGCCATCGAAAGCTTTAGAAATCTCGCCCAGAACATGATCCCAGACACCGGCCTTTCGCCATCGCACGAACCGGTTGTAGCATGTGGAATACGGACCATATCGATCCGGAACATCTGCCCAGGGCGAGCCTGTCCGAAACCGCCACAAGATGCCGTTGATCACCCGACGGTCGTCAACGCGGGGCACGCCGCGCGGCTTATTCGGCAACAATGGTTGAATAAAATTCCACTCGAAATCGGTGAGATCAAACCGGCGACGGGTCATAAGAAGCCTCCAAATCAAGGCTTCAGTGAATCAAAGACGTACCCATATGTGAACCCCGTTTCTGAGTGTGTGGCTAGTCCGGTAGGGATGGCGAGACGATCGTTGCCCAGTCTCGAAATGCCTCAAGAACCGATCGAAGGTGAAGAGGACCGCCAACGCCGTGAAACACGTTATTCTCCGTCCAGCATGTCCACCAATCGGTTTCGTGCCCGTAATGGTGTGTGATCCGTTCGAGTGTCCGACCATCACAGTCTGTCCCGGCGAGATCGATCTTCAGCGACCAACCCGGATTGTCAACCGTGCTGATTACCGGACCGAAACCGTGCTCCCAGTCCCCGTCACAATGCGCTTCGTACCAGCGCGAAAACCAGTCTAAAACATCCATTTGACAACGCTACCTCAACAGCCTCTAACTGAAAAGAGGTGACCACGGACTGTCAGCTCACAATCCCAAGTTTATGAGTTTACGACCTAGTGTCCAAAGGTGGAGACTGTTCCATTAGCTCACACAGCTTTTCCAGATTTATCTCGGTGCGTTTTAAGCTGTCTCGCCGAACCGACGCGGGCGAACGAGTTGCTGAAGGCAAGCAAATAGTTGATGGAGTGGCGCGCCCTAAGCGGAAATAGTTTAGTTGCTCGTCAGGTTTCATCAAGTCCGATCGTGAGAGACGCAAGGCCGAGTGTATCCAACAAATTCATATGGATACATCATTTCAATGATGCCTAAGGCTGAGGGTCGTAGGTCCGTATCCCGTCAAGGCATTGTGGAGTAAGGGTTCGCGATTCCACTGGAAGCCGACGATCCGTTCAACCTTTCCACCTAAGCCGAACCGTTTTACGACGTACACACAGCTGCCATTGGCATTTGGTCTTGAAGTTAATATAGATTGGTTGATAGCAACGAAACTAACCTATTTTGTAACTGCGAATCTCATTTGTCCTTGAAAGAAATGATCAGCAATGCCGATTACTCCTCATCACCATAAGATACCTGTTATAGAGAGCGATAGAGGGCCAAAGTTAGCATATGAATTGATTAGAAGCTCAAACATTGCGACCATTTGCACCTTGGATAGCGAGACTGGGTATCCGCTTTGTTCATTGGTAAACATGGCAGCACATTATGATGGTAGGCCCTTATTCTATTTCAGTAATCTGTCCCTGCACACCCGAAATATTTTAGTGAATCCAAAGGTATCGCTGCTAATATCACCGTCAGGTTCATCTGAGCTTCCGCGTACAGTGCGAATTAGTTTAGTGGGGCAGGTGGACCTTGTTGAAGATGATGGTGGTGACTTCAAAAGGCGCTATATTGAGTATAATCCGCAGATGGCATCGTACCCGACAGTTCCAGGGTTTCATTTCTTTGTAATGACAATTGAAGCGGTTCATCTCATAGATGGTGCAGGAGGACCAACCGATATAAATGTATCAGATTTAATTAATTCAGACCGGATTGAATGCGAATCTCTTGAAGCTTCGATCATAACTGAAAAATTGGGTTCCCGAAGCTCGCTTCTACTAAACGCTATGGTTGCCAGTCGAAACATATCCAATAACGATAATGTTGAGTTAGTTGCTGTTCGCAAAGACGGAATGCTGCTCCGGTTTGGAGGAAAGCATCTCTTTCTAAGTTCTGACGAAGCGTTAGATTCTGTTGACAAAGTGCTGGATTTTGTAGGGTGGTTTGGGTAACGGCGACATGCTGCCCGACCTTTGTGTCGCCGCCACTATTACTAGTTTAGAAACCTGCCGGATGGCAGAGTATGCAGTTTGCTTGCGTTCCAGCTAGATAACCCCAAGCGACTTCAACGTCGCCTTTCGTATTATTGTTTTGCGAACTGCGCCCTTCCAGTTCAGACAAATACTTTTTCAAGTCACTGATTTTTGCGTCAGCTTCCAACTCCACCCTTAAGGATGCATCAGGCGTCTTTGAGAATGCAACTGGAATCATCGGTGCTACTAGGCTGAGACCGAATAGCGAGCCGACCGATAGTAAGGCAAATACTCTCATTTTTTGCTCCGTAGTTACTATTTTTGGGCAGATTTTTGCTAACATCCAAAATGCGCGGGGCTGTGGTAAATCAAAGGGGTGTTTCCCTCGTATAGTCAGCCCACATGTCTCGATATAATTCACTCGAGTCTATAAGTTCCGCGTGGTTGCCTTGAGCAACGAGTTTGCCTTGGTCCAGGACTACAATGAGTTGAGCGCACTTTACAGCGTGGAGGTGGTGCGTAACCAAAATCACGAGCCGGTCTTTTGACCATTGTTCAAGTTTTCTCTCAATCACCATTGCTGTCTCCACATCCAGCGAAGAAGTGGGCTCATCGAAAATCGCAATGCTGGGATTGCGCAGAACGGCGCGTGCAATCATAAACCTTTGCCGTTCCCCTCCAGACAGATTTCTGGCCTCAGGTTCCAGCACTGTGTCTAGGCCGTGCTGAAAGCGGTCCAATATACGACTGCATCCAGCGAAGGCTAAGGCAGACATGATCGTGGGTTCATCGGGAGAATCTCGCAATCCAACCGTGAGATTATCATATAGAGTTCCCTGAAACAGTGCGCTGTCCTGCTCGACAATGCCAAAGGAACGCCTGAAACTGATCTTACTGTAATAACTGGCAGGGAAACCGTTATAGAGGACCGTCCCAACTGTTGGCGTATTTTCCCCAATGATGGTTTTTATCAGCGAGCTTTTCCCAGCGCCGTTTTTGCCGACGAATGCCACGAGACCAGTTTGCGGCAACTCGAGAGATATATCGATTAGGGAAGGGCGATCTTGACCCGGATAAGTGAGAGAGACTCCCTCCATCGTGACAGATACCGGTGCCGCAATGGGATTAATCCCCCGCGTTAACACGTTACCTTTTTCTGCGAAGAACCGATGCAAATCATGCATTGCAACCTTGGCTTCTTGGAATTGTCGATTAAGTGCTGCGGCGGCGCTGAAAGGCACACTAATGTTCATTGCCAAGATGTTGATCGCCAATAGATCGCCAAGGGATATGGTCCCCTCGGTTATACGATAGGACCCGAGAACAACGATCACTATCGTCACTAATCCTGAAGAGATCGATGAGATCGTCGGCGCATAGGTCCCATAGTAAGCGAGCGCGATGGAGCTTTCCGTGCTTCGGCGAACTATTGCCGCCCACTTTCTCAGAACGTAAAATTCCATGGTTTGGTTTGCAATTACGCGCAGTCCTCGCAATGTTTCGCTCAAAAACCCCTGACGTTCGGACTGAGATAAGTAACCTGCGTTAACCGCACCAACAATTTTGGATTGAGTGGCGTAGATAGCAAAGCTGCTGGCCGAGGATATGAAAAGTGTGATAACCGCAATTGCTTGATCGTATGAAAACATCAGAGCAAAGCAAGATATCGATACAAGAACGCTGATGCACAGCGAAGGAAGAGCACCGCTGATAAAAGAAGCGATACTGCGAGATTTGATGAACAATCCCTGCAAATCGCTCTGGTAGGTGAAAGGAGACGATCGAAATGACAAAAACAAACTAAGAAGTATTTTAACTTGAAATCGCTTTTCAATGAAGGAAGACAGCCGAGAGAGCAAAGCCGTATTGAAAAGATTCACCATTGGTGTCGACACTGCAATAACGACAGCTGAGAAAACCAAAAGACAATTGTATGTGCTTGCGAGGGCGTGACCGTTTGTGACCCTGTCAATAAAATGCTGAGTTATGAGCGGTAAAAGAAGCGGTAACGCTATACAAAAAATGCTTAGAAAAGTTATGTAAATCAGCAGTCTAGTCCTTATCAGGACCGAGCTGATTACGATGCCCCATGTGAATCTACTGCTATTCATCAACCCCAGTCCGAAATTTCCCCAAGAGCGACGTGTCCGGGCCGAACTTCGACTCCGCCATAAACCCGACTCGTTTACTCAACTATTAATTAGTTGCGTCGTGACACGGTTGTCAAGTTCGAGTGAACAGATCAAACGGTCTGGCTGTTTGATGCTCGAAGCATCCACTTTAGTTGGCGGAGAAGAGAAATTGGAAATCATCAATCGGTTGAGTTAACAGCTTTTACGTTCGCTGCAGCAACGCCTAGCAGTATCTGTAAGGGATGTTGGCACACGTGTTCTTGACTCACAGTCAACAACCGCTGATCCAAATGGAGTGTTGAATTCAGCCGGAATTTGACCAAGTTTTGTGTTTGATTTTGATCAAACCTAGCACCTGTTTCCTGTTGAATCTCCTTTCTACTTCCGTATTCGTGTGGCTTGACTCGAAATGGAAATCGGGCTCAAATTTAGGCGAAACTCAACATCTATATGGCAGCCGTGGATCGAACCCGCGGTAATAGCTTTGTTCTCGTCGCGGGGTGCAATCAGCAGCTTGCGAGCAGTCTGCGCCTCAAACCACAGGACCAAGAAACATTTCAAATTGTGCGGTGCTGTAAATACGACTGCGCGTTCTGTTGGGATGCAACAGGTTTGGTTAGTTTATGATGTTACAAATTAGATTCTATTGGCGATCCAGTACTTAATCGGAACCAAAACCATTTAGAATGGATAGCTCGTGAGCTGAAAATATCATTGTATATCGATACTTAGATGAATCACGGTCACGGCCGTGAATGGCAGAAGCAACGAAACTGATTTGAAGACTACCATCAGCTGTGGTTTCTGCATGAGATTCATCGATCGTTTCGTCGTAAATCACAGCAGTATCTGCCCATTCACGCCTTGCCGCGCCTACTTTGACAATCATGGATTTTCCCCTTTTTGTATATTCTCGCAATAAGTGTAGCGCACAATAAGATAAACGTCACCTTTCTGAACCAATGGAGACGCGAGCGTGCAGTGACAAGTGGCGTGTGCGCCTTCTCCTTGTGATGTCTGAAATATTTACACCACCCTGTTTTGGCCCTTTATTTACAGGGAGTGGATCAGACAAAAGACGTGAGGGCCTGATTCACCTCTTTATGCTTCTGCTTTAATTGAGAAAGGGTAATTATATCAGCACATCATTTCCGGGGTGGCTATGACGCTCGTCTTGGCTGTTGTGTAGATTTACGCTCGTATCTCAACCAATTCTTTGTTTTGCCTTGACCACCGAAAGTGGCGAAAACAGTGCTCAAGCACTGACTTGAATTAGGCAAACTGTGTGACCGGCGAACGAAAAACTGGTTCATTTCGCGCTGTAAATCTACGTTGCTCATTCATGAGCATCAAATACTGCTATCACAGTGACGAATAATCAATGTGATAGCTACCAAACGTATCCTATCTGACGGCATTTTCACGCGTCAATTGAGGCCAAAGTAAAGCAGCCATAAAGATGGTGTAGCCAACAGCCACGAGTATATAATTCACCCGCGTAGAGAAGGTTTCAGCTGCCGTTCCGGGTAGGGGTGATACACCTAGCCCGAATACGATAAGGAAAGTCATCAGAGCCCCCGCGTAAACTTTTGCGTTGCGGTCTTCAAGTGCAGCGCTGCCACCAAAGATTAGCCCTGCCAAAAATACGATTAAGAACAGAAAAGTAGGTGTTGGGTGCACTTGCAGCAGTACGAAAGCCGCTGACGCGACCAGTCCTCCTAAGAGGTTGACCATGACAAGGCCTATGGCTGCTCGTGTGGTTCCGGCCACTTCAAATTGTGAAAGCAGTGACGCGACTGTTATTGGAATTACCGCTGCCGTTTCAAGACCATCCACTGTTAAACAGGCGAGGAGAGCGACCAGTAGAATAACGGTATTGGCTACGGCGAACCGTACCGCAAGGGGATGTGCCGCAACGGCCGCTGCTTGAGCATCAATACGGCTGCGATCCGGGATCAAGGCATGAGCGAGCCACATGAGTAGAGTTCCGGTTACCACGGCGTGTACAAGGATCGCCACAATGGCGTTTCCGACTACAGGGTTGAGAATTGTCATCAACGGCACTACTACCGCAACAATCAATATCAGGAAAACTGCCCCACCGCCTTTACCTTTAGCCCGCAAAAAGAAGCATATGAAGTAGAAGAACCCGAGTATCATTAGGAGCGCTGGCGGTCGATCGCCGATTGACATGGTTATGAACTGCATGACGACGCCGGTGGTTAGAACGAGCACCCCGATACCCAACGACGTTGAAAGGGTTAAAGGCCGCGCACTGCCGATTAGAAACTGCGCGGCAAACATTGGACCAAGGAACGGTACGATTGCCCCTGAAAGAGTCGCCCCTGTAAAACCAACGGCAATGGCTAGCGCAATCCGCAACCCCTTTCGCTTTGCGTTAACTTGATTTTCCTTCATGGGATGCTCGTTATCGGACATACGTGAGGACTGACAAAATGCGCAACCAGGCGAAACCGAGTGAATTGGTGACCGAGTTGTCGCCGGTATAGATGACCACATTCGCCTGCGATCCATAGCCGACACCCTTAGGTCGACCCTCATCGAGGATTAGGCGAACAGGAAAGCTCTGGGGTGACCTTGTCCAACTGTTATCGGCAGAAATTTTTGGGAGTCCCGTGTTCGGATCGACATTTCCTTGGGACACACCCATACCAACGCTTTCCACTTTGGCAGCGAAAATTCTTCCTGGCAGGACGTCGAAAAGTACATCCGCACGGTCTCCCGCGGTAATATTCTCCAGACTGTTTTCCTTAAAAGCTGCTGTTATCCAGACCGTGCCAACGTCGATAAATGTCATAGCACGTTGGCCGACACTGACCACTCCGCCCACCGAGAGTTGAAGGTTCGTGACAACTCCCTCCGCTGGCGCTACGATCGTTGTACGAAGGCACGCGACCGCGAAGACGACACCCGCTTTGTCGCGGGCTTGTCTGGGCAAAAGATGCGTGCCGATGATATGCAGCAGCGCTATTTCTGGAAAGGGTATTATCCGAACTTTGAGCGGGGGCCGTTCGCCGATTACGGTATAGCCCAATTGTCAACCGTTGAGAAAAGCAAGCGCGATCAGTACTTCGCGATCACCATGTCGGCCAGGGCGGTCGGCCCGTAATCGGATTTTTTGTAAGACTGGTACCTAAGCAAAAATGACGACTGTCCATGCGACAGCCGCCATTTTCCTTTTTAACCTCTAAAGTTCTGGTTTGTGGTCGATTTGTAGGCCTCGGCTAAATTCCGCTCGCTTCATGCACGACGGTGCCATTAAAATCGCAGCTGGCGCCATGGTAGTAAGAGCAACCAGAAACTTCTTCCAGCTTCAACGTGTATTGATCCATGAACTTAAAATTCACCTTGCAAAAACGGCTATTCTGCAGGGATTCTTTTTTGCTTTCGATGATGTCGCGCACGTCTGAGCCGGAAATGCCTGCATTGGCAATCGCAATCCAAGCGATGATCTCGCGGTCGAAGGCGTCGATAGTGAAGGCGAGACGAATGACCTCGCGATTCCAGCAGGTGAACTCCAGACCGTGGGAGCACCAGCGCAGATTGGAGCGCATGGCCATTACCTTGCCATCGTGGACGCGGCCTTTGCGAACGGCCGTATGTTTCTCCAGCAGCATGGCGTGGTTGCCCATGATGCGATGGACCCGTTTGGCGTTGACGACAGGCTTATCGGCGGCTCGCCTTTCGCGATTGAAGAGCGCAGCGATCCGCCGATAGCCATAGGTTGGCCTTTGATCCACCAGCTTGCGAATGGCGGGCAGAAGCTCCGCATCCTCGGCCTTGTGGTAGGCTCCGCGTCGCTTTGACCTGCCTTTTAACCGCTCGACAAGGTTCGAGCGGGAGATACCCGGAGTGTCTGCGACGGTCTTCATTGGGAACCGTCCTTGGGCAATAAGATCGGCCGCGACATCCGTTTTTTGAGTCCGCTTTGGAAAGGGCTTCGCGCAGGATTTCGACCTCCATTGTCTTACGGCCGAACATGCGCTCCAGCTCGCGGATGCGATCTTCCAGTTTCTTCACTTTCGAATTGACGACCACCGGCTCGTTAGAACCGACGTCTGCAGCCCCTCCCTCGCTCAAAAGCCTACGCCATCGATAAAGCAAATTGGGCGCAACGCCACGGCGGCGAGCGGTGGACGATACCGTCTCGACTGGTCCAAAACTCTGCTCAATAATTGTCAGCTTCTGCTCGGTTGTCCACCGCCTGCGGCGCACATCTCCCATCAGCAGTTCAACGTTTCGATACTCGTTAGACATAAGCCTGTCCTCAAGCCTGTGCTTGAGCCTTTCTGCTTATGCCGACTGTCCGGTCGAAATGGGGTGCAGTTCAGGAAGCGACGCCTTTGCATTTTCGATGGGTTAATTTCAACGGCTGAGCGATTCAAAGTCACGCACTTTCGTCGTGGCTATTCAGCTTGCCATGTCCACCGAAAAAGTCGCGCTTCCGCTTTGCCTCACCCGTAATAAACGATCGGTTGTTCGAATGTTGCGGCAAAATTGACGATTCTGACTGATTTTTATTTTAAAACAGAGGGCCGCCAACCAATCTGCTCCGCTTGCATCACGCACTGGGTGCCAGTTTTCCCAATGGTTTTCAAAACGGCTTTTATGGCAGGATATATCTGTGTGTAGTACTCCACAGCGGCTCCATTAGCGGCCCTCCGCTTCGCTTCGGGGCACTCCACCGCTGTGGAGTACTACACCCAGATATAATCTGGGCCCTAACCTTAACCCTAACCCTAACCCTAACCTTAACCCTAACCCTAACCCTAACCCTAACCTTAACCCTAACCCTAACCCTAACCCTAACTCTAACCCTAACTCTAACCCTAACCCTAACCCTAACCCTAACTCTAACTCTAACTCTAACTCTAACTCTAACTCTAACTCTAACTCTAAGCTTCTAATTAAAAGCGAAGTATATACGTATTGCTCCATGCTATGGAAAAGTTTAATTCAACGCACGTATCAACAAGCGAGCGAAAGACGACAAAAATTTTAAGGAGCGTAAATAGTTGGAATTTTATTTAATCTATGAAATATTTTTTGTTTTTACTCAAGTTATCGTACCCTGTGTCTCTCTGCATAAATTCCCCGTCAAGCTCTAGTTTAGAACAGTATCCAAGATCGCTTCAGCTTCGATCTGGAGAAAGTCGACAAACCGCATGTTGTGCATCTCAAGGCTTATGGGTTCGAATAGAACCTTTTTAGCCTTGTAGGGTGCCATCTTAGCACGGAGATCAGCGCGGACGACGTAGAGGTCGTCGAGTTGCTCTTTGACGACCTTGCGTCCGTCTTCAGTGCTGAGCCGTTCATGGTAGGCCTTGAACTCCGATGCATTGCTGCTGATAGCCTCAACGCATTTCACAAGCGCCCTCTTCTCCTGAAAACTGTCGAAAGCCTTCTTCAGGTTCTGCACCTCTGACTTGAATGCTTCCGCAGAAGGGCGCATCCCATCATAGATTGACATGACAGTATTGATCGGAGCGCCATCTCCCTTTGCTCGCAGAAGGGCACAGGAAATGTTGACGCAAGCTCCGGAGGGTGCGCGTTGCAGAGCAGAAAGCCGAGCGTTGGTGTCTGCCCAGTAAACGTTGAGTGTAGCTCGCCCGCCCTTCACATCCAAAACAGCGCCGCCATGCCCGGCCAATCCAATGTTGCTAACGTGGCTGATAGCGCCATTTTTCGCCTTGTAGAAGCGGTTCTTTGCGAAGAGGGGTTGGTCGTAAGAGCATACGACATGCTTGTGCAGGTCTCGGGCCAGAGGATCGTAACGACCATCAATCATCTTCGGAGCGAAGACGGCGTCGAGGTTGGTAGATCCCAGCTTGAGGCCTTCAGCGGTTGACTGAACGTCCGTGTAGGACGCCTTTTGGTATTCGATCACGCCAAGCTCAAACAAGTCGGCAGTAATGCCAAGACAGACCCACGGTCCCGATGCAAGAATATTCTGCGAAACCCCCCATCTCCGCATCAAATCACTGTTTCCGCCGTAAACCGCGCTGTCCTCTCGGGTATCGGAAAACAGGAAGCCACGTTGGATAGGCCATCCGGCCGTACCTTCGCGGGAAAGCGGATACTTCTTCTCCAGCTCACTCTCATCGGTGGCGGGAGCGCTAGAAAGTCCCTGTCCATTCAAAACCGACTGGACCATCGAGCGATAAAAACCGCTGGCAGTAGGGTTGGCAGTGCCGGCGGCAATGGCCTGAAGGTATGCGTCGATCTGTTCGTTGTAATCGGCGGCACGCTCCTCGGTCGAGTGGGGCGCAGTAATATCGGCAGGCATCTTGTTGCAGGACGCAGCTACATCGGCGAGGCCCAGATCAAGCAGCCCCAACAGTGTCTTGTCTCCGTTGTGCATCCACGCGGCATGGGTCTCCTCCGGCGTCAAAAGAGGCGCAACTCCCTCCCAGACTTGATCGTACTTTGTGCGTAGGCCAGAAAAAGCGCCAGGCTCTCGGTTGAACAAGCGCATGAGGCCTTTGTACTTCTTCGCTACAGCTTCATCAATGTAGTAGCCACGAGGCTTGCTCTTGTCGGTGACAACGATGGAAGTGAAACGGAGGAGGATCATCAAATAGTCGAGCATGGAAAGACTGAGGCCCATCAAGCCAAAACGGGCGCCGGGCTTAATGCAGTTGTCTTCAAGGAGCCCGAGACGCTCAAGGAAGCCCTTGATGAGGTCACAGTTCGGGAGGTCGCTATAGGCGCGTTCATGCTTGATCGGCTCGCGCAGGGTGGTGCCGGAGGCGAGCGTAACGAAGTCGAAGGTCTCAACGGTTTCGCTGCCATCCTTGCTCAAGCGAAGCACGGGCCGGGTGGGTTCGGAGATGTCGACTTTGACCACCTCGGTGCCTTCGTGAAGGGTGACGCGCATGTAGTCGCCAAGCTGCGCCTTGATGTACACCATGACCCGATCAAAGCACTCACGAGCGACACGTCCGACGAACCCACGAGTGGCGCACTCGACGTTGGTGTTGAGGTGGCCATCAGAACCGAAGGCGTTCTCGACCATGATGGGAGCAGCGACACTGATGCGAGCGTATTCGGCCTCAATTGTGGCACGATTTTCTTCGGAGGCCTCCGCAACGCGCTTGGGCAAATCAAGGATATCCGTGGCGAGGTCACGAAGCTCCGAAGAGAGATTTTCGACGCCGGGGATGTTCAGCGGAAGGCCCAGTCCCCCGTTGATCATGCCATGGGTTTCGTCCTGGAAAGCATTCCCGCCACCGGTGGCACGATCCTGCTTCTCAAAGATGGCGATCTCCTGAAAGACTTTGCCATGCTTCTTGACGAAGGAGCCGAGCTTGTCCTTGTTGAGGATGAGAAGCAAGGCGTTAACAGCCACTTCGATTTGGGCACGAGGGCCAAAACCGACATAGGCGTACTTGGTAGTGGCAGGCATCTTGGTTGGTATGGAAAAAAATTGTAAAGAGGTTGGATTGTGAGATTGGTTGCAGAGTTGAGAATGTTGTTTGTTGTTGACTATTCTTTTTGAGTGGGAGAACGACCGCATCTTTATAGATTTCAGACAGACAATATTTTTGCCAAGTCGGGTTGAATTTAAGCCGAGCTGACAAATTGATTTCGGTGCTTCGCCGATCATGACGTAACATTTATGCGATTTCCTTGTTTCTCCGCTTCGCCAAGTCCGAAGGATGAGACACATCACGGTGTACGCGTCATTGTCGCATGTTCAGCTGCCCAATAATGGCAACAAAAATTGGTCACGCGTCGCAACCGATCCCTGTATGTGAGGGATTTTGAGCAAGTTATTACTATTTTCGAAACCGCTTAGCGACTTGGCGTGCGATTAGGCAGCAAGGTTACGAGAAGGAATGAGCAAAGCCTCAACTGACGATGCGTTGGTATATATCACCAGTGCTCGTTACGTGATATTCGGTACCCATCAAACTTCTTCAAACCTCAATCTGACAATTTTTTCGTGTCAATTCAACACCATGTCTTCAAGCACGTTGCAAGTCCAGGCGCCTGCGTCGAACCAACAGACACCTCTCAGGTCACTTCTCGTTAGCGTCTCAATCGCTTCGCAAAGTGAAGCTGTCCGCCTAATCCTAAAAGACGCTGTTCTATTTGCCATTCACTCAGGCGCAACTGTCGCTCTAGCATGGGATCAGCAACAGAAGGCGCTGATTTCCGTGAATGCTCCCACTGGAGTTGCTTATGTTGTGCCGGCTTTGAGCTATGGAGTGGCACAGAATTTTCTTGAGCCTCTTCTCAACATGATCGCCCAAAAGCATGGTGGTTCCATCGAGCAACCTAAGCTGGAGGGCTGGAAGAAATGCATCGATATTGCCTGCGACATTATCATCGGTGCTGGGAATGTCGGCGGAGCTCACGCTATCTTGGCTGAGATCAAGGACCCAGAGCAGGTCGACGTCATTGTCACCTTCATCCTTTGTTTCTTCAGTTACTGGGTTATGAAGCTGCTCGTTAAAACGGCATTGCTCAATATCAGCTACAAGAAGACGATTGCGAGACCAGGCATTGAATGGAAGGAATACTACCGTCGGAGCATGGGAGACGCCCTGAAGTCTTTGATTTCTCTTCACCAGATCGTCACCAATCTCACGCCCCGCGTGGTCGCATTTTCGATCTACCCTCTGCTTGCGAATGTCATTACTGCATGGTGGACGGAGAAACATGGCACCACTCATCCTGGTATCCCTGTCTTGATTAACCTCCTGTGGTTCTTTGTGGATTTTGACACCTGTTTTGAAATGGCTGCACGTATTGCCGACTGCTTGCTGCCGTCTGAGCGTGTTGTGGAAGCGGCGGAGGATCAGCAGGACGCTTAAGACGTATGGGCTTTGATTGCTCATTTCATTAGATTGATATTATGTACTTAGTTTTGGAATTGATAACTGTTTGCTACGCCAGACTAAATTCATGACTGCGTGACTTGCTGTTGTCGCACCAAATTGTAATAGCTCAGACAGTCTCGGCGTTCAGTTCGGCGACTTACCATGCAGCCATTGCACCTCGTATATGCGCGTGGCTTACCAACTGAACCGGGATCGGCCGCCCATGCTGACGTGTCCTTTGCCCGTTCGGCGACTTGGCATGCAACTATTACACCTCGTGTTGACGCATTGCCTTCAGCTGATCAGGGGTCGGCCGCTCACGCTGACGTGTCCTATGACTCACAGTGCCTCGTGACCCGCGCTCGACGCTACGAGCTATTTCTCTTACGTGTCTCAACGTGATTGGCACTCGCTCACACGCACTTTCTCGTCCGCTTTTCTCCGAACCAAGCTTAAATACTCCGGTGGTCGCTGTTGTGTCGTAGTTAGAAGAACTGCAGACATTTCCATTTCCTCTCCGCAATGGCTTACAACGAACCCAACCGCCGCCGTGGAGGCCTCACTATTCGCGCTAGCAGAGGTCGAACGTCTTCAGCTTTTATCGATGATGATTTCAGCGACGAGGCCTCCACGTATGACGAAGAGGAACCTTCGCAGTACACACCGAATTTCCGTTACCCCCCTCAACGCCAGCCTGGTCATCCCAACTATTACAGCCAGCCCATCTCTGGACCATACGGCTACGGCCAACCCCAGCCTCAGTTAGAAGCTCAGCATCGTGTCCAGTTTTATCCCCCGCCTTGCGTCCGTTGCCATACGATGCATCAGGGAGACACTTGCCCGCTGTCACCGCCGCCGCAGCCCCCCTCGACTTACACGCAGGAGAGCGAAGTTTTTTCTCCGCCAGGCCACATTTCTCAGACATTTCATGTTTCAGGTCCGCACATTGTAATCAATGGAGCTGCCAATCCGCGTGCCAACTACACGAGTACCGGAACTGATGCTCCCCTCCGACCGATCGATTACAAGGACGTGGGAACCGATGTTCCGTCTTTTGCCGAGAATGAAGAGATGACAAGCGCTGCTAAACCGGCAGACATGAACAAAGGCAAGAAGCGTGCGAGCCAGATCCAAGCGAAAGAGGGCGGGTCTTCTCGTGATGATGTGGAGGAGAGGGCGTAAGGAAGGGTGTTGAGACCGCGGGGGGAGTTTGCGGTGGCATGAGGACGTGGATAGCACTGGACGTTCGTTTTTCGAGTTAGCTTTTTTTGGTTTAGTGGAATTGAGACAGAATTTTATTTGTTATATTTTTGCAGGATATATGTTCGTGTAGTGTTTGTATAAAAGTATGTATGTTAATTCCTTAATTCCTTAATTCCTTAATTCCTTAATTCCTTAATTCCTTAATTCCTTAATTCCTTAATTCCTTAATTCCTTAATTCCTTAATTCCTTAATTCCTTAATTCCTTAATTCCTTAATTCCTTAATTCCTTAATTCCTTAATTCGTTAATTCGTTAATTCGTTAATTCGTTAATTCGTTAATTCGTTAATTCGTTAATTCGTTAATTCGTTAATTCGTTAATTCCTTGGTTCCTTGATTCCTGCATCTGAGGTTCCGAAGAGAATAAATCCCCGTGCAGGACTTCGGGGGAGGTGCATTGACGTCATGAGCGCCAAACGTGCGTATTTCGAGTGTTGTCCGCCGTTTAGGGCGCAAATGCTTCACCCGCTCGATACATCAGCAGCGTTTCTCCCTGTGCAACTCCTCGATGCTAAAAGCTACGAGGCAGCCGCTTTCAGCTGTGGCAAGACCAGTATTTATCGGGATTGTGCTGCGCAGCGGTCGTGGCCTGAATGTGTCGTTCGGAGCGCTGCTCGCGGATAAGGCATTCGATGCGGACTGGTTGCTTTCAGAACTCGATCAGCGTGGTACAGCGGCGGTTATACCACCAAAAGCAAACAGAAAGACGCAGTGCGACTTTGATCGCCATGCATACAAGTGGCGACACCTGATCGAAAATTTCTTTGCGAAGATCAAGGAATTTCGAGCGATCGCAACGCGGTATGAGAAAACTGCCTGTAGTTACGCTGCAAACGGGCACCTCGTCGCAACCATCATCGCGTTAAAGTAAATGTCCACGGACCCTCCGCAAAACTGCAAATTTTCTAGATCTCGCTGCGCAAATCGGCTTTGATTTTTTTAGGTATGGAAACAACGCCGTAGGACACTCAGGATGAGCTATTGGCATGGCATATGCTTGTCACTGAACAGGCAGAGAAACTGGGCGCACAACAAGCCGAAGTCACAAAGCGCGATACCATTATCGCCGTTTTGTGTGTGCAGCTTGAGCTGCTCCGCCAACGCTAGCATGGCGCTTCTTCATAAAAGATTGATCACACAATCAAGCAATCCGAACTGATGCGGGAGGAGACCAAGGCTTCACCTGCGGAAGCTGAGGTGCTTTCTGGAAGTCTCCTTTGCCGGAGCTGGACGAAACATCCGAAAAGCCAAAGCGCAAACCATCGTCAGATGTCCTTCCAACGGAATAACGGATTTATTCATCACCTTGCACTTGTCCGGCCTGTGGCGGAACTTCATTCCTGAAGGCAGCTGATAAGGTTGTACAGTTGATGGAGCACGTGCCGGCATGTTGAAAAGGGTATGTTCAACAAGGACTGCGATACGACAGTGTCTGGCGAGATTCCGTCCTTGGCCATCGACCGCGGCAACCCAGGACCTGGATTGCTCACACATATCCTGGTCGCTAAGTTCGACGATCATATCCCGTTCTATCGTCTGCCTGAAATGTATGCCCGGCTGGGGTGGACATCTCGCGCTCCGTCATGGCGGATCGGGTCGGCCGGGTATCGGATTTGCTTACGCCACTCATTTTAGTGATCAGAGCGCATCTTGCTGCAGTCGATCCAATACACACGGATGATCGCAGGTCGATGTTTTTGACCCTGGGCGCGGAAAGATAAGAGAGGCAGGGTTTTGGTCTACTTGTTCGATGGGAGTGACTATCAGGATACCAATCCTGGAGTAGTCGCTTGCTACAAAAAAGCCTTTCTGCAACCAGATTATTGAAGCTGCATGCATGGCGCATGTGCGTCGTAATTTCCATGATGTGATCTAGCTGAAGCCATCACCAATCGCCGATGAGGATTTGGCACATACCGCTGCGCTCTATGATAATGAGGATCGTATCCGGGGATTGCTGCCCGACGAGCGACGTGCTCTGCGCCAGCAACACGCTAGACCCATTCTGGCCGATCTGAAGGTATGGATTGAGGAAATCCAGCAGACTTTGCCGCAAAAGCAGAAATTGGTGGAAGCAACGCGCTATGCCCCGTCGCGTCGGACAGCGCTGAACGTTTACATTGATAATGGAGGTGTGGAGATCTATCACAATATAACTGAGCAAGCCATGACGCCGTTAGGAAATGGTGGAAAACTTATGGCCATTCTTAATTTCTGAAACGCTATATGAAGCACCATCCACCTCGCATGCAGCGTATGGCACTGGGGCACGGTTTGAATGGGTCAGAACGCCAGGAATACTCACGGGTGCTTAAACTCTTGTCCTAGGGGCGGCTAACCAAAGGTGAAGATGCGTCGGAAGTCTGTCTCGGACTGGCTTCGAATATTGGAATAGCCCGTCCAAATTACTGCCTGCGGGTTCCTTTTTCCGATCCCGACAGCATGACCATTCTCGACCGCCGATTATGGACGCGCAAACTATTTCAGTGTTATCGTTTGCTTCAATTCGTGCGAGAAAAAGGTTGCAAGCGCTGCGGATGCTAGTTTCCTCCCGAAAGAACGAGTGCTTTCCAGGCCAAGTGGATCGAAATGAGCACGTGCTATTTGATACAGTTCCTTGGACATCATTCGCGAGGTTTGCACGAAAAAGCCGTGCGCCACCTCATCAACTGGGTAAATCTCCGCTAATTCTGAGAATTTTCCGTTCTCTATAACGAAGTCGTAATCCTGCAACGCCTTGCGCAAAATCATTTGCAGCGCCTTTTGGGGCGAGTAATGTTGCGAAACCAGATCGTATGTGTCTGAAACGCCCGGGGCTGGAAGTTCTGCGGATACGTAGACTTGTATTTTGTCGATATACACGTCTTGGAAGGCGCTAGACCGATCATTTTTCTTGCTAATGTTAGTCGAATTTGCGGTGTTCCGCCAGACAGATCGTTTCGGCTTTGAAGCACTTGGCTCTTGTTGTTGGGTATCAAGTGATGCGGAAGGCGTTTGGACTTTCGATTGTTCCGTACGGGCGGGAGACCTTTCGATCTCCGATGGCTGTCCATTGGTTAGGGGCGGTGGGGGGCTTTTGACACCTAACTGGGATGCGCTAGAGAGGTCCCGACCCTTGGCAACGAGGGGGTAAGAAGCCTTCGAGTCATTTTGACGTTCGTTCGTTTGGGCACTTTCATTGTCGTTCCTCGATCGAAGATCTGCGAGGTTTCGAATTTCATTGACGGATTTTGAAGGTGTGCGAATGCCCATACTTATCGGTCCGCTACGGCCCCTTCAACATATTGTCCCAAAACGAGGAGTTCTTCCATTGCACTCTCAAGGTTGCGCAGTACGAGCCGCATGGCTGAATTGTTCTGCGTGTTACTTATTGTCATGTGGAGCATTCCTCGTTCCTTCATGGCAGCAAATGCGTCGCGTTCGTACATCGGGTAGTCAACGAGTGGAAGATTATCGATAGCCTCCCAAACTGTTCGTTGGGATGCCGTTAATTTTCCCACTGGGACACGCTGTCTCAAGAGTGCAGTTGGCACAACCAAGCTCTCGCTCATCAAGAGCTCAATTATATAGCGATAAGTGGCAAGCGCTTCGTCTACGTCCAAAGGTGTCAACATAGTAGGCACAAGCAGAAAGTTCGAGCTTGCTATGATCGTGTTGTTCAGTTCGCTAGAGCCGCCTTGCGTGTCGACTAGCGCGTAATCAAAACCGTTTTGCTGGGCTTTTTCATAAGCTCGTTCAAGTAACTGCAACTCATCGGCAATGAAGACCTCGCAGCTTGGCTGCCAGGTCTTGTAACGCTCGGCATTTGTTTTCCAGCGTGTGAGCGGCCTGTTTTCATCCGCCTCGAACAAGGCTACCTTTTTGCCTTGCAAATGAAGAGCCGAACAAATTCCCATCAAGGCAGTAGTTTTCCCTGCGCCGCCCTTGAAGGAGCAAAAAGTAATAAGCTTCATAATAATCTCTCATAATAAGGTAATAAAAGTAGAATAATAATGGCTTGGTGTATGACAGCAAGTCGATAGGAATTACATAAATAGAAAAAGAATTACAATTGTAACTGTATAAATGATCATGTCATTGAAAGAAGATTGACTGAGGAGCGTTTCAAACCGATCCTGAATTAAATTTGTAAACAGTACATCTGTTGCTCAATTAATTTTGGCCGAGATTATTAAAATAAGGGTTTGAGATGCCGCATCGTGAAAAATATCTGTTTTCAAACATTCCGGAGGTGCTTGTTCCTACACCAGAGACGAAAATCGATCCAGACGGATATAAGATCGTCAGCGTAAGACTTCGTGAAGCCGAATTCGAGGCATTTTCGGAAGAAGTCAGGGGCCTGGGACTCACGAACAACTTCGCTCTGCGCGTTGCCGCGCGGCGGATCGCTGGCTTTCTGGAGGTAGATCGCGGCATTCGTCACACTCTGGAAAATGCGGTATCCGAAATCGGAAAGCTTTCGGACAATATCTCAAAGCTCGCGACGAACTACCGTGAGAGCGGCGACGTTGATATGGAGGCGTTCGCAAAGGCGCGCGCAGAATTTGGAAGACAGTTTGCGAAGCTAGATACTCAACTCGCTGAAATATTGAATGTATCGAGACGTCGTGTCGATGGGCGGGAGCGATTACGCGATGCTGTCAATGCGCCATGAGACGTTTTCATCTAGGGATTTTGCAGGTTACGTGTGATGGCAGGAGCAAATCAAGCGATTGTTCATATCGTGCATAATGGCGGTGCTCGTTCGGAAGAACGACTGAATGGTCAGTTTAAATATCTCACCCGCGATGGCACGATACCCGGCGAACGATCTACGCGTTATGGGACTACAATTACGCTCGACGAACTTGAGAACTGTGCGAATAGCTGGATTCGCCAGAATGGTGCTTATCCTAAAACAACAAGCAGACGTGAATCGAAAACGGATCTCACCACGCACATCGTCGTAAGCCTTCCAGTTAACACCGACCGCGACATCGCGAAGCAGATCGGAAGAGAATGGGCTTCTGAGCTTTTCGCTAGTGGCGAGTGCGGAGGTGTCTACGACTACGTTGCTTTTTTTCACGATGATCGGCCGCACCCTCACACGCATGTTGTCGTCCATAGAAAGCCGCTCAGCGGAGAGAAACTACGGATCTCCCACCGTAACCCTGATATAAATTATGACAGCATGCGTGAAAAATTAGCTGAGATTGCCATGCGACATGGTGTTTTGCTGGATGCTAGCTCCCGTGAATCGCGTGACCTGCCACCGAGCACGCTTTCGGCTGCTCGATACCGCGTTCTACTCCGCCAGGGAGTTATTGTTCGAGAGCATGGAGAAGACGAAGGCAGTAATGCGAATTATTATGTCGATGACCCAGATCTCGCTTCCTCGCTTGCCGTTTCTTCGTCCGACGGCGCTAGCCTTTATGGAGGAAGCACTGCTGGTGATAGTCCCAGATCTCCGGCGACAGATATATATGGTTCGGATCTTGACGAATACTCTCAGGCGCCTCTCACATACGAAGGTTCTGATGCTGAAGCCATGGACATTGCTTCCGATGAAGAAACAGATCAGATCGAGACCGATCACGTCATGGACGTCGAACCTTCGTCGGAAAGTCCGGGCTCTACTGAGTTGGTGCAACACATGGACACCCACGAGCGTGGCAGCGGACAGCTGGACGACGAACACTCACGAGAGCTAGCTAACTTTTCGGAGGCGCGGCGCCGGGATCGGCGCGACGAGCAAATTGATCAGGAATTGCTGGCGGGGCCGAGCAGGCGTCGTGTACCAGGCCGGAGCGTGCATGAGATTTCGGAGCGTTCTGAACCGCAACAAGATCCGCCATTAGCGGACAAGGAAGTTTCGCCAATTCAACAACCGCGCCAAACAAAAGGCGAGAGGATTCGACGTAAGTCTGCCCTCATGGCTCGCTTGCGCGATACGCCGGCACGCCGCGAACGCAGACGCAGGCTTAAATTAGAGCTGATTGAGCGACGAAGGGCGGAGCACGCCAAGAACGAGGCGGAACGGATTGCCCGCATTGAGGAACGGTATGGAAAATTGCGACAAACAAAGGAACGGCAGCAGCGTGCCGCGCTTGACAGGGAACGAGATCCGACAGCGAAACAGCGCTCGACAGAGAACCGCGAAAATCCGCGAGGCCGGACGTCTTGAGTATGCGGCGCAAGCAGTCAATTCGTAAAGGAAAAGGTCATGTCAACTACGCCATTTAGCAAATTGGGAGAAAGAGACGAACGTAACCAGGGAACTGAAATCTCCGGGGGCGCCACCAGTTCAGCGACTATGAATATCTCTTCAAAGAAGAGAACGCTTTATGATTTTTTTTCGCCGGAACGAAACGCGAAAGCGGAAACCGGTAAGAGCCGGCAAGATCCGCCAGCGAAAAAGCTCAAAACCTCGAAAGCGCGTGGTGTTACTGCCGTCAATACATTGGCAATGGCATCTGACGTTCTTATCCCGGTAAACTATAATGATATTGAAGAAACAGGAACTGTTAAGCTGGTGACGCGCCATAAATACCAGCAGGACGAAGGCATAAGTTTTACGAAGGATGAGTTGCCATTTATCGGTTGTCTTAAAAAGAATGTTGCCACGAAAAGATATGAAATTTGCACAAGTGATAAAGCACTGGTGAAAGAGCTGAAGAACCGAAAAATTATCTTCAGGGAAGATGCCGACACTTACAAAGCTGTCAAAGCGGAAGCCTACTTTAAAGATAAAGATTTGCGTACGCTCGCTCAGGCGCAAAAAAAATTCGGTAAAACAGGAATCTTCCTCCTGCAAGGAGAGCATTACATCAATGCAGCCGATTTTCCGCCACAGCAGGCGGATAGGGAATTTGCTAAATGTTGTGGCAATATTTATGAGGTGCGTCAGTCGGGCTTCCCTGAAGCGTTGTACAAGTTGCCTGACGGAAATTACGGAAGTGCAGCTCGTTTAGCGCAAGTTGCTGCGGCCAACGGGAGCGAACCCTCTACGATGGAAGCGGAGCGGCAACGTTCTGTCCTTATTCTGTCCAACTACGACAAATCGTATTACTGCCCCTCAACCTTGGAACTAACCTCACGGCACGATAGCGGATACTACACGAACAAAATTTCATCTCTTGCTCTACCTGAGGATATTGCGGACTGCCCACGATACAAAGCGCCTCTCGTTTTGGCAAAAGATCCATTTGAAGACGACTTATTTCATTCGTCGGAGAACATAATGAAAATGTCCGAAGATGAGTGCCGCCACCGTTTTGGTAAAGATTCTATTATTGTTCAAAACAGAAACGGATCTGGAAAATTTACCGGGAATTTCGCGATTTTTGCCAAATATGAACGCGGTGAGAGGACGGCAAATGACGCGCAGGCTCAAGTTTTCCGGCGCATGGGGTTCAACAACTTCAATGCCGATGAGGTCGCGCGAGAGCAAGTGCAAATAAAGTCGTCACCACAAACTTCAAATGACGGCATATCATCTAAAAATCCGGACCCCAGAAGCGAATTAAAGAGCGGGCGACCGTTTAATTACGGGCGCTGATGAATAATTTGTAGAGAGGCTTAAGATAATGAGCTCAGAAGACGAAGATGTAACGAAAAGTTATTTCGCTAAAAAATTCAATTTTTTGCAATTGCGACCCGACGATAGTGGAGAGGCGCATAAGAGAGGCGCTTTTCACAACTATTCTGTCATGGTTGATTACGAAGCGAAGCGTGAATCCAATACTACTTATGATAGGATCGAAAAACGTCTTACTGAAAAATTGTATGACCTTGATAGCGGCAATCGAAAAACTTTACGGCACGCTTCTGAAGTTGGGCCCGATGGCTCAAGAAGTTTTACTGTCTTGGACGACGGAACCAAAGTCGTCAGGATAAATAAACAGGATTACAACAAAGAGTACATTCGCAGTGCGACCAATGAGCTTTTCGTCACACATTACTCCGACGATAAATACTCGAATAATGTTAAATTTCACGATCCAAAAAACCCGAGCTTGGACCATTACACGCGCGACCAGAGGTTTGGAACACGGAGTAGTCTGACAGTCAACGTGTCTGGTAATGAATGTTCTGGACGTCTTACGATAAAAGGGAAGAGTTACGATTTCGCGTGTGACCGCAGGGAGCTTCGAACAGATGCGAACGGCAATCTAATTGTTACCAAAAATTTTGCCAAACGTAATGCCCCACAGACTAACAAGGAAGATCGGCGCGGTTCACTATCAACCGACAAATCGTCGCTTGAGAGTTCATCTGAGAAGCTTGCAAAGAAGTTTGGTAAGGCTGGCTTGCTGGGCGATTCCAACGCTATCCCGTCCTTTACCAAAAACAGAAGTAGTCACGGCCTCGAAGACTATGCAGCTGCGTTGAGCAGTCCGAAAGTACCCGTACGAGATTCTGATAGCGTAGTTGGGAAAAAAGAGGTCTCAAAAGACGCAACACCAAAAGTGTCCGAGGAGCCGAAACTGTCATTTCCTCGTCCGACTCCGGGTTTTGGAAGCGCACTTGAGAGGCGCAAAGGCGCACCTTTGCCTCTCAAAATTATCACGAGCGGAGTGTCGCCTTCGGTTCCCAAAGTTTCCTCCACGGACGAAGCTGTCACGGCAAAGGACTCGCCGAAGTCTGAGGTGGAAAAATCTCCAATTAGGGACGTGGTATCGCCATTGAAGCCGGACGATAAGAGCTTGAGGTCTAATTCATCGGATTCTGCTTCTGACAGCAAATCGAGTCCTCTTTCTTCGGGAGAAGTCAGTCCGCTTACTATCAGATCTGAACCTTCATCACCTGTCAACGTGGTTTCAAAGTCATCGGGATCAGGCGGAGCACTTGAGAATGCCTTGGCCAAATTCAACCAGTTGGGACGAAGCGGCTCGCAAAGCGACAGCTCTCGTCGAAGCAGTTTAATGAACAAAGAGCGAGAGGTTTCCGGTCGAGAATGAGAGGCTTTTAGATGCAGAATTATGGGGAGCTTCGCAGAACATTTTTGCTCGGGTTCGTTTTCTCGCTAATTTTGGGAAGTTTTTTCGCGACGATCTATGCAAATTTTCAGCATGGCTTCAATCGTGAAGTTTTAGATTCGTTCGATCTCCTTGCGTTCTGGTACGAAACACCATTCTATACTGAAAGCCCAAATCCCGCGTTTTCTCGTGGATTGATAATTATTGCGGCAACGGCGGTTGTCACTCCTATCGCTTTGCTAATATTTTTGTTTGGCCAGGTCGACCATATGGGCACTGCTCGTTGGGCGCGTACGCATGAGTTAGCAATTGCGGGATATTTGAGGCGTTATCACAAAGTAACGGGGCCTATTTTCGGAAAGACAACGTCGCCAAAATTTCCGGGTTACTATCTGACGAATGGCGAGCAACCACATAGCTTGGTCGTCGCGCCTACGCGGGCTGGTAAGGGGGTGGGTATAGTTATCCCGACACTGCTGACATTCAACGGCTCTGTGCTTGCGCTCGATGTTAAAGGTGAGCTTTTCGAACTGACCTCGCGAGCGAGAAAAGCAAGAGGGGATAAGGTCTTCAAATTTGCGCCTTTCGATCCTCTGGGACGTTCGAACAGCTACAATCCTGTTTTGGATATCGTTGGAATGCCTTCTGAGCGGCAGTTCAGCGAAACGCGACGTTTGGCGGTGAATTTGATTGAGGCGAAAGGGAAAGGTGCCGAAGGATTTATTGACGGCGCCCGCGATCTCTTCGTGGCGGGCATTCTCGCGTGTATCGAACGAGGCACGCCTACTATTGGGGCTGTCTACGATTTGTTCAATCAACCCGGCGAAAAATACAAATTGTTCGCAAAGCTTGCAGAAGAGAGCAAAAACAAGGAAGCGCAACGAATTTTTGATAATATGGCAGGTAACGATTCCAAAATTCTCACATCCTATACGTCTGTATTGGGTGATGGTGGCTTGAACTTGTGGGCCGATCCTCTCATCAAGGCTGCGACAACGACATCTGATTTCTCTGTTTACGATCTTCGCCGGGATCCGACTGCCATATTTCTGTGCGTAAGTCCGAATGACCTTGAAGTGATAGCGCCTCTTGTCCGGCTGTTCTTCCAGCAGATAGTTTCGATATTGCAGCGCTCCATGCCGACTAAGGACGAAGAGTTCGAAGTCCTCTTTTTGTTGGACGAATTCAAACACCTTGGCAAATTGGAAGCCATCGAGACAGCGATAACGACGATTGCTGGTTATAAGGGGCGCTTTATGTTCATTATCCAGAGTCTCTCGGCGCTAACGGGTGCGTATGAGGTATCTGGTAAAGAAAACTTTCTCAGTAATACCGGTGTTCAAGTATTCATGGCGACAGCCGACGATGAAACGCCAACGTATATATCGAAGTCAATTGGCGATTACAGCTACAAGGCCAAGTCCGTTTCCTACACTCAAGGCCAAATATTCGACGGAAATGTTCAAATATCAGAGCAGGGAACGCAGCTTTTACGGCCTGAACAAGTGCGCTTGATCGACGAGAGTATGCAGATCGTCCTTATTAAGGGGCAGCCGCCTCTACATCTTAAAAAAGTAAAATACTACGAAGACAAAATTCTGAAAAGAATATTTGACGGCCAAACGGGCGAACTGCCTGAACCAGAAGTATTGGTTATTCCAGACAGTGAACCAGTTGTAAGTCTTGACTATGTCGAGGAACGAGACGCTGAAGAGGAGACAACAAAGAGCGGTGTCACAATCGAGGGAGAAGACGACGAACCGCTGTTCATTCGTGATTCGGAGGATGATGAGGTTATCTCTGAAACGTACGCGAGTGAATTCTATGATCAAGATCATGTTGAAGATGACTATCCAGAAACCGATGAGGAAAATGATAGTCCGGATGAAGATGAGTTTCTGCTAGATGAACAAGTTCGGGCGCTATCGTCACAAAAAGAGTTGCTGGAGAAGATTATCTCTATTCAGAAAAGCGGCACCTATCGATAATTTCATTATTGTGGAGGAGTAATTATGTTAAGAGAATCTTTGATGGCTGGAGGTAGAAAACTTCCGTTTAAGGCCGCCATGAAGCCGATGGCCGATGTAAGTAAAAACTTTGTCGGCCGCATAGATCTGAGCGAGTTGCGCCAGAAGTTGCAGAAACAGCCGTCCTTGAACAAGCCTTTACCAAATTTGCCTCCGACAATAGGGGAGAAAGTTACACTGCGCGAACGTGCGGACAAGCTCGGCTTGATGAGCAAAGAAGATTTCAAGTCGATGCGCACTTTGGACGCAATTGGTAAAGCCCGTGAGAGACTTTCCGCATGGTCCGCCCTAAACGGACTAAATGGAAAGGACGATATCTCGAACATCAAGGCGAAGTTTAAAAACACAGAACGACCCCGTGGCCATGATGATTCAACTCAAGGCGAGATCTCGAACAAGCAGCGGCGAAGCGGCGGGTATTTCAGTGACGGTAGGGGAACGACCCGCATACAGGCTCCTGCCAGAGCGACAAAGACTGTGGAGAATGGAGAGCAGGGGCGTGTGAGGCAAAGCAATTTCGAATCCACTGCTTTTGCGGTGCAACCAGTTTTTGTAGGCAAGGCGAAGAAAATTGATCTGGGAACGGCGAAGGCCGCCGGTACCCCGGGTGCGAGTATGGAAAAGCTGATGTCAAATACGCCACCAGTAGCGGAAAAGACAAGATCGCATCCAAACGCAGTGCCAAAAGAATTCAAACAGATTTCTTCAAATCGAAAAGCCGTCTCTAACTCGCAGGAGAAGCATAATACCGATACACGTGGCTTGGAGAACAGAAAACCTAATGGCCGAGGGCGGTGAGACTGGTGAAGCTAAAGGGCTGCGGTTGATTGATCGCGGAAATAAATATCGAAGCGGTGGCCTCTGTCTTCGTCAAATTGCAAATCGGTTCTACCACCAAGGAGCTCAATAGTTCTCAAGGTTGTCGTGAGAGATTTATCCGGTTCTCGCCTGACATTTCCGCGCCTATGCTTAATGCGATGGTCGGTGTGTTTGAAAAAACTGAATCGCACGTAACAACCGATATCTAGATAGGATCTGGCGAGCACCTGTTCTGCTAGCAAATCAACTTGACTGGCCCCCACAACGACCTGTTCCCCTTCCTGAAGGGTGCAACCGACCCGTCTGCAAAGTTCGACAAACAAAGGGGGCAGTTCTTTTGCGCAACTTTTGAAACTGAGGTTATGTTCGGGAAGCGCCAAGATCAGTGTGGTTAGAGGATTAATTGCTGCTTCAAATGAGGTGCGCAGATTGTTGAGGAATTCCGAGACCACGATTGGCTGTGCTACAATCGAAGCAATATTTCGATATGTTAGCAGTTGTTCGACCAATTCAGTCGCAGCGGTTCCCGCTTCCAATATCGCCTCGGAGTACGAGTGGACCCGGATCTGCGATGGTGCATCGAGGAGGAGCATCTCTGAGTAGCCAAGGACAATCGACAGATTGTTGTTGAGACTGTGCGCGAAACTTGAGGAGAAAGCTGCGGTTGCCTCAAGCTTATGGACGCGATCGATCAGAGCTTGGCGAAGTACTCGCTCCGTTTCTGTTCGAAAAAGCGTGTAGTCGTTACATATAGACATTGCCGCGATCTTGACCTCTGCTTCACTCGGCAGAGAAATTCCTGGAGGAAAACTTAGGAGCAAAACCCAGTACTGAAAGAACCGATCTCGATATACGAACCCTACCGATGACGATCCGGAGAAGCCGTCCGCAAAAACCTCGCGGTGGAGTTGGGTTGTGGGAAATATCGAGTTAAATGTGCCCTGATCAGCGTTAAGTTTGTCCAAGATTCCAATTAGGCGCACTATATCGGTCTCTTGTTGTAAAACGATTCCGCTACACACGATGGGATCGTAGTAATTACGATTCGTATCGACGCGTGCAAAGAGGATAGAGTTTGTAGAGAAATTACAGCTCAGCTCTTCTATCCATAGCGAAGACGCAAATTCGTTGTAAACTGAGGAGGGTCTAGCGTTCAAGTCCGTCACGGATCTGCATCCTCTTAAACCGTTTGGTCGGATACACTATCGCGGAACTCTTTTTGTGTTAATCGATCTATCGGCTCGAATGATCTGGAACAAGTCCCGCGGCGCGCGTGTTTTTCTCAATGGCGGCTACGTTCCTTGATGTCCTCGACCATCACGGGGGCATCGAAGTAGTAACCCGCGCCCCGTTCTGTCTTGATGTATTTGGGTGAGGACGCGTCTGACTCGAGCTTGCGACGCAGTCTCAGGATCAAAACGTCGATGCTTCTGTCGTATATCTCTTGATCATATATTCGCGAAGCAACAAGCAATTGTTCACGAGATAGGATTTGCTGCGGGGATTTGAGAAAGGCCAACAGCAAATTGAACTCTGCGGACGTGAGTTTTAATTCGTTAGCATCGCCGCCGCGAACTTTCCTATGCTTTGTGTTGACGCGCCACTCATCGAAAGAGAAAATTTTCCCGACTGCATTCGTTTTGCGTTCAGGGCGTTCTCTCAGAGCGACGCGGACGCGCGCGAGAAATTCTCTCATGCCGAATGGCTTCGTGATGTAATCCATAGCACCGAGTTCAAGCCCGACAACCTTGTCTATCTCGTTCATGCGGTCGCCGCTGATAATGATCGTCGGGACCTCTCGTTTGGCGTGCAGCTTTCTAACTAGTTCAAGTCCATCCTCTCGACCAAGATTAAGGTCGACAATTACCAAGTCTGGATCGTTCCTCATCATATGACGCATGAGCTCCACGCCATTTTCAAATGCTTTGATGTCGAACGCGTGTTGAGAAAGATACTCCACCAGCATATTTCTAATCGATGGGTCGTCGTCGACGAGAAGTATGTTCTGCATGCTCACAGTGAACCTCCAAGGGCTGATCTTCAACGAATTACCAATTGGATACGTGCTCAATGGCTTCCCGACAACATACATATCAAGCATGGTATGATGGCAGAAAGTTATACAGCATAATTATAATAAAGATTACAATAAGTTGACCCTGTCCAGGGAGACACGCCACGTCGACATCCTATGTAGCTTAATCGCTAGGGGTCTCTTTTTCGGAGAACCGCGCTAGAGCGCAAACTGGCCACAACTCCGGTCCATCTGCGAACCTATCCTAGGAATGTTGTGGCTTTAAGAAATTTTTTGGCTGCAAAACCTGGTTGGAAAATATTCGCCATCAAACGAGAGAAAAGCCGGGAATTTAAGGTTTTTGTACGTTATTTCTAACCTCATATTTGACGCGTCAGTACTGGTATAATGCACGTTAGATTTCCAAAAGGTTATAATTATTACATTTGCAATCACTGTAAATGTTGACTTATTTGGCTTATAGATCATCTTATAGAGGCAAGCATTTGACTTAGAAATTAGAAACTAAAAATATTTATTACTTTAAGGAAAGCGATTATGTTTGGAAAGGATGGTGCCAATTCTTATCAAAGCTTAAACCGAAACGTATTTTTCATGAATTTTCTATTTTCAACTGTGTTCTCGGCATGCACTTTTGTTGCGAACGCAGCAGTATTTGAACAGAAAATAGATGGAGAGATAGTTGCTATGACTGACGGCGCATCTGCGGATGCGCCGTCAGGAAAAGACAGCTTGGCAGTGGAATCGTCTAGACGCCAGATATCGTTAACGAGTGTCGTGATGGCCACCGAAGGCAGAGAATACAACTCCAGAACAACACTTAAGGACGATATTACATCAAGTGCACAAGCAAAACCGCGACCAATGACGCGCTCATTGTCGATGGAACAGATTAAATACCACCAACTAGCCGTTGAAGTCGCGGCTGCGAAGTATTCGGGTCAATCCGATGTTGTCCGCCGCCAGATGGACAGACAAACATTCGTCGCGCTTTTTACGGCTATGATACAACGCGAAAGCAATTTCGATCCGCGGGCAATTTCCCGCGCTGGGGCCAAGGGGTTAGGGCAGTTAATGCCTGGAACAGCTAAGGATCTGGGGGTATGCGACGTATTCGTCGCCCGAGACAATCTAGAGGGCGCGGTAAGCTACTTCACTGAGATGTTCGATAGGTTTGGTTCCCCCGAGTTGGCGTTGGCCGCCTACAACGCGGGGCCAGGTGCCGTGATGCAGCATAACGGCGTTCCACCTTATCGCGAAACACAGCAGTATATCGCTGATATTATTCACCACGCGCAACGGTCAACCGAGATTCCGGAACTCCTTGCTGCCATGAATTTCCAACCCGCACCATACCAGACCAGTTTGCAGGATGTTTCGGCAAAAAATACATCGATCCGCCACCGTAAGAATAAATGCAAAACAGAAGTGTAAAATCTTATGCAAGGATGAATTAAAATGAGAGCTTTCAACAAAGAATATAGTATAAAAATGTTCTGCTTTATTTTCATAGTTGTTGTTTTTTCACTGGTGACAGTTTCTCTTAGTTTGGCTGGAGAATACGATTGGATTGCCACTTTTATCGATGTAACCGCTAAAGTTATTACAGACCCTTTGGGTATTGCATGTTCAGGATTGGTAGTCTTGGCGTTGGTCGCCTACAACGCAGGGCCAGGTGCTGCAATGTATAACATGGGCGTTCCACCCTATCCCGAAAAACGGCGTTACTTCGGCGATACTATGCACCAGGCGCAAAGGTCGACCGCGATTCCGGAATTCGTTGCTGCCATGAATTTCCATCCCTCAACATACAAGGCCACCGGAAAAGATGTTTCGGCCGAAAATCTATCGAGCGACATAAATGATAATAAAAGCGAAACTGAAGCATAAAAATTGAAGCAAGGATGAATAAAAAATGAGTTTTTTTAGTAAAGAGAATAATAGAAAATTATTCAGCTTTATTTTCATGGTTGTTGGTTTGTCACTGGTGACTGTTTCTCCAAGCCTAGCTCAGGAATTCGGCGGGATTACCACCTTTATTGACGGTATCGTTAGAGCACTTACAGGTCCTTTAGGTATTGCTTGTGCGGCGTTGGCAGTCATCGCAATCGGGTTCGTGTTCATGACGGGCAGAATGGATTGGACTTTCGCAATCTCTGTCATCATCGGAATCGCCATCGTTTTCGGCGGTGCGAGCTTCGTGTCGGGCCTAACCGCGAACTGAAGATTGGTTCCGGTCGCCAGAGTTTCCGGCCGGGCTTTCTTCTCCCGCATTTAGTTTTCCCGTTTGCGAGAGGATAAAACACTATGAATCATACACCACTTTTCATAGGTCTGACTCGAGAAGTAACCTTTGCAGGTCTGCCGGTCATGTACCTTGTTGTTCTCGTTGGTATGACGATGCTCGGCTTCATCATCACACAATCTTTTGTCTACTTTCTTTCGATGGGAGGCTTTGGCTACGTGGCTTTGCGGGGGCTTGCGGCATACGATCCAAAAATCATCGGGGTATTTATCGCTACTGTGCAACAAACGCGGATGCATCCTGGCGTCTTTAATGGCGAAGGAGTCGTGTATCGTGCTTGAAGCGCCTGCAACTTTCTCGACCAAACGCGTCATGGACCGCCGGGTCAAACGATCCGAGGCCTTAGTTAGCAGCTTACCATATCTCAGCTTGATCAATGATAACACGATCATGCTGCGTAACGGCGAGCTGATGGCGTCATTTATCGTGGACGGCATCAATGCTGATACAGTGGACCATCGGCACACAAATGATCTTAGTCAAGCATTTTCCCGATTTATCGCCCAACAGGGCGGTGACGTCGGATACTACGTGCATCGCATATCAATGGAAACGCAACCTGAGATGAGCGAAGTTCAAGGCCATCCCTTCAATGTGGAAGTCGACAGGCGATGGCGTGAATTTCTACAAAGCGATGGTCTGCGTGACCGCGTGACAATGATTTCGATGGTCATCCGTCCGCCACGAAAGATCACAAAAGTCATGTCGCTGTTCAACGGGAAAGACACCTATAGTCGCGAAGAGGTCGCAATCCGCGCCGCAAGACTGGATCAGATGATCAACACCTTCATGGTTGGAATTAGCGAGGCAAAGCCAACCAGAATGTCGGTAAGTAGCGGGCGATGGTTGGGCCTCCTACGCACTATAGTCGACGGGTCCGTGGGCCGTTTGGTGCCTGGTCCGAAATTTCTGCCTGTCGCAGATCGGCTCGCATCTTGCGAAGTTACATTCAAGGGTAAAGTGTTCCAGATAGAGTCCTTCAATGCGGCATCGAAGCGATACTGCACGATAATATCGGTAAAAGATTACCCCAACGAAACCTATCCGGGCATCTTTGATCGTCTGAATCTGCCTTTCGACACTGTTGTTAGTCAAAGCTTTACTCCAATTGATCCCATCAGCGCCCAAGCAAAAATATCGCGAGTCCGCAAACAAATGCTCGCTGCGGAAGATGCTGCAGTATCCCTAATGGCGCAGTTGGAAGATGCCGAAGATGATGTAGCGTCTGGGCGAGTGGTATTTGGCGAACACCATTGCAGCATTTCGCTGTTTTGTGAGAGTCTGGAAGAGCTTGATCAGTCCATGACTTATATCACCCGCGCCATGCAGGATGCCGGCGCAACTATCGTCCGCGAAGGCTTTTCCGCACGCGCCGTTTACTTCGCGCAACATCCAGGAAATTTCGCGTATAGAACGCGGCCAGCGATGATTTCCTCGGAAAACTTTGCGCAGCTTTGCGCATTGCATGGCCATCCCAAGGGCAATCTTTCAGAGCGCTGTCCATGGGGCGATGCAATTACGATTGTGCCGACAGCGCGTGGCGAGACGTTTCGTTTCAGCTTTCATCTGGCTGGTAAGCACGATCAGCGCACAGTAGGTCATTCGCTGATACTGGGGCAAACGGGTTCGGGCAAAACTCTTTCGACAGCCTTTTTGATCAGTCAGTCACATCGACTGAATGCTCGCGTCATTATCTTCGATAAAGACAATGGTTTTGAAATGGCTGTCCGGGCGATGGGAGGAAATTACTCCTCTGTGCGCATGGGTGTTGATACAGGCTTCAATCCAATGCGGGCGGAGGCAGATTCGCGCGGTGCAGCATGGCTCGCCGACTGGCTGACAGCACTAGCAGAACATGATGGGGGACGGCTCAATGCAATCCAGATACAGGCGTTAACTGATGCCGTGAATGCAAACACTGGCGCAGATCATCGATTGCAAAACTTTGAGCAGTTCCGTAGCCAGCTCAGAGCGACTGACGATGAGGGTGATCTCTATAACCGCCTCGGTCGCTGGGACGATATGGGTCAGTTTGGGTGGTTGTTTGGTGGAAAGGATGTCGACCCTCTTAGCTTTGGCAGCGACATAACGGCATTCGATCTCACCGAAATCTTCGACAACGACATTTTGCGTACAGCTTGGCTAAGTTACGTGTTTCGGCGGATCGAACGGCTCGTTGAGGATGAAGCGCCTACGCTTCTAATCATGGATGAAGCATGGAAGCTGCTCGACGATCCCTATTTTGAGGCACGTCTCAAAGACTGGATGTTGACGATGCGAAAGAAAAACGTGGCCGTCGTGCTCCTCACGCAACGCGTTTCACATATCAAGAACAGCCGGGCTGGGGATGCAATCCTCGAAAGCGCCGTGACACGAATGGTCTACCCGAGTTCCTACAATACAGATAAAGAACTGGAACCACTCAATCTGACGCCCACTGAAGTGGCTTTTCTCCAGACAAGTAACATCGACAATCACCTGGTGCTGTTTAAGTCAGGGCGAGACAGCGTGGTCTTAGACTTCGATTTGTCGGGTATCGGTAAATGCTTGGAAATACTTGGAGGCGGACGCGGAGATAGAGCTCCCGCGGGGTGGCGAGACCGACCGAATTTTCAAATGGAGTTATTGGAATGAAGCCTGGTGTTTTGATTTTTCTCATTGCGATGACCGTGATCAGTGCGTGTCAGTCAGTCCCCAAAGAGCGCAAGAACAACTGCGCGTGCCTCTGGGAAGTGCCCACTGGCTTGGATAACCCAACAATTGGAGTAATCACATGAATAAAACCTTGAAGATATTGTTTATGGCAACCACGCTGTCGCTGCCAATGTCTTTCGCATTCAGTCAGGGCCTGTCGCAGCAAATCCCTGAGCCCACAATAGGCACCGTTCCGAGTGGTCCTTCTGATGCGCAGAGCACGCATGACGAAGTCAGTATCGAGCAATTGCTGAAGCTGGTCGACCTGACCCGAACCGTTGGTGGGAGTCTCTCCGATTTGTATCAAAAAGTTGTCAATCAAACGACAGCATTGGAAAAGATCCAAAATGCTCAGTTGGGAAAGAAGGATGTGCCACTACATGATAGCGAGGACGAACTACGAGCACGCGGTGGCGGTCCAGGGCTACGAGAGATGGCGCAAGGCGCACTCGACGGAAACCTCGTCGCGCCCGACGGCGTTAAGCAAGCACTTGATAATTTTCGCCCAGATTTCGATCTAGACAAAGCATTTGCATTGAAAGACGACAAGTCACGGAGTCTCGCGTTTGCCGCTCAGACCACAGCTCAAGGCGCCATAGCATCCGCAACAGCCGAGGAAAGTTACAAGCGAGCCAACTCTAGCATGGCGCGTCTTGAGAATTACATTCTGGCCTTGCAAGACAGCAATGATCTGAAAACGAGCGTTGATCTTAACACTCGCGTTATGATCGAGGTGGCACAGCAGATCAATGAGAGCTTGAGAACTGACGCAGCAATTGCATCCGTAGCGGGCGCATATTTGATGACGTTGGGGGGCGAGGCGGGCCAAGAGGGGATCCTCGAAGGCCTCAAGAACTTTAATAGGTAGTTGTCATGGGTCTCATTTCGGAACTGGCCACTACTATCAACGATTCTATGATAGTTTATATTCAAACCGTCTTTACAGCTGCCACATCACCTCTCTTGGATTTGCTTCGATCCGTGGGAATAGTTGGTCTTTTATACATCGGCTTGAACCATATACTGCAGTTTCAAACTATAAGTTTATCGACTTATTTATTTTGGGTTCTACGTTACCTGATGATTGTCGCGTTCTTGACGATATGGGCTAACTTCAAAGGGGTGTATGATGTCTTTGTAGGTATTCCTGACGGTTATTCGGCGATACTAATATCGGCAATACGCGAAACGATGCCAATCACAGTGGACGGTGGATATCTAATCGATCCATCCGTCATAAAAGATACCTATACCGGCATGGACGAATTCGGCAATGCAATCGTCAACATCGCCTACGAGTTCCTACGCGATCTTTCTCTATTCAATATTGGGAAATCCATTCGGAACATTTTTCTCGGTATATTGATCCTGATAATCGGCGGTGGATTCATAGCGGCCTGCGCGATCACAGTTATCGTCGCGAAGGTCGGATTTGCTGTCGCGGTCAGTTTGGCTCCGCTCGCTATCGTCATGCTCATGTTAGAGCAGACACGTTCGTATTTCCAAAGCTGGATGCAGTTAGCTGTCAGCTTCCTTGTTTTGCCACTTCTTACATCTGCTTTGATGTCGATCATCCTCTACCTTGCCAGCCAGGTCCTTATCAATGTTGATGCGGAGAACACGCATCAGATAAAGTATTTTGGGTTCATTCTGATCATGCTGTCTGCGCTGTACTTGTTGTTCAAGTTGCCCATGATGGCAGGAACATTAGCTTCGACCAGTGTTGCGGCCGCCGGTGCCAGCACCTTAAAAGCGGGAGCCATGATGGCGGGAGGCCTGGGCATGAGTATGGCTGCCGGCAGCTATGGGTTGGCAAAGTCCGGAACGAAGAAACTGTACGGTGCGGCTCAACGCGTCCGTGACGCCGTTGATGTGGGGCGCACTGCTCGCAAGGGCGGCGCATCAAAGTCGCGTACGGCATGGGCCATGTTGAATGGCATGCGCCAGAGTGCCGTCGCACGTCAAGATCGACGCGACCGTCGGCTTGCGGGCCGGCTTGGAGACGGTAACCAGTCGCCGCGGAGGACGCGTGCAGAGCGCGGCGGAGGTGAAGCTGGCTCAAACGGTACGTCTAGCGGGGGCGAAAAGCGGTCAACCGGGTCGCAGAGCACCGATGCGTGGGAGAATAGCCCTGATAGAAAGCGGGGAACATCGTCGTCATCCACGTCCGACTCCTCCTCGAGTTCATCGCAGTCGTCAGCCTCTTCATCGGATTCGGATAAGGGTCAGTCATCTAGCAATCAGGCTCGTTCAGAACGACGTTCAAGTAAGAGTTCAAATACCAGCGCAAGCAAGGGAAATCACTCCACATCTGCTGCAGACGGCCCTGACGGACAAGGTCAGTCTTCCCGATCCAGTGCAGGAGAGCGTAAGCGAGAATCAGGATCGCCCCGTGACCGAGCAACGTCAACGGGTGCAAGCCCCGTTTCAAGTAACCGAAATCAAAGTTCAGCTCAAAGACCGGACAGCTACCAACCGCCGTCTTCGACAAAGCAGCGTTCCGAAGAAAGTCGTCGTCATGAAAAAAGCGAGACCAAAAACGGAGACGATGAAAAATGAACTTCGTATCGAAAATTAGGCTACCGGACATGTTTAATTTAAAATTCAAAAGAATCATGGAGACATCGAACCTTTCCTCCGGCGATCACGATGTTCAACATGCTTTCGAAGACGAATTGTTTTTTTCGCTTCGCGCACAACGTAACAATTGGGCCAAAATTTCAATCGGATCAATGCTTCTCGCCTTGCTTTCTATATGTTGCGTTCTGGTCATGCTGCCGTTCAGTGAGACGAAGCCTTACGTAATCATGGTCGATAAAACGACCGGCGAAGCGGAAAAGATTGTGCAAGTTCGCCCTGCATCGCTGGAACAGCAGGACGCGGTGCAGCAAGCTGAACTAGTGTCATACGTTGTTGATCGGGAAGTCTTTGATCCTGCTGACAACCGGGTTCGAATTCTTGACGTCATGGCACGTTCAAAAGGGAACGCTGCGGAAACTTTGGCACAGCTTTGGACTTCCGCATCGCCCCAGTATCCCCCGACAGTCTATGGGGATGATGTTCGAGTTCGCGTCGTGGTGAAATCCATCTCCATAAGCCCTTCCGCAAATCGACATGCCCCGGATCTCGCTAGAGTACGCATCACGAAAATCAGAGAAGAGAAAGGACGTGACACCGTGGAACGCCATTTTGTGGCAACGGTCGGTTTCACCTTCGCCCCTAAAGAAAATGAAAAGCTGGAGGCAGTTTGGAAGAACCCACTCGGTTTCTCAGTGGTGTCTTACAGAATGGACGCTGAAACGGGGAACCTCTGAATATTCTATTGGATTGGATTGGATAAAATGAATTTTAAATTTCTTTCTGTCTTTTTTTTACTTTTTCTGACTGCCAGCCCGGCGCTTGCCAAGCCGGCAATCCATATGAAACCGGACGGGCGCATCAAATATTATGCTTATAACGAAGATGCTGTTTACCGGTTGGATGTGCCCTTGAAATCGGTCACCGCTTTGCAGTTTTCTTCAATGGAGGAAGTTCAGTCAATCATTATTGGTGATAGCGCGTCGTGGGAGATCGTGAAATTGAAATCAGGGAGTGTGGTGAGCGTGAAACCTATCGGGCAGAACGCCGACACAAACATGACGATTTACACTGATCGTCATGTTTATTCCTTCGAGCTCCATTCAAGGCCAGAAGAGAAAAATAGTGTTTCCGGCGTTTTTCGCTCCGTCTTCACTTATCCAGGCGATGCAAAGCCTAAGTCTGTAGAGCACGAGCTAAAGATAACCAATAGGCGCTATCTGGTGTCCGGAGACGCTCCTTTCAAACCCGTGGAAGTGCATGACAATGGTCTTCAGACAACATTCGTTCTTCAGAAAGGCGCACCACGTCCGGCAGTTTTCAAGGTTGGTCCGAAGAAAACCGAAGAACTTATTAACTCACGTACCCGAGGTGACGCCATTGTTGTCGATGGGAAAAGCGAATTCTGGGTTCTGCGTATTGGTGATCAATTCGTCTGTATCGGACGCGACCGCGCAGTGACCAGTTCCGGCAATCTCGTCTTGGCGGGGAGATAATTTCATGGAAAAGAAGCAGATCATCTCGGACCTGAATAAAGAGCGGCTCCAGAACGTGGATGCCGAAGCTAATTCGGACCCGGATTCTGAGATTCGCGAAGAACTCGTGAACTCACGTCGCGCCCGGCAACATTCTGGCAGGTCCGGTGGAGCTAAAAACTCCCGTATCGTTACTGCTGCGGTCCTGCTCGGAACAAGCGTTGTTTTGATTGCAATTTTTATTGGACCACAGAAGCTCTTCAACTCAATGTTTGGAAAAGGGATTGAAACGCAACGAACTTCAAATGTGGATCTGAAGGTGGGTCAACGTCGTGATGACCAAGTCAGCCTCGACTTTTCCGTTCCCGCCAAAGCAATGCCAGAAGTTAAACAAGTCGATCCCAACGCTGAGTTGAACGAACGCTTCAAGGCACTGCAAGCCGAGATGGAGGCCATTCAGCGAAATAGACAACCATCCCTGTCGAATTCTGACATCCAGCGAATGATGAGCAAGTATAATGATGAACTCACCCGCAAGTTCGACGAGCAACGAGCCCAACTCCAAGAAGAAAACAGGCAATTACGGGAGGAGGCTTCCAAGTCTGCTGAAGCCCGAAAACGAGCGGAAGAAGCTGCAAAAGCAGCGGCTTTAGAGCAGAGAGAACGAGAAGCACTTGAAAAGACCAAGCGAGAATCAAATGCCGTGGTCGTTGATCAGGGCGGAGCGCCTGGTGCTGCATTTGCCAGCAGTGGTGGGGGAGAGAGTAACCGCGACGAGATGAGCAGAGACTCGCAGTTTCTCCAGACTGCAGCTACAACGTCTTATACGACAGCTGCTTCGCGACACCTTCCAGATACGTCCCGTACAGTTGTTCAAGGAACGATAATCTCTGCCGTCCTGGAAACAGCTATCGACACGCAGTTGCCTGGAAGCTTGCGTGCACAGATTACTGAACCGGTATTTTCTTTCGATGGGTCTCGAATATTGATGCCGCAAGGGACGATCGTGGTGGGCCAATTTAACAATGAGGTAAATCTGGAGCAAAGGCGCGTCCAAATTGCTTGGAACCGGGCGATCACGCCTGACGGAAAGTCGATCGATCTAGGATCCATAGGGACTGACAAGCTTGGACGATCGGGAACACTTGGAAATGTTGATAACCGCTATGCTAGAAAATTCAGCGCGGCGGTCCTGATCAGCAGCATATCTGCTATTCCAGCTGCTATTTCAACACAGGTGGAGCGGCGGAAAGAGCCAAGTGAGAATTCAACGATAATAAATGTCGGTTCTGGTAACAGTCGTGGAGGTGGGGACGATATCGGCAGTACGATTAGCAAATCGCTGGGAGACCAAGCAAAGGGAGCCCTTGAACAATACATGAACCTTCCTCCAATCATTCGAGTGCCTCAAGGGGAAGAGGTTCGAATCTTCGTCAATCGCGATTTGGTGTTCCGATGAGTGATGCCCAGTCCCTACGTGAGATTTCTTATGTTGAGCAGTATTTGAGCCCACTTCGAGAATATCTTGTCAATGACGCAGTAAACGAACTTGTCATCAATCCAAACGGGTCCATCTTCATCGAGGTTTCGGGTGGTGATCGGATGACCGAGATAGACGTCACTTTGCCTCCCCAAGCCATCAAACGTCTCGGTGCACAATTGGCCGGGGAAACGCGAAATACCCTTGGTGCGCTCAGCCCCATTGTTTCG
>CP076354.1:1815000-2035000 GCA_018798825.1 Ochrobactrum sp. BTU1 | reverse complement strand
TCGTGAGACATCCTGGAGGTATCGGAAGTGAGAATGCTGACATGAGTAACGATAAAGGGAGTGAGAGACTCCCTCGCCGAAAGTCCAAGGGTTCCTGCTTAAAGTTAATCTGAGCAGGGTTAGCCGGCCCTCAAGGCGAGGCCGAAAGGCGTAGTCGATGGGAACCACGTTAATATTCGTGGGCCTGCAGGTAGTGACGGATTGCGTGTGTTGTACATTCTTATTGGATTGAATGTGCAGCGAAGCGGTTCCAGGAAATAGCTCCTGCATATAGACCGTACCCTAAACCGACACTGGTGGACTGGTAGAGAATACCAAGGCGCTTGAGAGAACTGCGTTGAAGGAACTCGGCAAAATGCACGCGTAACTTCGGAAGAAGCGTGACCCTTGTTTAGGCAACTAGATGAGGGTGGCACAGACCAGGGGGTAGCGACTGTTTACCAAAAACACAGGGCTCTGCGAAGTCGCAAGACGACGTATAGGGTCTGACGCCTGCCCGGTGCTGGAAGGTTAAGAGGAGATGTGCAAGCATTGAATTGAAGCCCCAGTAAACGGCGGCCGTAACTATAACGGTCCTAAGGTAGCGAAATTCCTTGTCGGGTAAGTTCCGACCTGCACGAATGGCGTAACGACTTCCCCGCTGTCTCCAACGCAGACTCAGTGAAATTGAATTCCCCGTGAAGATGCGGGGTTCCTGCGGTTAGACGGAAAGACCCCGTGCACCTTTACTATAGCTTTACACTGGCATTCGTGTCGACATGTGTAGGATAGGTGGTAGACTTTGAAGCAGTGGCGCCAGCCATTGTGGAGTCATCCTTGAAATACCACCCTTATCTATATGGATGTCTAACTGCGGCCCGTTATCCGGGTCCAGGACCGTGTATGGTGGGTAGTTTGACTGGGGCGGTCGCCTCCTAAAGAGTAACGGAGGCGCGCGATGGTAGGCTCAGAACGGTCGGAAATCGTTCGTCGAGTGCAATGGCATAAGCCTGCCTGACTGCAAGACTGACAAGTCGAGCAGAGACGAAAGTCGGTCATAGTGATCCGGTGGTCCCGCGTGGAAGGGCCATCGCTCAACGGATAAAAGGTACGCCGGGGATAACAGGCTGATGACCCCCAAGAGTCCATATCGACGGGGTTGTTTGGCACCTCGATGTCGACTCATCGCATCCTGGGGCTGGAGCAGGTCCCAAGGGTATGGCTGTTCGCCATTTAAAGCGGTACGTGAGTTGGGTTCAGAACGTCGTGAGACAGTTCGGTCCCTATCTGCCGTGGGTGTAGGAATATTGATAGGATCTGTCCCTAGTACGAGAGGACCGGGATGGACGTATCTCTGGTGGACCTGTTGTCGTGCCAACGGCATAGCAGGGTAGCTATATACGGACGGGATAACCGCTGAAGGCATCTAAGCGGGAAACCCACCTAAAAACGAGTATTCCCTATCAGAGCCGTGGAAGACTACCACGTTGATAGGCCGGGTGTGGAAGTGCGGCAACGCATGTAGCTTACCGGTACTAATAGCTCGATCGACTTGATCACTCCCATTTACAATATCCATCAAGCATAGCTTGATGATGATAAAAGCACGAAAGACAACCAGCTTCTCATATTTGTGTTCTTCGCCGACCTGGTGGTTATGGCGGAGCGGCTGCACCCGATCCCATTCCGAACTCGGCCGTGAAACGCTCCAGCGCCAATGGTACTTTGTCTTAAGACACGGGAGAGTAGGTCGCTGCCAGGTCTGCTAAGCACACAAATAATTCCATCTTCTCAAATCAATACAAAACAGCTTTACTAGCGCTATGCGCACAAACTACCCAACCGGTTCAATAAACACCCTGGCGCGGGGTGGAGCAGCCCGGTAGCTCGTCAGGCTCATAACCTGAAGGCCGCAGGTTCAAATCCTGCCCCCGCAACCAAAATCTCCAAAAAATAAACCAAATATTATCGCTGGCACGAAGACTTCATCTTCACTGGCGATCGTTGCTCGTCGTCCTGTGGACCATAACCTGAAGGGTGAGGAGGATAAGTAATCGATTGAGTATCGATTACCCGACGAACGGGGCAAATCCTGCCCCCGCAACCAATATCCTTCCCTGAAAATACTAAAACCCGCGATGCATACGCCATGCTCGTAGCTGTACGGCTTGTGAAAGCTCCATGGAGCAGCCCGTTCGAGCTGAAATCGATAATCAATCGATCTTTGAACGCTCTCACCTCATCAGCATCATAACCTGAACCGTGAGGAGCATAGTAATCGATCCAATATCGATGACCCGACAAACGGGAAAAAGCATCACACGAAACCATCCCCCAAAAACATCAATAAAATCAAAAAGCCCGGTGCATAAGAAGCCGGGCTTTTGACGTTTCTGATAGATGATGAAGAAGGCTAAAGGGCAAAGTCATCCAACAAAGCCACCACGCCAGCAAATCCATATCCCAATATCGTGATAGCAAAGAATTTTGTCGCCCCGTAGCAAACTGATAGAAGCCCAAGCGAAACCATCTCAACGGAGACTGTGATGAAGCTCTATTACAAACCCGGCGCATGTTCATTGGCACCCCACATCGTGCTCAGCGAAGCAGGCTTTTCCTATGATCTGGAAGTGGTCGATCTCAAGGAAAAGAAAACAGCGAGTGGTGCCGACTACCTGAAAATCAACCCGCGTGGTGCAGTACCTGCTATCGAGGTTGAGCCCGGTGTCGTGATTACGCAGAACGCGGCAATCCTGCAGTATATCGGCGATCACTCTGATGTTGCAGCCTTCAAGCCTGCCTATGGCGCGATTGAACGTGCTCGTTTGCAGGAAGCGCTCGGCTTTTGCGGTGATCTGCATACAGCGTTCGGCGGTCTGTTCGCGCCCAATTTGACGGAGGAAGCAAAGACCACAGTGGTTGCCTCCATCAATCGTCGCATGGGTCAGCTTGAGGCGATGCTTTCGAGCGACCACGACTTCTGGCTTGGGGCCAATTTTACCCAACCCGATGCCTATGTATCCGTCATCATCGGTTGGGGCCTTATGTTGAAGGTCGATCTTAGCGCCTATCCGAAGGCTCTTGCTCTGCGCGAACGCGTCATGGCGCGTCCTGCCGTACAGAAGGCTCTCAAAGAAGAAGGCTTGATCTAAAGCGCATCCCGAAAGGTGTGAAACGGCTTTCGGGCAACGATGCGCGTTAAAACAGAGAATTAGAGCGCCGATCGGATCGAAACGCGCTCTAAACACTCAAAGCCCGGTGGCAAACTGTCGCCGGGCTTTTTGATTCCAAAACGATGAATTGAAATCTGCTTGCATACCATCGACGTAACCAACGGTGCGGCAACTCTAACTATTCTCACGAACGTGCGGTGGGTTCGGTGTCAGCGCGTTCGAGGAAGGGGCGGCTTCTGCTGTCTGGGCTGTGGCCGCAGCCGTGCCCTCCTGCTCAAACTTATCGACATGCATTGACTGGTTCTTACGCCATCCGCCATGAAGATAAAGCGCGCCAGCCATAAGCATCGTCGAAAGCATGGCAACAGGGAAGCTGAGCCACAGGGCATCCGGTCCGAGCCAGTCTCTCATGCCGACGGCAACACCAAGCCGCACCGGGTACATCGAAACAAACAGAATGATAAGTGGCCAGATAACTTGTCCATTCGCCCGCACGGTGCCAAACAGAACCATGGAAACGCCAAAGGCGATAAAGCCCCAGGTTGCGATCTTGCCGATGTGCTGACCGATCGGGATGGCAGGGCTGTCAGAGCCCAGGAATATCTGCATGGCCTGCTTGTCGGCAATGAGCAGCACAACAACCAGAATACCAGTCATCAGAATGGCGTAAAAGACGCCGATCCGTGTGATGCTGTTGACGCGATCCCATTTGCCAGCGCCGATATTCTGCGCAGCCATTGCACTCACCGCTGCGCCAAGCGCCATAGCCGGCATCTGAACATAGGTCCATAATTGTTGCGTTGCGCCAAAGGCTGCGGTCGTATTGACGCCTTCCTGATTGACCAACCGCATCATCGTCAGCATGGCACTCGAGACCACGATCATCTGAATACCCATCGGAAGACCTTTGCTGAAAATCAGCTTCAAGACCTTGAGGTCCGGCACCAGAAGCCAAAGCTCCTGTCCTTTGAGACGCAAAGGCAAATCCTTGCGATAGACATAGATGAGCATAGCCGCGAGACTGATATAATTGGCTACTGCTGTGGCGAGTGCTGAGCCTGATATGCCGAGCGGTGGAATTGGGCCGATCCCGAGAATGAGCAGCGGGTTAAGCGCTATATCAAGGATGACGGCGAGGCCCATGAATATCAGCGGGGTCATGGAGTCACCGCTGCCGCGCAGCGCCATCATCAGGATGGTCTGCATGAGAATGGCAGGCATTGCAACGAAGGTTACTTGCAGGAAAGCGCGCGCCAGCGGTTCAATCGTTTCCGGAGTGCCGAGCAGGCCAAGGACGTAAGGTGCGAGGAACCAGCCGACCACAGCCACAATAATGCTGACAGGAATGAAGGCTCCGAGTGTCGTACCTGTGATGGCGCGTGCGGTTTCGATATCCCGCCGCCCAAAGGATTGGCCGATCAGAATCGTCGATGCCATGCCGAAGCCGAAGACAAAGGCGGTCAGCAGAAACATTACCAGATTGCCGTTTGTTGTCGCTGCGAGAGCGTCTGTCCCCAGCAACTGACCGATCCAGATTGTATCGATGGAGCCGTTCGCCGATTGCAGGATTGACGAGCCGAGCGTTGGCAGAGCGAAAAGCAACAGTGCCTGATTGATGGGCGCGGTTGTCAGATCAATGGTCTTTTTCATCCGGCCTCAATCATGTTGAACTGTATTATGTCATGGTTACGCGACTATCGAGTTCGCTTGATAATGCTTCCAAGTCTCAAACAATACAAATCCCTATCTTGGACGATCCAGTCTAATTTCGATGAAGATACAGCAAAAACAATGTTCTGGCTTTGAAACTGTCGTTTGGCTGCTATCTTGTACCAGAATCACGCGGGGCACCGTTTCATCCGATGCACCGTTTTGCTCGCAAGAACACAGATTTTCGGAATGGTGTGGCATGATTTCACGTTTTCTCGTTGTTGGCATGACCTTGGTGTTGGCTGGCTCAGCGAATGCTCAATCGGATACTACTCATCCAACATCTCTGGATAAGATCATCCCTGTTTCACAAGTCAGCGGCGTTGATATTGTGCGGCTTGCAGAGCTGCCAAAGGCACCAAAGAAAAGCGGAGACGCCGCTTCTTGTGATAACCAGGACACCAAAACGACAAGCGCCGAGGCGCGTGCGGTGGAAGAGCGGGGCTGGACCGTGACCGGGGAAGCGAAGCTTGGCGCGTTGCAGGCTGTCAGTTTCGTGGCCGATATGGAACAAGGAACAAGCGGATCGTGCTTGTTGAAAGAAGGCAATCTTGCCTTTTATGAAGACGGCAAACTTGTTGCACTTGCGTATGCCGCCAAAAATGCAGCCATCAGTCTGGGGCGTGTCGAACAGAACGGTGAAGGCATACGCATTTGGGATGGCGACTGGGTACAGCAGCCGGTTGCTGATGTGAAGCTGGTTGGTGGCAAAGGTATCATTGTCACCGCACTACCGGGCGAAGAGAAATTCTGTTCAGGCCAAGTGACGGTTCCCAATATTTATCGACTGCCGATTAGTCTGGCGCGTATCATGCTCATTGAACATGGCTGGCAGCCAGAAGAAAGCAAGGATGAGCTGGACATCATATCGAAGGGTTTGCGAGAGATGGGTATCAGCGAGGTTGATGGCTGCTCAGGAACTGGCTTCGGCTATTGCGGCTTCTCCTATAAGAATGCCGGCCACAGCCTGTCTGTCACAACGGTAGGTGATACGCCATCGGTCCTGTCTTATGATGTGAAGTGCTCGAATTAGAGCGTAATGCGCATTCCGAAAAGTGCGAAGCGGTTTTGCAGAACAAGATGCGCGCAAAATAGATAGAGCAGTTCCAACATTTAATGAAAATTGGAAGTGCTCTAACGCGTGCATCTCAACAAGTTGAGGACACTGATCTAATTGGCTACGATCTTTGCTTTCACGAAGACATCGTAGCGGGTGCTTTTACCGAGAATCTGATGGGAGGGCTTGCGTAGCCCTGCCATGGGTTCAGCGCGCAGCGGCCATTTCAGTACGACACGGTTTACCGCGTGTTCAAGAGCCACAAGCATCAGCTTCTCAGAGTCTGCATCGGTGCCGACGATCTCGCGGATCTGACGCATTTCCTTTTTGACCAGAGCCGTATTGCCTCGCGGTGGATGCATGGGGTCAACAAGAACGACCATTGGCTTCAATGCCGGTATCAGCAGGCAGGAATCGCCATGTAATAGCGTCATGCGCGCCACTGTTTCCGCATATTGACCGCCTTCAGCTGCAGCGCGCGCCAGCCCTTCAGCCAGCAGCCTGTGCATTTTCTCTGATCGCTCTATCAGCGTTACCTTCGCACCCAGTGCGGCGAGCAGAAAAGCGTCGCGGCCAAGACCGGCTGTTGCATCGACAATGTCTGGCGTGATGCCACTCGCAAGACCCGCCGCCTTTGCCAGAGCCTGTCCGCGTCCCTCACCGGAACGAAAGCGATGCCCGACGGCACCACCGACAAAATCAACAACCAGTTCCGATGTGTCTATTTTCTGCGACATGGGTATTTCCGAAACATAGCCATTGTTAGAAAGGGCAAGGGGCCGTGAATTTCACATGCCTACCATCCGGGTGATGGAAAGCGACTTCTTCTGCATGAAGAAGCAAGCGGTCTGCTGCGCCAAGTGCCTCACCTTCGGCATAAAACTCATCGCCAAGAATAACATGCCCCAGCGCTTTCATGTGAACGCGCAATTGATGAGTACGACCAGTCAGCGGAAACAACTGCATTCTTGTGCTGTTTTCATGACGTTCCAGCACCTGCCAGCGTGTCTGGGCTGGCTTTCCATTATCAAGATCGACACGATGACGCGGTTTATTGTCCGGATCAATTGCCAATGGCAGATCGATCAGTCCGCCGTCTTGTTCCACCCGACCCCAAACCTCGGCAATGTAGCGCTTTTCTGTCGTGCGCGCTTCAAACTGCGCAGCAATAGCGGCGTGGGCTTTGCGATTGAGCGACATGAGCACAAGACCGGACGTGTCTTTATCCAGACGATTGATCATCAAAGCTTTTGGAAACTGTTTTTGGACGCGTGTGGCCAGGCTGTCAGAAAGCGCCGGATGACGTCCGGGCACGGATAACAGTCCGCTTGGCTTATCCAGAACCAGAATATCCACGTCGCGATGGATGATCGAAACATATGGCTCTAACGGCGGATTATAAACGGGAGAAACATCTGACAACACACTCATGACGGCCTTCTAGCACGGACTGGCCATTGCTGAGAAGCGGTGGCCGGAAGCACTCAGCAAGATCATTCTGTGTCAGGCGAGTTGACCTCTTGGCTTTGTCTCTTACTTCCTTTGCAAGTGAGGCTTGTTCGATTTCAAAGAGGAAATTGCTATGACGAAAGTGAATGTAGCTGTTCTGGTTGGGAGCTTGAGAAAAGATTCTTTCAATCATAAGGTTGCGCTCGGCTTGAATGCAGTAACACCAGACGACATGGCATTGACGATTGTCGAGATCGGCGACTTGCCGCTCTATAATCCGGATCTGGATACCGACGCCCCACCCGCTGCCTGGAAACGTTTCCGTGCTGAGGTGAGCAAGGCCAATGCCGTGTTGTTCGTAACGCCGGAATATAACCGGTCGGTGCCCGGAGGCTTAAAGAACGCGCTCGATGTCGGTTCACGTCCATATGGCCAGAGTGTCTGGAGTGGAAAGCCTGCTGCGATCATCAGCGGCTCTCCGGGCAATATTTCAGCCTTCGGTGCCAATCATCATCTTCGTCAGTCGTTGGTATTTCTGGATATGCCGACTTTGCAGCAGCCAGAGGCTTATCTCGCACATGTTGACAAGCTGCTGGATGAAAGCGGCAAGCTGGTGCCTGATACGGCCAAGTTCCTTGGTGAGTTCCTGAAGGCATTTGATCGGTTTGCTCAGAAGAACCTTTAGCGGCTCTTCAATCCGCAAGCATTACCTCGTCTCAGGCGTGGTCCAGCAGTTGATGATTGTGGGCCGCGCAGGGGAGAACTGACGTCAATCAGCGATGCTCGGTGCGATGTCGTTTCAATAGATAAAATGGCGGAGAGGGTGGGATTCGAACCCACGGTGGAGTTACCCCCACGCCGCATTTCGAGTGCGGTACTTTCGACCACTCAGCCACCTCTCCGCATTGTGCACCACGGGTAAAGCGATCCATAAAATCGCGCCGTTGATAAGCATCTAAAGCGAATGCTAAGTGTGTAGCGGCTCAATAACGAGCCAGAGACGATTAGACAAGAGCTAATTTGCATTCTGTTGTGAAAATTCTTGACTTTTCTGCTGCTTCACACCTATAAGCACCAGACTTCAGGCGTGGAGTAATCCGCGCCTATTGTTTTGATTGCGAAATTTCGGGTTTCCGGAGTTGTAATCAAGGGCATAAAGCCCACTCACCAACCGACTGATAAAAAGACGGCCCATCACTTCGGCGCAAATGTCGTGGAAATGAGAGCCGGACCGAACAACCGAAAGGACAACAAATGTTCGCAGTCATTAAGACCGGTGGCAAGCAGTACCGCGTTGCCGCAAATGACCTGATCAAGATCGAAAAAGTTGCTGGCGAAGCTGGCGACATCGTAGAATTCGCAGAAGTTCTGCTGGTTGGCACGACGATCGGTGCTCCGACCGTAGCAGGCGCTCTCGTAACGGCTGAAGTCGTTGAACAGGGCCGTGCGCGCAAGGTTATCGCGTTCAAGAAGCGTCGCCGTCAGAATTCGAAGCGCACCCGCGGTCATCGTCAGGAACAGACGACGATCCGTATCTCGGAGATCCTTACCGACGGCGCAAAGCCATCGAAGAAGGCCGCTGAGAAGAAGGCTCCTAAGGCAGACACCGCTGAAGGCGAAGTCGCAAAGCCAAAGAAGGCAGCGCCTAAGAAGGCTGCAGCCAAGGCCGAGTCGGCTGAGTAAGTAGAAGAGATTAAAGGAGAAATCCAATGGCACACAAAAAAGCTGGTGGTTCGTCGCGTAACGGTCGCGATTCAGAGTCGAAGCGCCTTGGCGTGAAGAAGTTCGGCGGCGAAGCTGTCGTTTCTGGCAACATCATCGTGCGCCAACGCGGCACGAAGTGGCATCCGGGCGCCAATGTTGGCCTCGGTAAAGACCACACCATTTTTGCTACCACCAACGGTTCCGTTGCTTTCCGCACGAAGGCCAACGGCCGCACCTACGTATCGGTAAACCCGATCGCGGAAGCAGCAGAGTAAGCCGGGCACTCATAAATACCGGCGTCCCATTGGACCCGGTATATATGGCGACCAGCCTAAAGATCGAAGGGAAGATGGGACAACCATCTTCCCTTTTTGCATCTGGAGGACAGACAAATGGTCGTCGAAGTTTTAGAAGAAGAATATTACGAGAGCTGTAGCGAGCGGGAGGCCAGTTATGCTGATCTCTCGCCTGGATTAGCAGATCAGTTAGATTGCCCCGTCCTCGTCACGGACAGGCTGGTTCTCCGCCCGCCACATACCGAAGACGTGGATGCAATTTCCTATCTTGCCAATAACGCCCGCGTCTCGACTATGCTCGCCCGTATGCCTCATCCATACACCCGCGAAAATGCCGTGGATTTTGTCGAGCGCGTGCGAAAAGGCGAGATGGGCAATTGCATTTACGCAATCACCCAAGCTGAAACCGGTATCTTTATGGGTTGTTGTGGCATCCACCCGCATAGCCACGGCGAAGGCCTGGAGATCGGCTATTGGCTGGGTGAGCCCTATTGGGGGCATGGTTTTGCCACGGAAGCTGCCCACGCATTGATCGATCTGGCCTTCCGTGCCACGCCAATCGAGCGGTTGCATGTTTCGTGTCACGCTAGCAATGGCGGTTCGCGTCGCGTGATTCATAAGTGCGGCTTTCAGTTCAGCAGCATGGGCATGGCGGATTCACTTGCTGCCGGGAATGTCCCTGTCGAGCGCTATGTCCTTGACCGGCGGACCTGGATCGGCCTGAGAAGCTGGCAGTCATAAAAAAAGGTCCTGCGTGAAAATCGCAGGACCGATAATCATCGGGGAATATAATGAACGATATTTACGCTGTCGCCCGTGAAAGGGTTGTTGTTCGCGCACTGGATAAGGGAGACCTGCACCGGTTTCGCGCGATCCGCTTGTCTGCATTGCAGCTCGCGCCGCAAGCTTTTGGGTCGACCTTTGAAGAAGAAAATGCCTATTCCGACAGCGTGTTTGCACGCCGTCTGGAGCAAGTGAACGGCAATGTCATTTTCGGTGCCTTTGATGGTGAAAACCTGATGGGTATCGCCGGCTTGTTCCGCCATGAACGCAGGTCCGAGCGCCATCGTGGCACTCTGGTCAGTGTCTATGTCGCGCCGGAAGCGCGTGGCTTGCGACTTGGCAGGGCGCTTGTTGGGCAGATTATCGAACACGCGGCTGAGCACGTCGTGATACTGGATGCGAAAGTCGTGGCAACCAATGAGCCTGCGAAGCGCATCTATTATGAGCTTGGTTTCAAATCCTATGGTGTTGAGCCGAAGTCGCTTTATGTGCAGGGTCAGTATCTGGATCAGGAACTGCTCTATATTGATTTCAGTGATCCTGCGTGGAAACTGAATTTAGGCTGAAAACCTTATGTTTCTGCTGTTTGCAGGACACGGGTTTTGCTGTAATTGCAAATCGGATTGCGCGAGATTGCGCGCAATCCCAAAGTTTAAGACGCACCCAAGTCAAGTTCTATTGCGTCGTAAGAGGTAAGGTTCAATGAAATTTCTCGATCAGGCCAAGATCTATATCCGCTCCGGTAATGGCGGGGCGGGGGCCGTGTCGTTCCGCCGCGAGAAGTTTCTTGAATTCGGTGGCCCTGATGGCGGTGATGGCGGGCGCGGTGGCGACGTCTGGGTGGAAGCCGTCAATGGCCTCAACACGCTGATTGATTATCGCTATCAGCAACACTTCCGGGCCAAGACCGGTATGCATGGCATGGGCCGCAACATGACCGGCGGCAAGGGCGATGATGTCATCCTCAAAGTGCCGGTTGGCACGCAGATTTTTGAAGAAGATGATGAAACGCTGATCTGTGACATCACCGAAATTGGTCAGCGTTATCGTCTGGCCAAGGGTGGTAATGGCGGCTTTGGCAATCTGCATTTTACGACCTCTACCAATCGCGCGCCACGTCGCGCCAATCCGGGTCAGGACGGTATTGAGCGTACACTTTGGCTGCGGCTCAAGCTGATTGCTGATGCTGGTCTGGTCGGCCTTCCGAATGCGGGCAAATCGACCTTTCTGGCAAGTGTGACGGCTGCAAAGCCCAAGATTGCGGATTATCCTTTCACGACACTGCACCCCAACCTCGGTGTCGCGCGCGTCGATGCGCGTGAATTTGTCATCGCTGACATTCCGGGCCTGATTGAAGGCGCCAGTGAAGGCATTGGCCTTGGTGATCGCTTCCTGGGCCACGTCGAGCGTACCCGCGTGCTTCTGCATCTGGTGTCGGCGCAGGAAGAAGATGTTGCGAAAGCTTACACCGTCATTCGCGGTGAACTGGAGGCCTATGAGCATGGCCTTGCGGACAAGACGGAAATCGTGGCGCTGTCGCAGATCGATACGCTTGATCCGGATGCACGCAAGGAAAAGGTGAAGGCGCTGAAGAAGGCTTGCGGGCGCGATCCGCTGCTGCTTTCAGCGGTCAGCCATGAAGGCTTGAACGATGCGCTACGCCAGCTGGCTGCGGTTATTGATCAGAGCCGGGCCGTTGAAGCCGGTACTGCTGAAGACGAATAAGCATAGGGTTTTATTTGGTCGCGCATCTTGTCCGAAAACCGCTTCACGCTTTTCGGCATGCGCTTGAGAATGCGGCGAGGGAATGAAGGCATGTTGAAACAACTCAAAGACTATCGCCGCATCGTTATCAAAATCGGATCAGCCCTTCTGGTGGACCGCTCAACTGGTCTCAAGCAAAATTGGCTTGAGAGCCTGGGTCAGGACGTTGCGGCGCTCCATCATGCGGGCGTCGAAGTTCTGGTTGTTTCATCCGGCGCTATCGCTCTTGGACGCACGGTTCTTGGTCTGCCCAAGAAATCGCTCAAGCTTGAAGAAAGTCAGGCAGCAGCTGCCGCCGGACAGATCGCGCTTGCGAAAGCCTATGCCGATGTGCTCGGTGGCCACGACCTCAAGTCAGGTCAGATTCTCGTGACACTTTCGGATACGGAAGAGCGTCGCCGTTATCTCAATGCGCGCGCGACGATTGAAACGCTTCTGAAGCTCGGCGCAGTGCCGATCATCAACGAGAATGATACGGTTGCGACGACTGAAATCCGTTATGGCGATAATGATCGTCTCGCAGCCCGTGTTGCAACCATGATGGGTGCAGACCTTCTTATTCTGCTTTCGGATATTGACGGCCTTTACACGGCACCGCCGCATAAAGACCCGAACGCACAGTTTCTGCCGCTCGTTACAACAATCACACCTCAGATTGAGGCGATGGCGGGTGCTGCGGCATCAGAGCTTTCACGCGGTGGCATGAAGACCAAACTTGACGCCGGCAAGATAGCCAATGCGGCAGGCACTGCGATGATTATCACCTCCGGCACACGTATGGGGCCGCTTTCGGCCATTGATCGGGGCGAACGCGCGACATTGTTTGAGCCAGCGCGTGCTCCGGTAAATGCATGGAAGACGTGGATTTCCGGCAATCTCGAACCTGCTGGTCGTTTGCGTGTCGATGCTGGTGCAGTCAAGGCGCTGAAATCCGGCAAGTCGCTATTGCCTGCGGGTGTGAAAGAGATTGAAGGCCAGTTTGAGCGTGGCGACACGGTTGCGGTTCTCAACGAGGACGGCCGTGAAATCGCGCGCGGTCTGATTGCTTATGATGCGGAAGATGCGCGCAAAATTGCCGGGCACAAAAGCGATGAGATCAGCGCCATTCTTGGCTATGATGCGCGCGCTGCAATGATCCATCGCAATGATCTGGTGGTACGGGGTGTAACCACTACAGCATAATTCCTTAAACTTGAATCAGTTTAAGGTAAAATTATGCTGTAAATATAAAGTTTTAGAGCGACCTTTGTGCGCCCGGAAGGGCGCACGGCGCTCTAGCGAGACGGAAGAAGCATAAGGGGAAGAGGATGTTGAACAAAGTGGACGCCGGAACTGACATCGCAGCCATCATGGCAGAAGTTGGTCGTAAAGCCAGACAGGCAGCGGCTCCGCTTTCCATCGCTTCGCCTCAACAGAAAAACAAAGCCCTGCTTGCTGCAGCAGATAGCATCCTCACAAGCAAAGATGCCATTCTTGAAGCCAACAAGCTCGATCTTGCGAATGCTGCGGAAAGCGGGATGGCGGCTTCGTTTGTTGATCGGCTGACACTCGATGACAATCGCATTCAGGCAATCGCCGACGGCATTCGCGCTATTGCTGAATTGAATGATCCAGTCGGTGAAGTGATTGCCGAGTGGGATCGTCCGAATGGTCTCCATATCGAGCGCGTTCGTACGCCATTGGGTGTCATCGGCGTGATCTATGAAAGCCGTCCCAATGTGACGGCAGATGCTGGCGCGCTATGCCTTAAGGCTGGCAATGCGGTCATCCTGCGTGGTGGTTCAGATTCTGCACATTCGTCGGCTGCTATTCACAAGGCACTGGTTGCGGGACTGGAGGCAGCTCAATTGCCTGCCGATGCTATCCAGATCGTTCCGGTTACTGACCGTGCGGCAGTTGGCGAAATGCTCAAAGGTCTGAATGGCGCGATTGACGTGATCGTGCCACGGGGCGGCAAAAGCCTCGTTGCGCGCGTGCAATCGGAAGCGCGGGTGCCGGTTTTCGCGCATCTTGAAGGCATTTGTCATCTCTATATCGACAAGTCCGCTGATCTCGATATGGCGCGTGCGATTGCTGTGAACGCAAAGATGCGCCGCACCGGTATTTGCGGTGCGACCGAAACCTTGCTTGTGGATCGCGCGGTGGCTCAAACGCATCTGGTGCCGGTTCTTGAAGATCTGGCTGCCAAGGGCTGCGAAATTCGCGGCAGCGATGAAGTCATAGCACTTTATGCAACCGCCACGCCTGCTACGGAAGAAGATTGGTCGACCGAATATCTGGATGCGATCATTTCAGTGGCGCTGGTTGATGGCGTCTCGGGTGCGATTGAGCATATCAACCGTTACTCCTCCCACCACACAGAAGCTGTTGTAGCTGAGGATGCGGATGTTGTTGCGCGCTTCTTCAACGAGATCGACTCTGCCATTCTTCTGCACAATGCCTCGACGCAGTTTGCAGATGGTGGCGAGTTCGGCATGGGGGCGGAAATTGGCATTGCTACCGGCAAGATGCATGCGCGCGGGCCGGTTGGTGTCGAACAACTGACCTCTTTCAAATATCGTGTTCGTGGAAACGGACAGGTTAGAGGCTGATGAAGTTCGGCTTCGGGCTTTCCGCATTAAAGGCGAGTTATCCGGACGTTGATGCGCAATATTTGCGTATGCCGCATGTCGAAAAGGGCATGACGGTCGGCCTGTTTGGCGGCTCGTTCAACCCACCGCATGGTGGTCATGCGCTGGTCGCTGAAATCGCCATTCGGCGGCTGAAGCTTGATCAGCTCTGGTGGATGGTGACGCCCGGCAATCCGCTGAAGGATAAGCGCGAACTTGCCCCGCTTGCTGAACGTCTGGAGCTCAGCGAGCATGTGGCAAGCGATCCGCGCATCAAGGTGACGGCGCTGGAAGCCGCTTTTGACGTGCGCTACACAGCCGACACTCTGGCGCTGATCCGCAAGGCCAATCCCGGTGTGCATTTCGTCTGGGTTATGGGGGCGGACAATCTCGCTTCCTTCCATCGCTGGCAGCGCTGGCGGGAGATTGCGCAGAATTTCCCAATTGCTGTCATCGACAGGCCAGGTTCGACCTTGGCTTATTTATCGTCACGCATGGCGCAAACATTTTCCGATAGCCGGCTAGATGAACATTACGCCCCGCTCCTTGCGCGGCGTACACCACCGGCCTGGACCTTCATTCACGGACCGCGATCTTCGCTCTCATCAACCGCACTCCGCAAACAGAAATTGAAAAAGTGAATGGTGTAAGCCATTCAAGACTCTTGAAAGAATACAGGGACTCTGCCTATCTTAGGTATGTACGGTGCTTATGAATGCCGTACTGCGTTGTTCTTGTCGGAAAGGAACTACACTGAGAACAGCAATTGAGAAGAAGGCTCACCACGCGCCTTCACCGGTCGGGATGAACGAAACAGCTTTCGTGTCCCAGGCCTTCGACGCGGCTTTGGCCAGTCTCGAAAACTCCAAAGCAGAATCCATTATCCCCATCGACATCCGCGGAAGATCTTCGATCGGCGATTATATGATCGTCGCGTCTGGTCGTTCGCATCGTCATGTGACGGCTGTCGCTGACCATCTTTTGCAGGCTCTTCGTGAAATGGGCTGCAAGGATATGCGGGTCGAAGGACTCGAGGGCGGTGATTGGGTTCTCATCGATACAGGCGATATCGTCGTCCATATTTTCCGTCCGGAAATCCGTGATTTCTACAATCTGGAAAAAATCTGGATCAACGACGATTTCGAAGATCAGCGCGCATCGGGAACGGTGCACTGATTTGAGCGCATCCGAAACGTGTGAAACGGTTTTCGGATAGAGATGCGCGTTAAAAGAAAGAGTTAGAGCGCCGATCTGATCGAAATGCGCTCTAAGTCGTAAAGAGGACGTGATGCGTGTGAGTGTTATGGCCGTGGGCCGGATGAAAGCCGGCCCCGAGCGGGAGTTGGTCGAGCGTTATTTCGACCGTTTTTCCAAGGCGGGGCCGTCGCTTGGGCTTGAATTCGCCGGTGTGAGCGAAATCCCCGAAAGTCGTGGACAGACGGCTGAACTGCGTAAGGCCGAAGAAGCACAGCGCATCAATGAAGCTCTCGATAATGGTGCTGCTCTTATCCTGCTCGACGAGCGCGGCAAGGCGCTCGGCTCGGAAGCTTTTGCTGAACGCATCGGCCGGATGCGTGATGATGGCAAGCGCCAGCTGATTGTCGCCATTGGCGGCCCGGATGGGCACGATCCTGCTTTGCGTTCGCGCGCCGATCTGGTTCTCGCTCTGGGAGAGCTGACATGGCCGCACCAGATAGCCCGCATATTGATTGCTGAGCAATTATATCGGGCCGCAACAATTCTTGCGGGACATCCTTATCACCGATCCTAATTATTTCATGTTCTTCCAATAGTTGATGCGCCGGGTCGGGTTTTGTAACTGCCTTGTGCATCATTTGAAGAATTGCATGTCGCTTTCATCGACGAATAAAACGCTGCCACAGATCGCATTCGTGACTGATCGTGGTTTTCTCAAGCCAACTCTGGTGGCGATGTGGGGCGTTCTGCGCCACTTGTCTGTCCCGGGTATCATTCATTTCTGGGGTGACGGATTAAGGGACGAGGATTGGGAGGCAGTGCATCGGGTCGCTTCCAAAAATCCTGCAGTCACGCTGAATTGCCTTGCTCTTACCCAGGATGATTTGGACGGGGCAAAAGGGCCAACGGCCTATATCTCTGCCGCATCAATGGGGCGTTTGCATATTCCGACCAGAATTTCAGGTCGTGTTCTCTATATTGATGGCGATACGCAGGTAGTGGGCGACGTCGCCCCACTTTTCGCGCTTAATCTCAATGGGTGTCCGGTTGGGGCGGTGCGCGATTGCGTTGTGGCGAAATGGTCTGCTCGCAATCTCAAGGTGCGCGAAAAATGTATGCCCCGTGTCCGTGAGTTGCAGGGACTGATGCAGCAAAGCGATATATCGCGCTACTTCAACTCCGGTGTTCTTCTGCTTGATACCGATGCCATCCGTGCAGAGCCTGAACTGCACCGGGCCATGCATGATCTGGTTCGTGCTTCTGCCTGCCCGTTGGGCGATCAGGACCATCTCAACAATGTCTTTCGGGATCGCGTGCATTTGCTCAACCCGGCTTATAATTCGTCGTGGAGACAGGCCGCGAGGCAACGGCGCCACATTGCCCGACTTGGTGGCGATGCTGAAGAAAGCAAATCCGTGCCGGATATCATCGTGCATTTCCATGGTCCGGAAAAGCCATGGAAACAGCCACGCCGCGACCTCTGGAAACACCGCGCACGCGCTGTCTGGCGTTATCGGCGTGAAATGCACGAATATGTACAGAGCTATCCTGATCTGGCGCCGTGAGCGAGATTTACTGCTGGTTATTTACGAGACTGTGCGGGTCCAATTCTCATGGTAGATCTTACCTCTCAGCGTAAAGCGATTGCCCGTTTGCGGGTTGATAACGCTTACGCTGTCGATGGTCTGTCCGGTAATTTCCAGCCCCAATTCGTGGAGTATCATGAGGATATCGCAACGATTTCCAACCGTCGTTGAAGCGATTTTCTCGCAGATATAGGTATGAATATAACCGCGCCCCTGGCGCCAGTCGGATGCCCCTACGCGAACTTCTGAAGTCATCTATGCAGATCCCGCTTCCATATATTCGACCCACAATGAAACTGACGGCATATTCTGCCTAGCACTGAAATTATCGTCGGCGCTACTATGGCTAACAATTCCTTAATGCTCTGCGGCTAGTTTTGGCCTTGTTTCTTTCTGATATAGCGCGCCATGAGTCCTTTTCGCCTTTCAAAAAAGTCTTTGCTGCCTGCCTTGATGCGGGCTGGCCTTGTTGCGACTGCACTTATGTCAGGCGCAACGCTGGCTTTTGCGCAAGAAGGAATCCAGCAGCAGCGCGACAAGGCGGCAAGTGAATATGAGCAGCTCAGCACCGAACTCTCTGTATCAAGCGACAAGCTTAAACAGCTCGAAGACGAGGTAGCCAACCTTAAGAAAGATCAGGCAACGATTACGGCAGCGCTTATCCAGTCTGCAAAGACAGACAAGAAGTTGCAGCAGGATATTGCCGATAGTGCCGACAAGCTGGTTTCCTTGCGCGAGCAGGAAGACGGCATTCGCAATTCATTGCGCGCGCGCCGAAGCGTTTTGGCAGAGGTGCTGGCTGCATTGCAGCGCATGGGGTTGAACCCGCCGCCGGCTATTCTCGTGCGGCCCGACGATGCATTGGCATCGGTGCGCAGCGCTGTGCTGCTTGGCGCCGTTGTGCCGGAAATGCGCGAACAGGTGGAAGAGCTGACCGGCGATCTGAAAGATATGCAGCGCGTGGTCGCCTCCATCGCTCAAGAGCAGGACAAGCTCAAGGAAACACGCACAGCACAGGCCGAAGAGCAAAAGCGTCAATCACTTCTTCTTGAAGAAAAGAAGAAGTTGCAGGCCCAGTCCGAGCAGGAAATCCTAGCGCAGCGCAAGCGTTCGGAAGAACTTGCTGACAGAGCAGGCAGTCTCAAAGAGCTGATTGACGGGCTGGATGAGCAGATGGCTGGTGTGCGCGATGCTGCCGAGGCTGCACGTAAAGCGGAAGCTGATCGCCTTGCAAAAGCGCAGGAAAAGGCTGGAGAAGCAACGCCTGACGAGAACCGTCTGCACGCGCAGATTGATTTTGCATCGCTGCAAGGAAAGCTTGGATTGCCTGCTGCAGGCAAGACTCTCCGGCATTTTAACGAAAAAGACGGTGTCGGTGGCAACATGATGGGGCAGGTGGTTGAAACCTTGCCCGCTGCCACGATTACGTCACCTTCCGATGGCGTTGTACTATACGCAGGTACATTCAGATCTTATGGGCAGCTCTTGATCCTGGACGCTGGCGGCGGATATCATATCGTGATGGCTGGCATGGGCCGAATCGATGTGGCGCAAGGTCAGTTTGTGTTGGCGGGTGAACCTGTCGGCGCAATGGGTGAAAAACTTCTCGCAAGTGTTGCACCGATTGAGGTGGGCAATGGCGCGCCATTGCTTTACATTGAGTTTCGAAAAGATGGAAAACCCGTTGATCCGGCCCCGTGGTGGTCCGAGCGGCTTTCTGGAAGGACACAAAATGATACGTAAACTGTCGCTGCTGTTCGCCGGGGCCCTGATGGGGGCGTCAGCCATGGTGATGGTTCAGGGCGCGCCTGCCTCCACTGCTTTTGCCGCAGCGGGGAAAGATAGCGATGTCTATAAGGACCTGGCTCTCTTCGGTGATATTTTTGAGCGCGTGCGCCAGCAATATGTGACGCCGCCAGATGACAAGAAGCTGACGGAAAGCGCCATCAACGGCATGTTGACGTCGCTTGACCCGCATTCATCCTACCTCAACCCGGAAGCAGCGCAGGATATGCGCGTGCAGACCAAGGGTGAGTTTGGCGGTCTTGGTATTGAAGTCACCATGGACAACGATCTGGTTAAGGTCATTGCGCCAATCGATGATACGCCAGCCTCCAAAGCTGGTGTCCTCGCAGGCGATCTGATCAGTAAGATCGATGGTCAGGAAGTTCGTGGCCTCAGCCTCAGCGATGCGGTTGAAAAGATGCGCGGTGAAGTTGGTTCGCCAATCGAGCTGACACTTATTCGTCAGGGCGCAGACAAGCCGATCACGCTCAAGATCGACCGTGCTGTGATCAAGGTTAAGGCCGTTCGTTCTCGCGTCGAGAATGATGTCGGCTATTTGCGTGTGATTTCCTTCACCGAACAGACCTCCGATGACCTCAAGAAGGCGATCAAGGACATTCAGGAAAAGCTCCCTGGCGATAAGCTCAAGGGCTATGTGCTTGACCTGCGCCTCAACCCGGGTGGTCTGCTCGATCAGGCTGTCGCTGTTTCCGATACCTTCCTCGACAAGGGCGAAATCGTTTCGACCCGTGGTCGTGATCCGCAGGATGTGACGCGCTTTGATGCGCGCAAGGGTGATCTGGCTGATGGCAAGCCGGTGATCGTGCTCATCAATGGCGGTTCGGCCAGTGCGTCGGAAATCGTCGCGGGTGCGCTGCAGGATCATCGCCGTGCGACCGTGCTTGGCACGCAGTCCTTCGGGAAGGGCTCTGTCCAGACCATTATCCCGCTTGGCGAAAACGGATCGCTGCGTCTGACGACGGCGCTCTATTACACGCCATCGGGCAAGTCGATCCAGGGCAAGGGCATCACGCCAGACATCAAGGTTGAACAGCCGCTGCCACCAGAACTGCGTGGTGAAGATGTCGTTCGTGGTGAGTCTGAGCTCAAAGGCCACATCAAGGGCAATGAGGAAGACGATGCCGGTTCGGGTTCGGCCGCTTATGTGCCGCTTGAGACCAAGGATGACGTTCAGCTCAATGAAGCGCTGAAGCTTCTGCGCGGTGAAGAGGCTAATGCTGCCTTCCCACCAGATCCGAAGAAGAGCGTTCTGAACTGATCTGTCTTTGAAGGCGATGGAAACATCAAACGCGGGAGTTCAGGCTCCCGCGTTTTCTTTTGTCGCAGTTCAATAACATTGAAACTGTATGTTCTGCCGCATATCAGTTGTGAAAACATTTGCGATTACACGGAGATATCATGTCGAAGCACAAAGGCCCCGTCGATCCTGAAAGCTTGCCCTATCGCCCTTGCGTGGGGTTGATGGTTCTCAACAAGGCCGGTCTTGTCTGGGCCGGGCGACGCATTGTTATTCCGGGCGACGAAATGGATGGCGCAACACAGCTCTGGCAGATGCCGCAGGGCGGTATCGATAAGGGCGAAGATCCGGCAGTTGCGTCGCTGCGTGAGCTTTACGAAGAAACCGGCATGAAGTCGGTGTCGCTGCTTGAAGAAGCGCCGAACTGGATCAATTACGATCTGCCAGCGCGTCTTGTCGGACAGGCGCTTAAGGGCAAATATCGCGGTCAGACCCAGAAATGGTTCGCCTATCGCTTTGAAGGCGATGAAAGTGAGATTGCAATCAATCCGCCGCCCGGTGGTCATACAGCAGAGTTTGAGGAATGGGCGTGGAAGCCAATGCAGGAGCTTCCTGAATTGATCGTGCCTTTCAAGCGTAAGGTCTATGAAGAGGTCGTGAGCGCTTTCCGGCATCTCGCGCCATAATTCGTCAGCCCCCTTGTCTAGCGGGGCAACATCATGTCAACTCGTCTCAGAGGCGTCGCGGGCGCGTTCTGAGAGGGAGAATTGTTTATGGACGGAATGAGTCTTCTTGTATTCCTTTTCGTTGGTCTGATTGCCGGTTGGCTTGCTGGCAAGGTGGTGCAGGGTGGTGGTTTCGGCCTCATCGGCAATATCATCGTTGGCGTGATCGGTGCCTTCTTTGCGGGCTGGTTGCTGCCTCGTCTGGGCTTCTCGGTTGGCGGCGGTATTATCGCCGCGATCATCAATGCCTTCATCGGCGCGGCGATACTTCTGATTATTCTGCGGATCGTCAAACGCGTTTGATCGCGTATTTCATTTTTTGTAGTGGCCCGGTTTTTTGATCGCGTTTCGATCTGATTAAATCAGATCGGCGCATCTCAATATTTGTTTTGGCGCGCATCCTTCCCGAAAACCGTTTCACATTTTTCGGGACGCGCTAAAAACCGGGCTGTTCCTTTTCAAAGTCCTGACACATGACACCGAATTCTCAGCTGTCGCCGGGGCTGGCTCTTACGGCCTCGGCAGGTTTCGTTGATGCAATTGCCTTTCTTGAACTGGGAGGCTTTTTCGCATCCTTCATGAGTGGCAACACCACGCAGCTTGGCATTGCCATCGCTGGTCAGCCCGACGTGATGGGCAACGTCGTCATATGGCTGCCAGCTGCATTGATCGCTCTGTTCTTTGTCGGCGCGTTTCTTGGCACGCTGGTGGTAAGAGCCTATCGCAAGGATGGAAGCCTCGCGGTGATGGCGAGCGTAGTGATTGTGTTGCTGCTGGTGAGTATCTTGCGCCGCGAAGGGCTTGCGCTGGTCCATCCTGTGCTGCTGCTTGCAGCTGCCATGGGCGCACAGAATGCGGCCGTGCAGCCCATAGGTTCTGCGCGGCTTGGCGTGACTTACGTGACAGGCACATTGTTCAATTCTGCCGCTGATCTTGCCGGATCATTGCGTGGCGAGGTTCCGCGCTGGCGCTGGTTGCAGCATTTCGCGGTCTGGTTCTCGCTGATGGTTGGCGCTGTCTGCGGTGGTCTGGCGCATTATTTCGTTGGTCTTGATGCGCTGTTTATTCCGGCAATCATGATTGTTGTCGTGATGGTGATCTACTGGAAAGCGCGATAGAGCGGCTTGTTTTTATCGCATTTCCGAACGCAAAACCGGTTCACATTTTTGCTGGAACTGCTTTAGCTAAACAGCGATTTCTCGTTCTCGACCAGTTCCGAAATCAGCGCTGAAACAGCGGTCACGCGGCGAAGTGTGCGTGCGGATTCATGATATGTGAGCCAATAGGCACGGCGGATTGTGCGATCTGGAAAGAGCGGCACGAGATCGGGATCGGCGCGTGCGATGAACGCATGAAGAATGCCGATGCCAGCACCGGCCCGCACCGCTTCCACCTGACCCAGCGCACTCGATACTTCGAAATCCGGTTTCCAGTCACGGCTGATTTCCGCGGCATAGGCAAGCGACGGGTTGACCACGAGGTCTTCAACATAGCCAATCAGTCTGTGGCCACTCAGTTCTTCAGTCGTTTGCGGCGTGCCATGCTCTTCGAGATAGCTGCGATGGGCATAAAGACCGAGCGTATAATCCACCAGCCTGCGGGCAATCAGCCTGCCTTGCTCGGGGCGTTCCACAGTGATGGCGATATCCGCCTCGCGCCGTGACAACGAAAACGAGCGCGGCACCGGCACCAATTGAATAGTCAGGTCTGGGTATTGCTGTGTGAGCCGTGCCAGTCTGGGGGCCAGAAAATTAACGCCAAAACCATCGGGGGCGCCGATACGCACCGTGCCGGACACAGCAACATCGGCATTGCCAACCTGCGCACGGGCTGAAAGCATTTCCGCTTCCATACGTTCAGCCGCCAGAAGAAACTCTTCACCCGCCTGCGTCAGTGTCGAGCCATTGGTGCGGCGTGTCAGAAGTGTTGTCGAGAGTGCGGCTTCAAGCGCTGTCAGGCGACGTGCCACCGTGGTGTGGTTGATGCCTAATCTTTTGGCCGCTCCCAGAATTTGCCCCGAACGCGCAACGGCCAGAAATATCCGAATATCATCCCAGTTCATGGCACTCTCTGCTCAAGCGTATTCTTCGGAAGACCGTACTATAAAAAATGCACAACGGATACGCTTTTCAGCGACTTGCAATTGTGAATTTGCAGAGTCAGGATGTGTTTGAAGAAGGTGGCTCTTAGTGTCGCCTTATTGAACACCACAGCTGGGAGGCATTCCGATGCGTACTGTAGGACATTTCATTGGCGGCAAGCATGTAGCCGGCAAAAGCGGTCGTACGGCTGATATTTTTCAGCCGCTTGACGGCACGGTTCAGGGCACTGTGGCACTCGCCACGAAAGATGAAGTACGTGCAGCGGTCGAAAACGCTAAGGCGGCTCAGCCAGCATGGGCTGCAACCAACCCGCAGCGTCGCGTTCGCATTCTGCGCAAGTTCCTTGAACTCGTCGAAGCTGAATATGACAGCCTTGCAGAACTGCTGGCCCGCGAGCACGGCAAGACGATTGCTGACGCCAAGGGCGACATTCAGCGCGGTCTGGAAGTGGTGGAAGTCTGCCTCGGTTCCGCTCATATGCTGAAGGGCGAATTCACCGACAATGCAGGTACGGGCATCGACACCTATTCGATGCGTCAGCCGCTTGGTGTTGTTGCCGGTATCACGCCGTTCAACTTCCCTGCCATGATCCCGCTCTGGAAAGCTGGCCCAGCGATTGCCTGCGGCAATGCCTTCGTGCTGAAGCCATCTGAACGCGATCCGGGCGTGCCGATGCGTCTGGCCGAACTGTTCATGGAAGCAGGTCTTCCGGCTGGCATTTTCAACGTCGTCAACGGCGACAAGGATGCAGTTGATGCGCTGCTCGACGATAAGGATGTACAGGCAATCGGCTTTGTCGGCTCGACACCAATTGCTCAGTATATCTATGGTCGCGGCTGCTCGAACGGCAAGCGCGTCCAGTGTTTCGGTGGTGCCAAGAACCACATGCTGATCATGCCGGATGCGGATATGGATCAGACCGTGGATGCGCTGATCGGTGCCGGTTACGGTTCGGCTGGCGAACGCTGCATGGCGATCTCGGTTGCTGTTCCGGTTGGTGAAGATACCGCAAACCGTCTGATGGAAAAGCTGATCCCACGCGTTGAATCTCTGAAGATTGGCCCTTCGACTGATAATTCGGCCGATTATGGCCCGGTTGTCACCAAGGCCGCTCTCGACCGCATTCGTGGCTATGTCGATCTCGGTGTCGAGGAAGGCGCAAAGCTCGTAGTCGATGGTCGTGGCTTCAAGATGCAGGGCTATGAAAACGGCTTCTATATGGGTGGCTGTCTGTTCGACAATGTGACGTCAGACATGCGCATCTATAAGGAAGAAATCTTCGGTCCGGTCCTCTCGGTTGTTCGCGCCAAGAACTACGAAGAAGCCCTCGCACTGCCGAATGAGCATGAATATGGCAATGGCGTCGCTATCTTCACCCGTGACGGTGATGCAGCCCGCGATTTTGCCAGCCGCGTTCAGGTCGGCATGGTCGGTATCAATGTGCCAATTCCGGTTCCGATTGCTTACTACACCTTTGGTGGCTGGAAGGCTTCGGGCTTCGGCGATCTCAACCAGCACGGCCCGGATGCGTTCCGCTTCTACACCAAAACCAAGACAGTCACCTCGCGCTGGCCGTCTGGCGTTAAGGATGGTGCGGAATTCGTTATCCCAACGATGAAGTAACGCCAGACGCTTCTTCATGTTGCGTGTCCTCGCCTTGCTGCGGGCACGCGGCATGGCGTTAAGGATGGTGCGGAATTCGTTATCCCAACGATGAAGTAACGCCAGACGCTTCTTTATGTTGCGTGTCCTCGCCTTGCTGCGGGCACGCGGCATGGCGTTAAGGATGGTGCGGAATTCGTTATCCCAACGATGAAGTGACGCCAGACGCTTCTTCATGTTGCGCGTCTTGGCTCCGCATTGGGGCGTGACGTCAAATACCTCCCGCCAAGTGAGAAACCCCGCCCCACGATGCCCCGCCATGAGGCGGGTTTTCTTTTTCAATGCGCTGACAGGGAGGGAACTGAGTTTCCATCTCTCCGTTAAAAACAAGCATGAAGATTTCCATGCGGTCGTTTGAAGGTCTGTGCGATTCATCTATGTTGCAGGCTTAGTCATCAGCCCGAGTTTTGCAGGAGTGCCACATGAGCGGAAAAATAAACCACCGTATCGTCCTTGCATCGCGTCCCGATGGACGGCCCACGGCAGAGAATTTTCGGCTTGATGAGGCCGCAATCCAGCAGCCGGGCGAGGGCGAAGTTCTGCTGAAAATCCGCTATCTCTCGCTCGATCCTTATATGCGCGGGCGAATGAGTGCGGCCAAATCCTATGCGGCACCCGTTGATATCGGTGCTGTCATGGAAGGGGGAACAGTCGGTGAAGTGGTGGAAAGCAAAAGCGCGGGCTTTCTTCCCGGCGATTTTGTTCTCTCGCATTCCGGCTGGCAGAGTTATGCGGTTGCCGATGCTTCCACGTTGCGCAAGCTCGATCCCCAGCAGGTGCCTGTCACGACGGCGCTCGGTGTCATGGGAATGCCGGGCTTCACCGCTTATTCCGGCTTGCTGACAATCGGCCAGCCCAAAGAGGGCGAAACAGTTGTGGTAGCCGCCGCGACTGGCCCGGTTGGTTCTGCGGTTGGACAGATTGCCAAGCTTAAAGGCGCGCGGGCGGTCGGTATTGCGGGCGGGGCGGACAAGTGCAAAGCGCTGATCGACGAGTTTGGGTTTGATGTGGCCCTCGATCATCGCTCGGATAATTTTGCGCAGGAACTGGCTTTAGCTTGCCCAAAGGGCATCGATGTGTACTTCGAGAATGTCGGTGGCAAGGTGTTGGACGCCGTTCTGCCGCTGCTCAACCAGTTTGCGAGAGTGCCTGTCTGTGGGCTGATCGCGCAATATAATCAGAGTGGTGCTTTTGACGGGCCGGATCGGTTGCCGTTGCTTATGCGCGATATTCTGACCAAAAGCCTGACTATTCGCGGATTCATTCAACGTGATTTTGCCGATCAGCGCCCGGCCTTTTATCATGAAATGGCAAAATGGATTGCTGACGGCCATGTGCGTTATCGCGAGGATATCGTTGAGGGGCTTGAGAATGCTCCCAAGGCTTTCATTTCGATGCTGGAAGGTGGCAATTTCGGTAAGCTCATCGTGAAACTAGGCTGATCAGACAATATTCTGCTTGCAGAACTGCAATCCGGGCGTGATGCTGTGTCCTGTCCCGGTTCGGGTCTCCGGGAAACGAGTCTTTTCTTGAGGGCAGGCAGATTATGGGTGAGCGCCATCAGGCGGGCATAGGCGAGGGCGGCAGTCCGGGGCGCGAGCGCCAGGACGAGGCTCAACGCATTCTTGAACGACTGGAGCGGGAGCAGACCGGCCCCGAGGGTATTGTGCGTCGTGGGCTTTCCCGTACTGCAAGCCATCTTGCTGCCAATGATGCACCGGAGAACGATCCTATCGAACTCTGGGCCACCCGCATCGGACGCGGACTTGGACTCATCATCACGCTGGCGATTATCGTCTGGCTCATTTCTTATCTCATGCAAAGCCAGGTTTAACATGACGCTTTCTGCGCCTTCGGACGCGACAACCGTTATTGTCATCTCGAGCCATGTCGTTCGCGGTTCTGTCGGAAACCGTGCCGCCGTTTTCGCTCTGGAAACGCTCGGGTTTCCCGTTTGGGCTGTGCCGACGGTGGTATTGCCATGGCATCCGGGCCATGGTCCTGCAGGGCGTATTGTGCCGCCCGCGCAGGAATTTGCAACACTGATGCAGGATCTTGAGCGCGCGCCATGGCTTGGCGAAGTGGGCGCTATCCTCACCGGCTATCTGGGTAACCCCGAACAGGCGAAAGCCGTGGCGGGACTGGTTAAAAAGGTGAAGGAGCGCAATCCCAATGCGCTTTACCTTTGCGATCCGGTGATTGGCGATCAGAAAGGTCTTTACGTGCCGGAGGCCACAGCGATCGGTATCCGCGATCACCTGATGCCGCTTGCCGATATTGCAACGCCCAATCGTTTTGAGCTGTCATGGCTGACGGGTGTCGAGCTTGAGGACAACAAGGCATTGATGGAAGCAGCCCTTGATACCGGGCCAGCGACCATGCTGGTGACATCTGCATTTCCATTGATGGCGGGTAGCATCGGCAATATTCTGCTCACACCAACCCTTGCGCTGATGGCGGAACATCGTTGTGTCGATGGGCCGACCAATGGCCTTGGCGATCTGACATCGGCGGTGTTTCTGGCGCGCAGGCTTGCTGGCTTTTCAGAAGAAAAGGCGCTGCAAAGAACAACGGCGGCAGTGTTCGAGATCATGGCCCGTTCAGCGAAACGGGGTGCCGATGAGCTGATGCTTGAAGCGGACGCCTCAAGCCTCGCAACGCCGATGGCTATGGTACAAACCCGACGATTGGTGCATCCAACCAAGGGATTGCGTGCATAAGAGTTGGATTATAGCATTTCCAGCAAAAGTGGGAACCGGTTTTGCGTCGGATAATGCGTAAAAACAAATAGTTACAGCGGTTCCAACGATTCAGTCTTAACTGGAACCGCTGTAAGTGGCAACGGGTCGCAAGTTGCGGCCTCACGTTTTTGATTGCTCTGCGTTTTCGATAGGGATAATGGAAAGTCATGGCTGATATTCCAGATACACTCCTCGCCGGTTACCAAACCTTTATGAGCGAGCATTTCGCGTCTGAAACGGCACGTTATAAGGAACTCGCTGAAAAAGGTCAGGCACCAGAAACCCTGGTTATTGCCTGCTGCGATTCCCGCGCCGCTCCGGAAACAATTTTCAACACGGCACCGGGCGAAATCTTCGTATTGCGCAATGTTGCCAATCTTATTCCACCTTATGAACCGGATGGTGAGTTCCATGCGGCTTCTGCGGCACTCGAATTTGCAGTGCAGAGCCTCAAGGTGAAGAATATTGTAGTCATGGGCCATGGCCGGTGCGGTGGTATTAAAGCAGCGCTTGATACGCAAAGCGCGCCGCTTTCACCAAGCGACTTTATCGGTAAGTGGATGAGCCTGATTGCGCCAGCGGCAGAAACCGTCAGCGGCAACCAGTTGATGACGCCGACCGAACGTCAGACCGCGCTGGAGCGTATTTCGATCCGCTATTCGATCAACAATCTGCGCACATTCCCATGTGTCGATATTCTTGAGAAGAAGGGCAAGCTCACCCTCTATGGCGCATGGTTCGATATCTCGACCGGCGAGCTTTGGGTGATGGATCAGCAGACAGGTGACTTCAAAAGACCTGAAGGTTCGGTCATAGAAGCACCGGAAACAGCAGCATAAGACGAAAAAAGCCCCGAAATTCGGGGCTTTTCTCTGTTCATTTTATGGCGAAACAATGTTCTCGCTTCGCCATAAGTATGATTATTCGTCGATTGCCTTGCCCATGACGGCAATAGCGCGCTGGTAGACCTGCGCAGCATTCCAGCCCTGGATTGCGCCATAATTGGCTTCACCCGGCTGATAGCCAGCACCACGACGCCAGCCGTGGCCGACCAGGAAGTTGGCGGTCGAATATAGTGCGTCAGCCTTCGAGCGGGCCATGTCGATATGACCGCTGCCATCACCATCCACGCCATATTTCAGGACGTTGACTGGCAGGAACTGGGTCTGGCCGATTTCGCCGTGCATTGCGCCGACTGCGTTTGGATCAAGATCTTCGCGGTCAATGAGCTTCAGCGCTGCGTAAAGCTGTTCGGTGAAGTAATCGCTGCGGCGGCAGTCATAGGCAAGCGTTGCAACTGCGGAAAGCGTATGCTGCTTGCCCAGATATGCGCCGAAGCCGGTTTCCATGCCCCAGATCGCGATCAGCGGGCCAGCAGGAACGCCATAACGCTTTTCGATATTGGCGAAGAGCGCTGCATTCTGCTTCTTGATCGATTTGCCGCGCTGGATGATCGTGTTTGCGCCGCGCTTCTGCATGAACTGCTCGAAGGAGAGCTTGAAGCTCTTCTGATTGCGGTCAGCATTGATGGTGGCCTGAGCGTATTTGGTTTTACCCAGCGCATCGAGCGCACGCTTGCCGACGCCGCGGCCCGGTGCTTCCTTCAATGTCTGCTGGAGCCAGGCACTATAGCCGACGGCATTGTTGCCGCACTGGGCTGCCTCGGCAACACCTGCACCCGTCATCATACCCACTGCAAGAACTGCTGCTGCGGTCCAAGACCGGCCCTTGGCAATCAATGCCATTCGTTTCTCCTTTGGAGTTGATTCTACTTCGGCGCGAATTTGCCATTCTTTACGCCAAATGTCATGTCGGAACAGGACACCAAGTCCCACCATTTCGTTTGTTTTATCGCTAGAATAAGGGAGGTTGACAAGTTTAAGGCTTGAGAACGGCAATTTTCGCTCTGGTTGACAAAGTGCTTTATACCGATGGACTATAGCCTAGCTGGTAAAAACTATTTACCACTATGATTGCAGTTTGATCTTTAAGGCCACGACATTGACGAGGGAGGACGCCACATGTCGAATGGATTTCTTGCTTTATTTGCATTTTTGCCGATTTTCGTAGCCGGTGTAATGCTGGTTGGATTTCGTATTCAAGCCCGGATCGCCATGCCGGTCACTTACTTGATTACAGTCGTTATTGCGATGGCTCTATGGGGCATGAGTGGCAACCGTGTCATCGCTTCTACCATCCAGGGGTTGATCCAGACCGCCGGATTGCTCTGGATTATCTTTGGTGCAATCCTGCTGCTCAATACATTAAAACATTCGGGTGGCATTTCTGCGATCCGTTCCGGTTTCGCACAAATCAGTCCTGATCGACGCATTCAGGTGTTTCTGATTGCCTGGCTTTTCGGTTCATTCATCGAAGGGGCATCTGGCTTTGGGACGCCTGCTGCTGTTGTCGCCCCGTTAATGGTTGCCGTTGGCTTTCCAGCACTTGCTGCAGTCACATTCGGTCTTATTATTCAATCGACCCCGGTTTCTTTCGGCGCAGTTGGAACGCCACTGATTGTTGGCGTTCAATCGGGTCTTAATCGCGAGGCATTGACGGATCAGCTCCAAAGCGCTGGTTCGAACTGGGAACACTTCTTTCACATCATAACTTCGGAAGCGGCCATCCTGCATGCAGTTTGTGGGACTTTCATGCCGCTTTTCCTCGTTGTCATCATGACACGCTTCTTCGGTCGAAATCGTTCTTGGACTGAAGGGCTCGCCATCTTGCCTTTCGCCATTTTTGCAGCGTTCGCATTCACTATTCCTTATGTTCTCAGCGCTGTGTTTCTGGGTGCTGAATTTCCGTCAATGATCGGGGGACTTGTGGGGCTGGCTCTCGCAACGCTTGCAGCACGGGCCGGATTTCTAATGCCAAAGCAAACCTGGGATTTTGCGCCAGCGTCAGCGTGGCCTGAAGGCTGGATGGGCAGCGTCGAGATGAAGCTCGATGAGCTGACATCTCGAAAGATATCGCTGGGACTTGCCTGGACGCCATATATACTTCTTGCGCTGTTTCTCGTTGTAAGTCGCACATTCCCTGCTGTTGGAAATGCTTTGAAGTCGGTGACTTTCGCCGCAACCAACATCATGGGAGAGACAGGTATAAGTGGTGACTTTGCGCCCTTGTTTCTGCCCGGTGGATTGCTCGTTATTGTCTGTCTGATCACCTTCTTCATTCACCGCATGTCTGTCACGCAACTATCAAAGGCGTTCGGTGAAAGTACGAAGACCTTGCTCGGAGCAGGTTTTGTTCTGCTTTTCACGGTTCCGATGGTTCGTGTGATGATCAATTCCGGCGTCAATTCAAAGGAGTTGGTCAGTATGCCGCTGATGGTGGCAGATTGGGTAGCGGTCGAGGTAGGCAGCATCTATCCGTTGTTCGCCCCGTCCGTCGGTGCTCTCGGCGCGTTCCTTGCGGGCTCCAATACCGTTTCGAATCTCATGCTCAGCCAATTCCAATATGGTGTTGCAGAAGGGTTGGGACTTTCCGGAGCTTTGATGGTTGCGGGACAGTCAGTGGGTGCCGCAGCAGGTAATATGATCGCTATTCATAATGTTGTGGCCGCTTCTGCAACTGTGGGATTGTTGGGTCGCGAAGGCTTGACGATGCGCATGACGATCATTCCGACTATCTATTATGTGACACTGGCAGGTACGTTGTTGCTGATCGGATTCTATATGATGGGCATCGGTGATCCGCTTGTTGGTTCACAAGCAGAATAAAGCCTGTATAAGCGGCCCCGCACCTATCGTGTCGGGGCCGTTTTCTGGCTTTTGCTTGACATTGCAGGCTCAAGCCCCTAAAGCCACACCCAATCTATCCGCGATCTTCAGAACGCGAGCCACCGACCGGGACCCATTAGGTATAAAGAGATCCCGGAGGTCCACATCCGACAGCGCGATGCGCCCTCGGGTGCTGTATCGCTTTGGTTGCTTCTTGAACTGGTCTGATCAAAGAACGATGTATCCCTGACGAAGCCTTACGCCTCCTCTCGGATTAAAAGGAAACTCGATGTTTGAATCACTTCAGGAGCGTCTTGGCTCCATTCTGAACGGCCTTACCGGACGCGGCGCTCTTTCTGAAAGCGACGTGACGGCTGCGCTGCGCGAAGTGCGTCGTGCGCTTATTGAAGCCGACGTCTCGCTGGAAGTGGTTCGCTCGTTTACCGATCGCGTTCGTGAGAAGGCAGTCGGCGCAGAAATTCTGAAAAGCATCAAGCCCGGCCAGATGGTCGTTAAGATCGTCCATGACGAACTTATCGAAATGCTCGGCACTGAAGGCGTTTCGATTGACCTGAACGCACCGGCACCTGTCGTCATTATGATGGTGGGTCTGCAGGGCTCAGGTAAGACGACGACAACCGGCAAGATCTCCAAGCGTCTGACCGAACGTCAGCGCAAGAAGGTGCTGATGGCGTCGCTCGATACACGTCGTCCGGCAGCACAGGAACAGCTTCGTCAGCTTGGCATCCAGACCTCTGTCGATACATTGCCGATCATCGCTGGCCAGTCGCCGGTTGAAATCGCCAAGCGCGCCGTCCAGGCTGCAAAGCTTGGCGGTCATGATGTGGTGATCCTCGATACTGCTGGTCGCACGCATATCGACGAGCCGCTGATGGTGGAAATGGCGGATATCCGCAAGGCCGCCAATCCGCATGAAATCCTGCTTGTGGCAGACAGCCTCACCGGTCAGGACGCCGTTAATCTCGCGCGCAATTTTGATGAACGCGTGGGTATTACCGGTATCGTCCTCACCCGTATGGATGGCGATGGCCGTGGCGGTGCAGCGCTTTCGATGCGCGCCATCACCGGCAAGCCGATCAAGCTGATCGCCACCGGCGAAAAAATGGATGCGCTTGAGGAGTTCTATCCAAAGCGCATTGCCGACCGAATTCTGGGCATGGGCGACATTGTTTCGCTCGTCGAAAAGGCTGCCGAAAACATCGATGCGGAAAAAGCCGCTGCGATGGCCAAAAAGATGCAGTCAGGCAAGTTCGATCTCAACGATCTTGCTGACCAGCTGGGCCAGATGAAAAAGCTCGGTGGTATGGGCAGCATCATGGGCATGATGCCCGGCATGGGCGGAATGAAGGACAAGGCTGCAGCAGTCGGTCTTGACGATAAGGTATTTGATCGTCAGCTCGCCATCATAGGCTCGATGACCAAGGCTGAGCGGGCCAATCCCGACCTTCTCAAGCACAGCCGCAAGCAGCGCATTGCCAAGGGTTCCGGCACCAATGCTGCCGACATCAACAAGCTTCTCAAGATGCACCGCCAGATGGCCGACATGATGAAAGTCATGGGCAAGGGCAAGGGCGGAATGATGAAGCAGATGATGGGCGGCCTTGCCAACAAGATGGGCCTTGGTGGTCTTGGCGGTATGGGCGGTATGCCTGATCTATCCAAAATGGACCCAAAGCAGCTTGAAGCGCTTGCCAAACAGGCAGAAGCAGCTGGTCTCACCAAGGGTGGTGGTCTGCCGGGTCTTCCCGGTGGTGGCCTTCCAGGTTTAGGTGGACCTAAGCTTCCAGGTCTTGGCGGCGGTCTTCCCGGTTTGCCGAAGAAGAAGTGAGTAAGATGGCTGACGAACAGAACACTGTACCTGCTGAACTTCTCGCACTGCGTGCGTCCATCGATAACATCGATGCAGCACTGATCCACATGCTTGCGGAGCGTTTTCGCTGCACCAAGGCTGTGGGTGTCCTGAAAGCTGAGCGCGGCCTTGCTGCTGCTGACCCAGTCCGTGAGAAGCGTCAGGTCGAGCGCCTTCGTGGCCTCGCAGTTGACGCCCATCTTGATCCAGATTTTGCCGAAAAATTCCTGAACTTCATCGTGAAGGAAGTCATTCGGCACCATGAGCATGCCGCTGCCAATCACAGCGGAAACTGAACACCGTAAAAGCGGTTCAACCAATTGCCCGTCAGGGCAGAACTATTGTCTAAAGGAAAGAAAAAATGGCTCTTAAGATCCGTCTCGCCCGCGCTGGCTCCAAGAAGCGTCCTTACTACCACGTTGTTGTTGCTGACGCTCGCAGCCCACGCGACGGCCGTTTCATCGAAACCGTTGGTGCATGGAACCCAATGCTTGCTAAAGACGCTGAACGCGTAAAGCTCGACGCTGACCGCATCCAGCATTGGATTGCACAGGGCGCACAGCCAACCGATCGCGTTCTTCGCTTCCTCGATCAGGCCGGTCTTGCAAAGCGTGAAGAACGCAGCAACCTGACCAAGGGTCTGCCAGGTAAGAAGGCTCAGGAGCGTCTCGCTCTTGCCAAGCAGGCTGAAGAAGATGCAGCTGCAAAGGCTGCAGCTGAAGCAGAAGCCGCTGCTGCCGCAGCAGCTGCTCCAGCTGAAGAAGCTGCAAGCGAATAATCTTTCGCACATTGCGAATGAAAAGGCAGCGGAGCAATCCGCTGCCTTTTTTATGTTCTGATTAAAGGTCTGCCTGATTTTACTTCAGATCCATTTCCCAGGTCTGTCCGATCAGATCAACGCCGAACGAATGGTGCGGTGCTTCGTCGACAAACTGGAATCCAGCCCGCTCATAGAGACGCCGGGCTGTGGTCAAAACGCTATTCGTCCATAAGGTGAGTTGATCGTCACCGACTGCGCGGGCGCGTTCAATACAAGCATTTACCAGCTTCGCCCCGACACCTGTTCCGCGTGCTTCCTGCTCGACATATAGCAAACGCAGTTTGCCAAGTTTTGGCCGGTCTCCACGCACCAGAAAGACCGAGCCAATGATGCGACCATCGAGTTCAGCCACCCAGGCTCCATCATGTGTTGGGTCAAAGGATTCAATGTAGTCGGCAAGAATACGGGCGACGAGTGCTTCATATTCGTGGTTCCAGCCATATTCTTTGCTGTAAAGCAAAGCTTGCCTATGGATGATCCAGCCGAGGTCGCCAGCCTGCAAGTCGCGCAACTTCACTTCCGGGCGGTGATCCTCATCGAATATGCGCATGATGGTGCCTGCGGCAGCCACCAGATTGGTGCGCTGGTCCGGATGCAGTTCGTCGAGTAGCCCACCGACAGCCTTGCAGGTGTTGCTTTCGAGTGCCGAATAGGCTTTTCGCCCTGCGTCGGTCAGTTCAATCGGACGGCTACGGCCACCATCAGGGTGCTGCGATGTTTCCAGCAAGCCACGTTCAGCAAATCGTTTCAGCGTTCTGCTGAGCTGACCACGATCAAGCCCGAGAACGCGCATGACGTCTGCGGCAGTCGGCATGGCCCGATGTGCGATCTCGTAGAGAATGCGCGCTTCAGTGAGCGTGAACGGGCTCTTGTCGAGATGAGCGTTGAGTAGGCCTAAGCGACGCGTATAGACGCGGTTGAAAGCGCGCAGCTTGCTAATATCGTCCTGATTTTGATTGAGTGTCATACCCGCATCTGCCTTTGCACGTCGCCTGTTATGTTGACTCTATCAATATACTGAATGTTGATAGAGTCAACATGATAGAAGAGCGTCAGTTTGTTTCGTCCAGGACGATGCTCGGATCATCTTGGCAAACGGGCTGGACGATGCGAGAAATTGCTTTATCTTATTGATTTGACGGCTCGCATTTTCGTGAACACGCATATGCGGGCAACCATGATTGTCTCTGGCGCTGCGAAGGCGCCTTTTTCAGGAGAACACTATGTCGGCTGTGACCGCTATCCGTTCTTTCTCATTCCCAGCATCGGTTCGCCGTATTTTCATTGCTCTGGGTCTTGTGATGCTTGTGCCGCTGCTTTCGGCTTGCGGTTTCAACACCATTCCCACCAATGAGGAAAAAGCCAAGGCTGCGTGGAGCGAAGTGCAGAACCAGTATCAGCGCCGTGCCGATCTCGTTCCCAACCTGGTTGAGACTGTGAAGGGTTATGCTGCCCACGAAAAAGAAACTCTGCAGGCTGTCATCGACGCGCGTGCCAAGGCAACGCAGGTGCAGATCACGCCGGAGACACTCAATAATCCAGAGCTCTTCAAGCAGTTTCAGGACAATCAGGCCAACCTCACCAGTGCGCTTTCGCGCTTGATGGTGGTGGTGGAGCGTTATCCGGACCTCAAGGCCAACCAGAACTTCCTCGCACTGCAGTCGCAGCTTGAAGGCACGGAAAACCGCATTGCCGTAGCACGCCGCGATTATATCGAAGCGGTCCGCGTCTATAATACGGCGATCCGCACCATGCCGACGATGATCTGGACATGGATCTGGTATCGTGATGCCGTGCCAATGCAGACATTCACTGCAGATGCTGCAAGCCAGTCGGCGCCTCAGGTCAACTTCAACAACTGATCGGGCGTTCCGTGGCAGCTTTGCTTCCCTTTCGTGAGGCGGTCGTTCGTGGCCTGAATGGGCCACGACTGCTTGCGGCTTTTCTGTTTTTTCTGTTTGCGAGTTTTGTTGCGGTTGGTGCGAATGCGCAGGATGCAGCACAGCCGGCACAGGTGCTGACGGGACGTGTCGTTGATGCGGCGGGGATCATTGATCCGGCTGAGCGGCAGCAACTCACCCAGAAACTCGCGGATTTTGAAGCAAAGTCATCCGATCAGGTGGTCGTGGTGACTGTTCCAAGCCTCAATGGCGAGGACATTGAAAGCTATTCCAATCGCTTGTTCCGTGCCTGGGCGCTTGGTCAGAAGCAGGAAAACAACGGTATTCTGCTGGTTGTGGCACCCAATGATCGCAAGGTGCGTATCGAGGTCGGTTACGGGCTTGAAGGCACGATGACGGATGCGCTTTCGAGCGTCATCATCAATGGCACGATTATTCCGGAATTCCGCACCGGCAATTATTCAAACGGTATCGTGCAGGGTGTCGATGGCATTCTGTCTGTGCTGTCCGGCGATGCTGCCGAACTTGAAGCGCGTGCCAAGCGGAATGTTCAGACGAGTTCCGGTTCCGATGACATCGATTGGGTTTTCGTCGTTTTCATTACCTTCTGGGCCCTGATCTTCTTCGGCGGTTTCGGCATGGCAATCCTGACACCGATTTTTGGCCAAAAGATCGGTCCGGGAAAATATCGCTGGCTTGGCATGGTGATGGATTTTAATTCCCGTGGCGGTTCCGGCGGCGGCGGTGGCTTTTCCGGCGGTGGTGGCGGATGGTCATCGGGCAGCAGCGGTGGCGGCGGGTTTTCCGGCGGCGGTGGTTCGTCGGGTGGCGGCGGCGCTTCGGGTAGCTGGTAAGGGAGAATTCTGTGCGAGGCAAAAACCTTATCAGCGATCAGGATCACAAGCGCATTGCCGAGGCGATCCGTGCTGCTGAAACGAATACGAGCGGTGAAATCTACGCGGTTCTGGCACGCACCAGTGATGACTATTTCTTTGCGGCGGGTTTTGTTGCGACCTGCGGCATCCTTATCGCATCGGTGATTGCAGCGTTTCTTGCGCATTGGTACTGGTTTGATATTCGCCTGCCGATGTTCGGTTTGGCCGTGCTGGCCTCGTTCATCACAGCGATGCTGGTGCTGCGGTTTTTGCCGTCAATCCGTCTTCTGCTGGTGCCGCGCCGTATTCGCTACAAGCGCGCGCATCTCAATGCGCTACAGCAGTTTCTGGCGCGCAATGTCCACATCACCGAACATCGCACCGGTATTCTGCTGTTTGTTTCCATGGCTGAACATTATGCGGAGGTGATTGCCGATGCAGGCATTCATGCGCGGGTCGAGCAGGAAGAATGGAACGGCATTGTTGCCACACTGACGCATCATGCTTCGCGTGCGGAAGTGGCCGAAGGTTTCGTGCTGGCGATTGGTCAGGCGGGGGCTTTGCTGGAAAATCATTTCCCCGCGGGCGAGCACAATATCAATGAACTGGACGACCATCTGATCGAGCTTTGATCGGTTGAATTGCGCGGCAGATTCGACGCTCATTTGTGGCGAAATTTAGCTTTTGTGACGCTTACGTAAAGCTCGCATGACTATTTCCGGAAAGCCAAACGGCATATTCTAAAATTTTTGAAAAGCTTTCCGAAGTTTTGTTCCAATTTAAATGGATTAGATGCGAATTTTCTGACTTTCACGGAAATATTTGGTTGTTTTCAACGATTTGTCATCGAAACGCATGGGCAATCTGCTAGTTTGGCGCGCATTGCCATCATGACAGGAGTATCCGACGTGACTGCAAAGCAGGATCGGTCGAGCAAAGTTAAGGGTTCTAAGGCAGCCAAGGAGGAGAAGAAGGGAGGACAGTCGAAGGCGCTCATCGCCTTTTCGCAGCTTCTCTTCGAATGGGCACCGCCCGAAGATCTTGCGGCTTACGATGCTGCAGCGCTCGATAAATCTGCCCAGTACGGCTATGAAGCGCTTGAATCTTATCGCAAGGGCAAGAGCATCATCAGCGTCGATAACAGCATCGAACGCCATGGCCGCCCCGTCAGCGTAATTACCATCGTCAACGACAACATGCCGTTCCTGCTCGACTCGATCATGGGTGAGCTGAACGATCATGTCAGCCAGATTTTCATGGTTGTTCACCCGGTTCTCGATATCGAGCGGGAAAAGGACGGCCTTACAATTCTGGGCGAAGCTTCGCAGCTCGCACCCGCCAAGGGCGTTGAGCGCGTCAGCCTTGTGCAGATCCATCTGCCAGCCCTCGACAAGCAGGCCAAAGCTGATCTGACCGCCGCCATCAAGCGCGTGCTCGGACAGGTTCGCGCTGCTGTCAGCGACTGGAAACCGATGCTGAAGCGTCTTGATGACGCCATCGCCGATTACAAGCGCGTTCAGGAACTGACGCTTGATCCAGCCATGCCGGAGGCAATCGCTTTCCTTGAATGGCTGCGTGATGATCGCTTCATTTTCCTCGGAATGCGCGAGCTAACCTTCAAGGGCAAGGGCGAAAAGCGTGAGCTGGTTCCGGTCAAGGAAACACTCGGCATCCTCAATGACAGCGAAGTCCGCGTTCTGCGCAAGGACGACGATGACACGGTTACGCCGCGCGAGGTTACAGAATTCCTCGATAGCAGCGAACCGCTGATCGTCACCAAGGCCAATTCGCTTTCACTGGTGCATCGCCGGTCTTACCTCGACTATGTTGGCGTGAAGATTTTTGGGCCAAATGGCGACGCGATTGGCGAGCTGCGTCTCGTTGGTCTGTTCACATCCGTTGCCTATATCAGCTCGGTTGCCGGTATTCCGTTCATCCGTTCCAAGGCTGATACGGTTATCAAGCACCTTGGCTTCAACCGCGAAGACCATTCCGGCAAGGCGCTTGTGAATGTGCTGGAAGAATATCCGCGTGATGAACTTTTCCAGATCGATGCGGAAAGCCTCACAGCCAATGCCGAACTGATCCTGGCTCTTGGCGAGCGCCCACGCGTTCGTGCAATCCCGCGTCTTGACCGCTTTGGCCGTTTTGCCACCGTGCTGGTCTATATCCCGCGTGACCGTTACGACTCTGTCGTGCGTGAGAAGATTGGTCGCTACCTCGTTGAAATTTATAGCGGCGACAGCTTCGAATTCCATCCAGTCTTCCTGCAGAATGGTCTGACGCGCGTTCAGTTCGTCATCCGTCGTCATGAACGTTCCACGCCGCATGTGGATCGCGATGCGCTGGAAGAAGAAGTGCGTTCGATCGTTCGCACATGGGAAGACGCCGTGCGTGAAAGCTCGGACAGCGCAGATGCAAAGACCATTGCTCTGGCTTCGAGCTTCCCGCAATCCTATCGCGAAATCTTCACCGCTCCGGAAGCGCTGGTCGATGCAGAACGCATTGCTGGCCTGAGTGCAGAAGCCCCGCTTTTCGTGGACTTCTATCGTTATCGCACCGATGGTCCGGATGCGGTTTCGCTCAAGCTCTACCATCATGGCGCGCCGGTTGTGCTGTCACAGCGCGTGCCGCTTCTTGAAAACATGGGCTTCCGCGTTGTTAGCGAGCAGACCATCGATCTGCCGCAAGCAGGCAACGATGGTGCTGCAGTTTACGTGCATGACATGCAGCTCGTGAACGCCTATGGCGCGCCTGTTGATCTGTCCGATGATGGCGAGATGCTGGAAGATGTGTTCCGCAATGTCTGGGACGCTCTCGCTGACAATGACGGTTATAACGCTCTGGTGCAGACCGCACGTCTGAGCGCACGCCAGATCATGATCCTGCGTTCTTATGGCCGCTATCTGCAGCAGGCAGGTATTGCCTATTCGCAAGGTTTCATTGCCGCAGCACTCAACCGCTATCCGGAAATCGCCAGTGATCTTTATTCGCTGTTTGATCTGCGCTTCAACCCATCGGCCAAGCGTCGCGACGCTGCTGAAAAGAAGCTGGTCGACGGTATCGAAACGGCACTTCTCGGCGTTCCAAGCATCGATGATGACCAGATTCTGCGTCGTTTCCGCAACCTGATCGAAGCAACGTTGCGTACCAATGCCTATCAGCCGGATGCTGAAGGCAAGCCACGCGTGACATTCGCGTTCAAGCTTAATCCACGGCTTGTCGAAGGTCTGCCTGATCCGCGTCCGTATCGCGAAATTTTCGTTTATGGCCCCGAAGTGGAAGGCGTACACCTACGCTTTGGCGCTGTAGCGCGTGGCGGTCTGCGCTGGTCGGACCGCGCACAGGATTATCGCACAGAAGTCCTGGGTCTCGTAAAAGCACAGCAGGTCAAGAATGCGGTGATTGTGCCGGTTGGTGCCAAGGGCGGCTTCTATCCGAAGCGTCTGCCGGTTGGCGGCGATCGCAATGCCGTGTTTGAAGCCGGTCGTGATGCCTATAAGGTCTTCATTTCCACGCTTCTGTCGGTCACTGATAATATTCATGACAATGATGTTGTGCCGCCTGCGGAAGTGGTTCGTCACGACAATGACGATCCTTATTTCGTTGTTGCTGCCGATAAAGGCACAGCAACCTTCTCCGATACGGCAAATGCGATCAGCCAGGCACATGACTTCTGGCTCGATGATGCTTTCGCATCGGGTGGTTCTGCCGGTTACGATCACAAAGGTATGGCAATCACTGCGCGCGGTGCATGGGAAGCCGTGAAGCGGCATTTCCGTGAGTTCGACAAGGATATCCAGACCGAGCCGTTTACGGTTGCAGGTGTGGGCGATATGTCGGGCGACGTGTTCGGTAACGGTATGCTCCTGTCGGAGCAGATCAAGCTGGTTGCAGCCTTCGACCACCGCGATATCTTCATTGATCCAAGCCCTGTTCCAGCCGACGGTTTTGCAGAACGCAAACGTCTGTTCGAACTGCCGCGTTCGAGCTGGCAGGATTACGATCGTTCGAAGATCTCGTCGGGCGGTGGCGTTTATAGCCGCAGTCAGAAGACGATCACGCTGTCGGCAGAAGCGGCAAAGGCCATTGGCCTTGGCAAAACCACTGCTTCGCCGCAGGAAATCATGACGGCGATCCTGAAGGCGGAAGTTGATCTTCTGTGGTTCGGCGGTATCGGTACCTATATCCGAGCTGGTGCTGAAACGGATGCGCAGGTTGGTGATCGTGCCAATGATGCAATCCGTATCACGGGCTCGGAAGTTCGGGCGAAGGTTGTCGGCGAGGGTGCAAATCTCGGTGTCACGCAGCGCGGACGCATCGAATATGCACTGACTGGTGGCCGCAGCAATACCGATGCCATCGACAACTCTGCAGGCGTCAATTGCTCTGACGTTGAGGTCAACATCAAGATTGCACTGGCTGCTGCCATGCGTTCGGGCAAGCTCAAGCGTCCTGCACGCGATAAGCTGCTGGTGAGTATGACCGACGATGTGTCGGAATTGGTGCTGCGCAACAATTATCTGCAACCGCTCGCACTTTCATTAAGCGAACGTCAGGGCCTCACGGAGCTGCCTTATCAGGCTCGCTTCATGGCCGAGCTTGAAGCGCGCAAGCTGCTGGATCGCAAGGTCGAGTATCTGCCATCGGACGCAGTGCTTAATGATCGTCAGAAATCAGGACAGCCGCTGACGCGTCCGGAACTCGCGGTTCTGCTCGCTTATGCCAAGCTGTCACTGTCGGACGATCTGGTGGCAAGCAGGCTTCCAGACGAGCCGTATTTCGAGCAGCTGTTGTTTGGTTACTTCCCGAAGCGTATGGTGAAAACCTATGCTGACGAAATTTCCAATCACCGCCTGAAGCGCGAAATCGTCGCTACTTTGCTGGCTAACGATATTATTAATCGTGGCGGCATCACCTTCATCAGCCGTTTGGCCGATACGACAGGCAAGTCGCCTGCCGATATCGTCCGCGCTTATGTGGCGGTGCGCGATGGCTTTGAGATCAATGCGATCTATGACGCTATCGATGCGCTCGATAACAAGGTGGCGGGTGATGTGCAGAACCAGTTCTATCATCTGGTTGGCGAGATGCTGCTTGCGACGACCGCCTGGGTTCTGCGCAACGACACCACGCGTGCAAACCTGACGGAACTGGTGAACACCATCACCACGGCGCGCTCGGCTCTTGAGCCACGCTTCGATAGTCTGATGCCGGACTACTTGATTGATGCCGTGCAGGCCGACAAGGCGACCTTTGTTGAAAAGGGTGCGCCTGAGAAGCTTGCTCAGCGTCTGGCCAATCTGCAGCTTGCAGGCATCATGCCGGATATCGCATTGATCGCACATCTGGCTTCTGCCGATCTTGTTGCAACCGCCAAGGCTTATTTCGGTGTATCGGAAGCCTTCCGCATTGGTCGTATCGAAGAAGCAGCACGCACCATTCCAGTCACCGACTATTATGACGGTCTGGCACTATCGCGTGCGAGCGATACGATCACGCAGGCAGCGCGTGGCATCACGATTGCAGCACTGAAAAAGCACGGCAAGGACAAGGATCCGGCGGCGGCATGGTTTGCGGAAGATGCGGCGCGTATCGACCAGATCAGAAACCGTATGGTTGCTCTGACCGAAGGCGGCGATCTCACCGTGTCGCGTCTGGCAGTTGCCGCAGGGCTGATGTCCGATTTAACCCAATGAGGGTTCGACAACTCTGATTAAAAGGGGCGGCTTAGGTCGCCCTTTTTGTTTATTGTCGGTGGTGATACCGCAGTATAAGGTCTGGCTTATTTATGACCGAATAGCTTTTTAACACCGGGGGCGAGGAGCAATTTGTTGAGCGATCAACCTTTAAGCGCGGGAGGTTATGCCTCGCGACGCGGCGTATGGGGCTGGATATTTTTCGACTGGGCGGCTCAGCCGTTTTTTACAGTTGTGATCACGTTCATCTTTGGTCCTTACTTCATTTCACGCATGGCCGAGACTGCAGAAGCCGGGCAGATCGCCTGGGGTTACGGTTTTGCTGCCGCAGGCTTCGCTATCGCAATTCTTTCTCCCATTCTCGGTTCGATTGCCGATCAGACAGGGTCTCGCAAGCCGTGGATCGGGTTCTTTGCCGTACTAAAGATCGTCAGTCTGATGACGCTCTGGTTGGCAGTGCCTGGCGCTAACCTGTTCTGGGTTCTGCTTGCCTTCAGCATTGCAATGGTTTCGGCAGAGTTTTCCATCGTCTTCAACGATTCGATGATGCCGCGCCTCGTGCCGCGTGAGGAGATTGGGCGCGTTTCCAATCTAGCCTGGGGCCTTGGTTATCTCGGTGGCATGATCGTTTTGATCTTTGTGGTCTTTTGCCTCGCCGCTTCACCTGAAACCGGCAAAACGATTATCGGTATGAAACCCTTGTTCGGGCTTGATCCTGTGCAAGGCGAAGATGCCCGTATAACCGGGCCAATCTCCGCACTCTGGTATCTGATATTTATTTTGCCGATGTTTCTTTTTACGCCTGATCAGGCGCGAGGAAAGCCCTTGCGACAGGCGCTGGGCAAAGGTCTGTCTGAGCTCAAGGCAACATTAAGCGAGGTTCGTAAACGCCCCGGGATCGCACGATTTCTCATCGCGCGGATGGTCTATCAGGATGGCGTTAATGCAATCATTGCACTGGGTGCAGGCTATGCCGCCTCCATGTTTCAGTGGTCGATCACTGAGATCGGCCTGTTCGGCATGATCACCAATGTCATGGCGATTTTCAGTTGCCTTGTTGCGAGCCGCATGGATACGCGTTTTGGCTCTAAAGTCATCGTTATGATTTCACTGTGGCTTTTGTTGCTGGCGTCCGTTGGGATTGTATCGACAGGGCGCGATTATCTGATGTTCGGCATCATGCCACTGGAATATTTGCCGGCTCAAGGTTTGTTCGCGACCCCTGCGGAACATGCCTTCCTGGTTTACGGCGTCATGCTGGGCGCTGCCTTCGGCCCTGTGCAGGCGTCCTCCCGATCGTGGTTTGCCCGCAGCATCAGGCCTGAAGAATCAGGCCGTTATTTCGGTATCTATGCCTTGGCAGGGCGGGCAACGAGCTTTGTCGGCCCCTTCCTCGTGGCATCCATAACCGCGATCACCCATTCAGCCGCAATAGGGATGTCGGTGCTGGTGCTCTTCTTTGCGATTGGCATTCTGCTTGCCGCAAGAACACCTTATCCAGCGGATCGATAAGGAAAGTCAGCGCGCATCCCGGCGCGCTGATTTCATCGCTCAATCATTACATCATGCCAGCAGCTTTGGCGCATGTGATCGCGAGAAGGCCGCCGATGATCGGCGCTGCTACGGGCACCCAGGCATAAGACCAATCCGAGCCGCCTTTTCCCGGAATAGGCAGCAATGCGTGGGCGATGCGTGGTCCGAGATCGCGCGCCGGATTGATCGCATAGCCGGTGGGGCCGCCCAGTGAAACACCGAGCGCCCAGACAAGCAGGCCGACCATCAGTGGTCCAAGGACGCCTGTTGCACCAACAGCCTTTGCACCAACAGCCTTTGCACCAATGGCAATGACCACAAAGACCAGAACAAATGTGCCGATTATTTCCGTCAGGCAATTGGCTGGTATGTTGCGGATGGCAGGCCCGGTGCAGAAGACGCCGAGCTTGAGGCTTTTGTCTTCCGTTGGCTTCCAGTGAGGCAGGTAGGCAAGATAGACAAGCACTGCGCCTGCGAAAGCACCAAGCATCTGAGCGGCAATATAGGGTGCTACTTCAGCCGCCGGAAAAGTACCGGCCGCATAAAAAGCAAGCGTCACAGCGGGGTTCAGATGACCCGCACTGCCAGCCGCAACGGCAACCATCACACCACAGAGAACCGCAAAGCCCCAGCCTGCGGTAATAACGATCCAGCCGGAATTCTGGCCTTTGGATTTTGCAAGAAGCACGTTTGCAACCACGCCATCGCCCAACAGGATAAGCACCATCGTGCCGAGAAATTCACCGATAAAACCATTACTCATCATCTACTCCGAGAGAATAATTTAGGTACTAAAAAGCCGCCCGGTGAGCGGATGTGCTCACCGGCTGTCGATAATCATTGATCGTTTTCAAGTTCGGTCTGTTACGAGAGCCTTAGAGCGTGTCGCGGTTAATTGTATCCACAACGCTCGCTCTAACTCATTGTTTTTACGCATGTCGTTATCGGAAAACCGGTTCCCACTTTTCCGCGACATGCTTTAGTTTTAATCAACCCAGTTGAGAGACCGCTGCACGGCCTTTTCCCACGCGTTGAACAGACTGGTGCGTTCCTTTGCCGTCATCTTTGGATGCCAGCGCTGGCCGACCTGCCAGTTCTCAATAATGTCGTTTGTCGATTTCCAATAGCCGACGGCAAGCCCAGCCGCATAAGCGGCACCAAGTGCTGTGGTTTCGATGATCTTCGGACGCACGACCGGAACATTCAGAATGTCGGACTGGAACTGCATGAGCAGCTCGTTGATGGTCATGCCACCATCGGCACGCAGTTCAGTAATCTCTACGCCTGAATCCTTGACCATAGCTTCCAGCACTTCGCGCACCTGATAGGCGCTTGCTTCAAGGGCGGCGCGGGCAATGTGACCTTTATTGGCAAAGCGCGTCAGACCAGCAATGACGCCGCGTGCGGAATCTTCCCAATGTGGTGCGTAAAGGCCTGAGAAGGCCGGAACGAAATAGACATCGCCATTGTCTTCGACCGTGCGCGCCAGTGTTTCAATGTCAGCGCTGGTTTTGATAATGCCAAGATTATCGCGCAGCCATTGCACCAGTGCGCCGGTGATTGCGATAGACCCTTCCAGCGCATAGACCGGCTTTTGCTCACCAAGCTGATAGGCAACAGTCGTTAGAAGCCCATAGGTGGATGGAACCAGCTTCTCGCCAGTATTCATCAGCATGAAGCAGCCGGTGCCATAGGTGTTCTTGGCTTCGCCCGGCTCAAGGCAGGCCTGACCGAAAAGGGCTGCCTGCTGATCGCCCAGAATGCCTGCAAGCTTCACACTGACAAGCGCGGGCAGGGTAATCTCGCCATAGACTTCGCTGGAAGAACGAATTTCCGGCAGACAAGCTGCGGGAATACCGAACAGCTGCAGGATTTCCTCGTCCCATTTGAGCGTAGACAAGTCCATCAACTGCGTGCGTGACGCATTGGTTACATCGGTGATGTGAATGCCGCCTTTTGCGCCGCCGGTGAGATTCCAGACAAGCCAGCTATCCATCGTGCCGAACAGCGCATCGCCTGCTTCGGCCTTTTCGCGCGCACCGGGAACATTATCGAGTATCCAGCGCAGTTTAAGGCCCGAGAAGTAAGTCGAAATCGGCAGTCCCGTCTTATCGCGCAGGCGATCCGCGCCACCATCTTTGACAAAATGATCGACCAGCTCGTCCGTGCGTGTGTCCATCCAGACAATGGCATTGTAAAGCGGTGCGCCGGTCTTCCTGTCCCACAGCAGCGTTGTTTCGCGCTGATTGGTGATGCCGACGGATGCAATATCGGAAGCCTTGAGCTTCGCTTTCTTCAGTGTTTCGCCGATAACATGCTGCGTGTTGCGCCAGATTTCATTGGCATTGTGCTCAACCCAGCCAGCCTTGGGATAGATCTGCTCGTGTTCGCGCTGATCCATGGCGACAATATCGCCGTTCCGGTCAAAAATGATAAAACGTGAACTGGTGGTTCCCTGATCGATGGAACCGACGAACTGTGTCATTTACTATGCTCCTCCCGCTCGAATGGCAGAGATCTTGTCAGGATGCGAATATGTATTCCGTTGCAACCCATTTTCGCTAATCTCGAATGAATATATGCATCTCTCCAAAAACCACGTTGCTCTTTTTGAGCGGGTGGCCACTTCAACATAATTCAGGCCCGTATTGCAGCACTCCCAATGCTTTTTCGCTGACACCCTTTATTTCATTTATGCATTAAATGAACTTAATCGAAATAATATGAATATCAAACGAAAGCAATAGGGGTATTTTAGAGCGATTATCCCGCCTCTTTGATAAGATTTGCAGGCTAATTAATAGGGTGCACTTTCGTTTGCGAAAATCCATCCTATTTATCAAGTTCTCAAAGAAAAAGCCCCGGCAACATAGTGTTGTCGGGGCTTTTGGGTTCAATATAGATAGCTGTATTAGAACATAATCCGACCGGAATGAAACGAGGATCGATAAGATTATGCTGTAAATAAAAAGTATTAGAGCGACCTTTGTGCGCCCGGAAGGGCGCACGGCGCTCTAGTGACGGAAGTGACGCATTCCGGTCATCACCATGGCAATGCCATGCTCGTCAGCTGCAGCAATGACTTCATCGTCACGCATCGAGCCGCCCGGCTGGATAACCGCCGTGGCGCCTGCCTGAACAGCGGACAGCAGGCCGTCAGCAAACGGGAAGAACGCGTCGGACGCTACAACACAGCCCTTGGTCAGCGGCTCGGCAATACCGGCAGCTTCTGCTGCATCTTCTGCCTTACGCGCTGCGATACGGGCCGAGTCCACGCGGCTCATCTGGCCTGCACCGATGCCAACCGTTGCGCCATCCTTGACGTAGACGATTGCGTTCGACTTCACATGCTTACCAACGCGGAAAGCGAACTTCATATCGTTGAGTTCGGCTTCGCTTGGGCTCCGCTTGGTGACAACTTTAAGGTCAAGATCATCGACAACACCGTTGTCGCGCGACTGAACCAGCAGGCCGCCTGCAACGGTTTTCGCTGCAATGCCCTTGGCGCGCGGATCAGGCAGACCGCCCGTTACCAGCAGACGCAGGTTTTTCTTGGCTGCAACGATGGCCTGTGCGCCTTCAGTGGCGTCTGGCGCGATGATGACTTCGGTGAAGATTTTGACAATTTCTTCAGCTGCGGCTTCATCAAGTGTCTTGTTGAGCGCGACAATACCGCCAAAAGCCGAAACAGGATCGCAGGCGAGCGCCTTGAGATAGGCTTCGGTGATGGTTGCAGCTTCGGCGACGCCGCAAGGATTGGCGTGCTTGATGATGGCAACGGCTGCGGTGCGGGCTGGGTCAAACTCGGCTACGAGCTCAAAAGCTGCATCGGTGTCGTTGATATTGTTATAGGAAAGCTGCTTGCCCTGAAGCTGGGTTGCTGTGGCCACACCAGGACGCTGTTCGCCGGTCAGATAAAAGCCTGCAGTCTGATGCGGGTTTTCACCATAGCGCATGACAGAATGCAGCTTGCCCGCAACCGAGCGATAGGTCGGGGTTTCCTCACTGATTGCTTCGGCAAACCAGTTTGAAATGGCTGCATCATAAGCGGCAGTACGTGAGAACGCCTTGGCTGCGAGCTTCTTGCGGAAAGAAATCGGCAGCGAGCCTTCGTTCTTTTCGAACTCGGCTACAACGTCTGCATAGTCGGCTGGATCGACAACGGTTGCGACATAGGCATGGTTCTTTGCCGAAGCGCGGATCATGGCCGGGCCACCAATATCAATATTTTCAACAGTGGTGTCGTAGTCGCCGCCCTTGAAGCGGACTTCTTCAAATGGGTAGAGATTGATGACGGCCAAATCGATGCCGCCAATGCCGTGGGCTTCCATTGCAGCAACATGTTCAGGGTCGTTGCGCACTGCAAGCAAGCCGCCGTGAACCGATGGGTGCAGCGTCTTTACGCGTCCGTCCATGATTTCCGGGAAGCCGGTGACTTCCGAAACGTCCTTTACAGGAATGCCTTCTGCGGCAATCGACTTGGCGGTACCGCCGGTCGAGAGGATTTCAACGCCATGGGCATGAAGTGCCTTGGCGAAATCGATGAGGCCGGTCTTGTCGGACACGGAAAGGAGGGCGCGGCGCACCCGATGAAGATCGGGAGCGGGAATATGCTTGGAGCTGACAGCCATAGGAAACGGTCTCTTCGTTGCTGAAGCGTTTTGCGTTCAGGAAGGGTGGGACGATGGCGAGTTAGCACAGCTGAGACACGAATCATACCCTAAAAGCCAGCAATCGGGGCTTTGTTGATTAGGCGTAACTTCCAATCGCAACGCGGCTGAATTGCCAGTTCACTTCCGGCAGTTCAGAAGCCGGGAACGAGAGGACGATCTGCTTTGATGTCACAGGTCCGCGGAAGCCGGCAAAGAAGATGCTGTCTTCCAATTGCGGAGCAACTTCAAAACAGGAAAAGGCCCATGTGTCGTCATGCGGGGCACTGAGAATAATCAGGCCGTTTTCATCAAACGAGATATCCACCGATGGGTGGATATGAAACCGCACCGCGACATTGTCGCGACCATTGGCTTTCAAAGCCTTGGCATCGCCACGATAGAAACGGTCGGCACCCTGAATGACGCTACCATTATGCGAGAGTACAACGCGGCGCTCATGGTAAATACCGAAAAGGCGGGCGTAGCCATCATGGCTTGCGACAAAGCCTTGACGTCCAAGGTCTTCCACGCGGTCGCGCTGAACTTTTGTCGGGCCTGCAATAATCGGCGTGCCGATCATGTTGGAGAGGCCTGCATTCAGGCTGAAACGGCAGGATGATGTGTCATTGATGGTGGCAGTCGAGTGCGCAGCCGTCGAGCGACCCAACGGGCGAAATTCCGGTGGGCCGTAACGGTCGACACCGGAATTGACGATATAGCGCTGACGGCCCGAAGACATTTCAAAGGCGAGACAGCCCGCATGGGCATCACGCGATGCCGTTACAGGCGGCGGAAGGCCGGTATCGGCGATAATGGTCGTCGCACCCATCGACAGGCGTTCATAGCCCGAATAAGGCGCGTGGGTCAGCGGTGAACCTGCGGTTTCATCGTGACGCAAAACAGAAATGATGCGCTCGGACAGTGTTGGTCCAACACCATTGAAAAGCGCTAGGCTGCCATCCTGATGCCGGAAGAAACGCAGTGCCGGCAACATGCGCTCGACAGCTTCGATCAATGCCTTGGGCGGGGATTCCGTGCCATTGGCATAGGTCTGACGCAGCGGCAGAAGATCGGCCAGCAGTTCAAGGATCGTAACCGGGTTGCGCGAGATATGTCCGCCATCAGGCAGGATCTGGCGCTTCAGCTCATATTCGAGATTGCGACGGGCGGCGCGCGCGGTCGGCGGCGAAACCGGCAAGGCGAGTGCTGCAAAGGCAAGCGCAATGCGCGCACGCAGACGTTCTTCGCCGTCATCCATGGCGGAGGCGACCGTGCGGAGGTAACGCACCTGCATGGCAAGCGAACGCATGAATTTGCGGTAGGCAGGCAGCTCTGCGCCAGAGAGAATGAGGTTGGAATGCTGCAGCCAGGCGATGATGCGCTGCGCCGTTACTTCCGGCGACCAGGCAAGGCCACCGATGCGTTTGCCATAAAGGCGCATCCAGTCATCAACGAGCGCACGCGCATTGGCGGTGGCAAGCTCGCTATTGGCGCTTTTCAAGTGACGCAGCCAGCCAAAGCCCTGAAGGGCTGCTTCCCATTCAGGACTAGGCGGCTCTACTGCAAAGGGCGACATGCCGCCGGTTTCGACGAGGCGACCGGCCAGTGCGAAACGGCCGTGATAGAACTCCTGCGCCAGCTGCGGGTCGGCAACGCGAAGATCAGGAGGTGCGATGAGGATGCGCTCGGGTGTGAAGCCGGTGAAACGCCAGCGAAAAAGCGGACCCATGCGCAGACGGCGGCTGAACCTGCGCCAAGCCTGTGCAACGGCCAGTCCCCAAAGATGCGGGGTTTCGCTCAACGCGACTGCCACCCTCTCGTTCTCCGTATTAAAATTCATTCGCAATGGACCCGATAAAGGCAGGTCCGTCCTTTCATGGCATGATGTATCGAAATGCTGGTTTCCAGATTTCGGAATCATGCATTCTTAGAATCGTCGATAATGGTGAATCGAGTGTTAACCATAATGGGCGCAGGGCACCCATTATGCCAAATTCATCGATTTTAATCAGCAGTTGCTAACTGATTAAAGCGCGTCGCAATTTTTCGTATTCAAGAGATGCGCTTTAAGTCATTGTTTGTACGCATGTCGTTATCGGATCGAAGCGGGATCAGAAATTAGTCCAGTGGACTAATTTCCCCGCGAAGGCGGTTCCCACTTTTCCGCGACATGCTTTAGGCCTTACGTCTGAAACGAGCGGCGAAAAAGCCGTCCATGCCTGCCATATTCGGATTGCCATCAAAATTTTCAGCGGGCAGATCGGCAGGGGTCGACCGCAGGAAGCCTTCTTTGGTGATCAAACCTTCAAGGCCGGGGCATTCTTCAAGCGTAATCGGATAGGCTTCAATGGCCGGATTTTTGAGCGCATTACGGGCCATGTCCTCTCCCTCCTGCGGATGCAGAGAGCAATTGGAGAACAATACTGTGCCGCCGGGTTTCACAAGCGTGATGGCCTTATCAAGCATTTTGGCCTGAAGGGTCGCAAGCTTCTTAATATCCTGTGGTGTCTTGGTCCATGGTACATCCGGGTGACGGCGCACGGTGCCGGTGGATGAGCAGGGCGCGTCCAGTAGCACGGCATCAAACAATGTATCCGGCTTAAAATCCATCATATTGCTAGCAACCGTGCGGGCTTTAAGGCCCAAACGTTCCAGATTGCCGTCAAGGCGCTTGAGGCGGTTTTCGGACATATCAAGCGCTGTCACATCAGCGCCTTGAAGCACAAGCTGTGCTGTCTTGCCGCCGGGGGCTGCACAAAGATCAGCCACGCGTTTACCCTTGATGTCGCCCATCAGGCGCGCTGGCAGGCTTGCGGCGGCATCCTGTACCCACCAATCACCCTCGGCAAAACCGGGCAGGTCGGTGAGGTTGCCCGCAACCGTCTCAAGACGGACAGAACCGTTAGGCAAGGCTACACCGCCGAGTTTCTCTGCCCATTCCTTCGGATCACCCTTAACGGTGAAATCGATTGGTGGCTCGTAACCATGCATGGTCAAAATAGCTTCGGTTTTTTTCGGGCCATAGGAATCGGTAAGGCTTCTTGAAAACCATTCCGGCACATTTTTTTCGGGCTGCAATGTGTGCTCGAGTGCACGCTCTTTGTTGCGCGACAGACGGCGCAGAAGAGCGTTCACCAGACCTGCATATTTACGATTACGCGGGTCATAATTCGCTGCTTCAACGGCCAAATCAACCGCTGAATGATCAGGCAGGTTGAGATAGAAAATCTGCGCGACGGCTACATGCAACAGGTGTTTGAGCGCATGCGCGTTTTCTGGCAATGGGCGGTCGAGACGCTTGTTGATTGCTCGATCAATGCTACCGCGATTGCGCAGTGCGGAGCCCAAAATAGCACGAACGAGCGAACGGTCGCGTGGCTCAAGTGCCAGATACTGTGGATGGCCATGGCTGTTATCGGTCAGACCGTCGAGCGAAGTATTCTTTTCAATCACTGCGCCAAGCAGGCGGGCCGCAGTGAGACGTGCGGCAAGACCGGGCCGTTGCTGTTCGGCACGGTCTGCGACGTAGTCATGTGTCTGCGGCTTGTTATTTCCACGCTTTGGCGCAGGTTTCTTATCGTTCACGCTGTTCTACTTTATCTAACGCTTGGGATGCGTTTCTACGACCACGGGCCTCGGTAGCCAGAATTGGAACCGGAGCCACCACTGTTATTTTTGTCTGCATTACCACTAGTTTGTCCCCAAGGACCACTGTTTTGTGCAGGGGCTGTGTTGCGCTGCGTCATTCCAGCCGAACGAATGCCCATTTCAGCTGCCATCTGCTCCAGCGCCTGAATACGATTGTCGGTGTCCGGATGTGTCGAAAACAGGTTGTCTGCACCACGTCCGCTCAGCGGGTTGATGATAAACATATGTGCGGTTGCCGGGTTGTGCTCGGCTTCTTCATTGACAACAGACTTAGCGCCGCGGGCGATCTTGCCAAGGGCGGATGAGAGCCAGAGCGGGTTGCCGCAGATTTCAGCACCGCGACGGTCGGCGGCATATTCACGGGTACGGCTTACCGCCATCTGCACGATCATCGCCGCAAAAGGAGCCACGATCATTGCAAGAATTGTACCGATGACGCCGATAATCCCATTGCCGTTTTCACGGTTTCCGCCGAGGAAAAATGCGAAATTGCCGAGCATGGAAATGGCACCGGCAAGCGTGGCCACGATTGTCATGGTCAACGTATCGCGGTTCTGAACGTGCGCCAGCTCATGTGCCATCACGCCCGCAACTTCTTCCGGTGTCAGGCGATTGAGAAGGCCGGTCGTGGCTGCGACAGCAGCATTTTCCGGGTTTCGGCCCGTTGCAAAGGCATTGGGCTGGTCTTCGTGGATAATATAAACCTTTGGCATCGGTAGGCCCGCATTGGCAGCAAGCCCCCTGACCATGCGATAATAATCGGAGCCGGAACGCTCATCGACTTCCTGCGCATTGTACATGCGCAGCACCATCTTGTCGGAATTCCAGTAGCCAAACAGGTTCATCGCAATAGTGATCACCAGCGCGATCATCATGCCGCCGCCGCCGCCCAGCAAATAGCCGATGCTCATGAACATGACTGTCATGAGAGCAATCAGCATGGCAGTTTTCGTCATATTCATGCGTATAGGTCTCCGGTTCAGCAACAGTTTACTTAATCGGGGTTTTGCTTCCCCGTCAGGTTTAACTATATGATGGGTATGAAATGCCTGATCTTCAATAATGGGCTCTAATAACGGATCGCAAACAGATGACCGATAAGTTCAACGAACCCGCCAACGATGATAATGCCGAACCGCGCAAGTTTGAAGATTTGCCACCGGCAGCCCAGCGCGCGCTGAAAGAAGCTGAAGAGCGCCGCGCGAGTGAAAATGCCGAAAAGCTACCGCGTGAAATTGGCGGTCGCGGCGGCAAAGATCCAGCGCGCTTTGGCGACTGGGAGATTAAAGGGCGGACCATCGACTTCTAAGTTTGGGATATTTCCGTTTCTGCGGCCTGCAAATCGCGTTCTTCTGCGCTTCCGGTGCTCATGTACCCAAAAGTACACTCCGCTCCGGTTCTCGAAGACCACGATTTTCGGCATGCAGGAACGAAAATCTCATCAAACTAGGGCGCATTTACAGGCTCCGTTAATAAAGAAAAAGGCCGGGAAATCCCGGCCTGTTTTTATTTCTTATTCTGGCGGTTTTCGATCAGATCGTCCACGACGCCCGGATCAGCGAGTGTCGACGTATCGCCCAGTGAGCCGAACTCGTCTTCAGCGATCTTGCGCAGGATACGGCGCATGATCTTGCCGGAGCGGGTCTTTGGCAGGCCCGGCGAGAACTGGATCTTGTCCGGCGTTGCAATCGGGCCGATTTCCTTACGCACATGGCTCACCAGCTCTTTGCGCAGAGCGTCTTCGTCCTGCACGGCTTCGCCGGTCATCAGTGTGACATAGCAATAGATGCCCTGTCCCTTGATCGGGTGCGGGTAGCCGACAACCGCGGCTTCCGAAACCGAGTGATGCGAGACGAGTGCCGACTCGATTTCCGCTGTGCCAAGACGATGGCCGGAAATATTGAGCACGTCATCGACGCGGCCTGTGATCCAGTAGTAACCGTCTTCATCACGGCGGCAGCCGTCGCCGGTGAAATACTTGCCCTTATAGGTGGAGAAGTAAGCTTCGATGAAGCGTTTGTGATCGCCGTAAAGGGTACGCATCTGGCCCGGCCAGCTATCGATGATGCAGAGATTGCCGTCGGTGGCACCTTCGACAATCGCGCCTTCATTGTCCACCAGCTGCGGCTTCACGCCAAAGAATGGGCGCGTCGCAGAGCCTGGCTTGAGGTCAGTTGCGCCCGGTAATGGCGTGATCAGAATACCGCCGGTTTCCGTCTGCCACCATGTATCAACGATTGGCGAATGCTGATCGCCGACCACGTTGTAATACCATTCCCAAGCTTCCGGGTTGATCGGCTCGCCGACCGAGCCGAGAAGGCGCAGCGTTGAACGCGATGAGCGGGTGACGAATTCGTCGCCAGCGCCCATCAGTGCGCGGATCGCCGTTGGTGCGGTGTAGAAGATGTTGACGTGGTGCTTGTCCACCACTTCCCAGAAACGACCCTGATCGGGGAAGTTCGGCACACCTTCAAACATCAGTGTGGTGGCGCCGTTGGCCAGCGGTCCATAGACGATATAGGAATGGCCTGTGACCCAGCCCACATCCGCGGTACACCAGTAGATGTCGCCATCATGATAGTCGAAGACATATTGATGGGTCATCGAAGCGTAGACAAGATAGCCGCCGGTGGTGTGCAGCACACCCTTTGGCTTGCCGGTGGAGCCGGAAGTGTAGAGGATGAACAGCGGATCTTCCGCGTTCATTGGTTCCGGTTCGCAGGTCGGTTCGACGCTTGCGACTTCCTGATGATACCAGAGATCGCGGCCAGGTCCCCAGCTGACCTTGCCGCCGGTACGGCGCACAGTCAGGACCTTGTTGACCATCACATATTGCTTGGCAGCGATGTCGATAGCGGTATCGGTGTTTTCTTTCAGTGGAACCGGCCTGCCGCCGCGCACGCCTTCATCCGCAGTGATGACAAAAGTGGATTCACAATCAACGATACGACCAGCCAGCGCTTCCGGCGAGAAGCCAGCAAAGACGACGGAATGCACCGCACCAATACGGGCGCAGGCGAGCATTGCGTAAGCTGCTTCCGGGATCATCGGCAGATAGATGGTGACGCGATCACCCTTCTTTACGCCATGCTTCTTCAGCACATTGGCAAGGCGGCAGACATTTTCATGCAGCTCGCGATAGGTGATCTTCTTGTCGATATAAGGATTGTCACCTTCCCAGATGATCGCAACCTTATCGCCACGGCTTTTCAGATGACGGTCGATACAGTTGTAGGAAACGTTGGTGACGCCGTCTTCATACCATTTGATCGAAACATCGCCGTTGAAATCAGTGTTCTTGACCTTGGTGAACGGCTTGAACCAGTCGATGCGACGGCCATGCTTGGCCCAGAATCCATCCGGGTCGGTCACGCTCTCATTGTACCATTCGAGATACTTCTCGTTGTCTATGAGCGTGTTCTTCTTTGCCCCCGGCAGAACAGGGTAAAGCTTTTCCGACATGTCATCCTCCTTGCTGTACGGCGATCCTCCCGCCGTAATCGATAGCTCGCATCGGGGCGAAGCTATCGCCAGACTCATCTACATTCCGTCTGGCTAAACGTAAATTAGACATTGGGATCGACTATGGTCCAGAGTGACGCAGCACAAAAATATGATCAACGTGGCAGCACTCATCTCGATATGGTGCTAACATATTGTTTTTACTATTTAAAAACTATTTTTGACGAGTATAATTATTGTCGGAGCCTCTCAGTGTTCACAATAGGCTCGCTATAAAAAGGGGAAATCGCTATGACGACATCCGCTTTTAATTCAAAGCCAGCCCTCGGTGCGAAGTCGGCTTTTGAGCTCCAGCTTGCCGGTTACGGTCTGACAACGGCAAAGCTTTTCTACCACATGCCTGATCATCCGCATCTGCTGCAGCTCTTTGTCTGGCAGGATTATGATATCGCGCCAGATTTCCCCGTGCTGCACCACTTCATCGAGTTCTGGAAGGAGAAGATCGACGGTCCGCTGCATTCAGTGGTCTATGTTCACTGCAAGCTGCTTGGTCCGTCTGACTGGAAACATTTGCAGGGAGAGATGCTTTTGCATTGACCGAAGCTCCTCTATGATCGGCATCATGGTCTGATTTCAGCGAGGATTAAGGCTCATCAAATGGCGTTTGTGCATCTTTCTCACCCGGAAAAAGCGCTGCTCTACGCCTCCAAGACATTGCTTGGCTGTCTGATCTGCTGGTTTGGATTGCAATGGGCGGGGATTGAGCATCCGATATGGGCGGTGATTACCGTTCTCGTCATTTCCGATCCCGATGTCCGCACCACGCTTGCGCTTTCGCAAGCACGCGCCATCAATACGGCAGTGGGATGCATGATCGGTATGATCACGATCTGGCTCGTGGGATATTCGCCGGTTGCCAGTCTGTTTGGAGCAGCATTAACCGTCTTTGTGATCCTGATGATCGACCGTTATCCGGTCAATTGGCGTCTGGCGCCCGCAACCGTGGTGATTGTGATGGATGCGGGACGCTTTGCTCAAACGCGCAATGAAGAGCTTCTGCTCGCACTATCGCGGCTCATCGAGATAGCGCTCGGATGCGTGGTCGCAATCATTCTGGCCTGGATTTACACCAAACTTATTGAGAAGGTGCGTGCGCACCGGCAGCCTCCACGGCGTCAAGCAGAAGGCGAATAGCTTCTGCTGCCGAAAATAGCCGATCCCACGCGCACTGAAGTTGCGCCGAAACCGATAGCGGTTTCATAATCACCCGACATGCCCATGGAGAGCTTTTCAACGCCTGCGGCGCGGGCAAGCTTTTCAAGCAGTGCAAAATGCGGCCCCGGATTTTCATCTGCAGGCGGGATGCACATCAGGCCTTCGATTGAGAGGCCATGTTCGGTGCGGCAGCGTTCGACAAAGCTGACTGCTTCTTTTGGCGGGATGCCAGCCTTTTGTTCTTCAAGGCCTGTATTGACCTGCACATAGAGCTTCGGGCTTTTGCCCTGCTTTTTGATCTCGGCGGCTAAGGCGGCGGCGATCTTTTCGCGGTCGACGGTTTCGATGACGTCGAAGAGGGCCACGGCGTCTGCTGCCTTGTTGGATTGCAGCGGTCCGATCAGATGCAGCTCGATGCCCGAATAGGCTTCACGTAAGCCGGGCCACTTGGCTTGAGCTTCCTGAACACGGTTTTCACCAAAGACCCGCTGGCTGAGATCAAGTGCCGGGCGAATTTCATCGGCTTCGAAGGTTTTTGAAACCGCCACCAGTGTTACGGAGCCCTTTTTGCGCAGCGCTTCTTTTTCTGCATTGGCAATCGCGGTCTTGACCGTGTTCAGGTTCGCACCAATATCTGACCCAATATCTGACATGGAATTCTCGCTTTCAGGCTTTTAAGTCCGCAAAAGGTTGACGCTCTCGCCAATACGTGGTGAAGGTCGCCATTAAATATCGACTCTCCTTATTGCATCACCTTCGTACGAGTAAATACGCTCATGGCATCCGAACGTTATAATCCGCGTGTGGCGGAAGCTCATTGGCAGAAAATCTGGGAAGAAAACCAGACTTTCGAAACCGACAACAGCGATCCCCGCGAGAAGTACTACGTCCTAGAAATGTTCCCTTATCCATCAGGGCGCATTCACATGGGCCATGTGCGCAACTATGCGATGGGTGACGTTGTTGCCCGTTACAAGCGCGCCAAGGGTTTCAACGTGCTTCATCCGATGGGCTGGGATGCGTTCGGTATGCCTGCGGAAAACGCGGCGATGCAGAACAAGGTGCATCCGAAGGAATGGACCTACCAGAACATCGACACGATGAAGCGTCAGCTGAAATCCATGGGCCTGTCGCTTGACTGGTCGCGCGAGTTTGCGACCTGCGATGTCGAATATTACCATCGTCAGCAGATGCTGTTCATCGATCTGTTTGAAAAAGGTCTGGTGACGCGCAAGACGTCCAAGGTCAACTGGGACCCGGTCGACAACACGGTGCTTGCCAATGAGCAGGTGGTGGATGGTCGCGGCTGGCGCTCTGGTGCGCTGGTCGAACAGCGCGAGCTGACACAGTGGTTCTTCAAAATCACCGATTTCAGCGAAGATCTGCTGGCTGGTCTCGACACGCTTGACCAGTGGCCGGAAAAAGTCCGCGTCATGCAGAAGAACTGGATCGGCAAGTCGGAAGGCCTAGAAATTCGTTTTGCATTCTCTACTTTGTTTAAGCAGATTGAATTAAAGCTGAGAGACATTCCTGATATAAAGGTTTATACGACCCGTCCGGACACACTGTTCGGCGCGTCTTTTGTCGCGATCTCTCCGGATCATCCAGTGGCGAAGACTCTTGCAGAAAACAATCCTGAGCTGACTGGTTTCATTGATGAATGCCATCAGCACGGTACGTCACTTGAAGCGCTAGAAAAGGCTGAAAAGAAGGGCTTTGACACCGGTATCAAGGTCAAGCACCCGTTCGATGAGAATTGGGAACTGCCGCTCTATGTCGCCAATTTCGTGTTGATGGAATATGGCACGGGCGCTGTCTTCGGCTGCCCTGCACATGATCAGCGCGATCTGGATTTTGCCAATAAATATTTGCTGAAAGTGACGCCGGTTGTTCTGCCAAAGGGCGAGGACGCTGCGAGCTTCACCGTTGGCGAAACGGCCTATACCGACGATGGGGTGATGATCAATTCGCGCTTCCTCGACGGCATGACGCCTGAAGCAGCTTTTGCCGAAGTGGCGGAGCGTCTGGAAAAGACCGAGCTCTATGGCCGCCCGCAGGCTGAACGCAAAGTTCAGTTTCGTCTGCGCGACTGGGGTATTTCGCGTCAGCGTTACTGGGGCTGCCCGATCCCGATGATCCATTGCGAAAGCTGTGGCGTCAATCCGGTGCCGCGTGCCGATCTTCCAGTCAAGCTGCCAGATGATGTCGAGTTTGACCGCCCGGGCAATCCGCTCGACCGTCATGCGACTTGGCGTCATGTGAAGTGCCCGAAATGCGGTGGCGAAGCTCGTCGCGAAACGGACACGATGGATACGTTCGTCGATTCGTCCTGGTATTACACGCGCTTCACCGCGCCGTGGGAAAACGAGCCGACAGATCGTGCGATTGCCGATCGCTGGTTGCCTGTCGATCAGTATATCGGTGGTGTTGAGCACGCGATCCTGCATCTGCTCTATTCGCGCTTCTTTACCCGCGCCATGAAAGTGGCAGGTCATGTCGGTATCGATGAGCCATTCAAGGGCCTGTTTACGCAGGGCATGGTGGTGCATGAAACCTATAAGGCCGATGGTCAGTGGGTTGCGCCTGCCGATATCCGCATCGAAGACGTTGACGGCAAGCGCGTCGCAACGCTCATCGAAGGCGGAGCGCCGGTCGAAATCGGTTCGATTGAAAAAATGTCGAAGTCGAAGAAGAATGTGGTCGATCCTGACGACATTATCTCGTCTTACGGCGCCGATACTGCGCGCTGGTTCATGCTGTCAGACAGCCCGCCGGAACGCGACGTCATCTGGACGGAAGCCGGTGCCGAAGGCGCGCATCGTTTCGTACAGCGCGTCTGGCGTCTGGTTTCGGAAGCCGCTGCTGGCTTGAAGGATATAGCGCCAAAGGCTGGCACGCAGGGCGATGCGCTCACCGTATCAAAGGCTGCGCATAAGACTGTTCAGGCTGTTGGTGACGACATCGAAAAGCTCGCCTTCAACCGAGCTGTTGCCCGCCTTTACGAGCTGGTCAACACGCTTGCAGCGCCACTGCAGCAGGTTGCAGCCGATAAGGCTGACGACGAGCTGAAAGCTGCATTGCGTGAAGCGACCGAAATGCTGGTTATGATGCTTGCACCAATGATGCCCCATCTGGCTGAACAATGTGCAATTGAACTGGGTGGCAAGATTGCCGGTCGGGAAACACTGGTCGCCCGCGCAGCATGGCCGAAGTTCGATGCGGCTCTGATCGTGGAAAACGAGATCGTTCTGCCGGTTCAGATCAACGGTAAGAAGCGTGGGGATTTGACAATCGCGCGCGACGCTGATCAAGCTACAATCCAGCAGGCGGTGCTCGAACTTGACTTCGTCAAGGCCGCGCTCGAAGGGGGCTCGCCGAAGAAGATCATCGTGGTTCCGCAAAGGATCGTCAATGTCGTTGCCTGATCGCTTTATTTCAGCATTTAAGGCCTTTCGTGTCGCAATCGCTGCTCTTGGAGCAGCGGTTCTGATTGCAGGCTGTACAGTGCATCCGCTTTATTCGTCAGGTGGTGCCGGTGGCACGATCGGTGGCAGTGTTGCACCCGATATGCGCAGCAAGCTTGCGTCGATTGCCATCGACCCGGCAGGCAATGTGTTCCAGCAACAGGTTCGTAATCGCCTGATCTTCCTTTTGGGAGGTGGTGCTGGCGAACCTGCGACTCCGAGCTATCGTCTCAGCCTTGGTCTCAGCGCAAATACGCTGAATGCCGTGAGTGTCGATATCGGCGATCAGACCGACCGTACCGGCCGTCCATCCGCTGGTATCGTGAAGGCTACGTCGAGCTACGTATTGCGTGACAAGGATGGCAAGCCTCTTGTGTCCGGCACACGTACCGCTGGCGCATCTTTCGACCGTCCGCGTCAGGAATTCGCCAACCTGCGTGCGCAGCGTGATGCGACCAAGCGTGCAGCCGAAGAACTGGCCGAGCAGATCTATCTCGCACTTGCAATGCAGATGTCGAAGCTCTGAGCGCGTCAGCTTGATTGAGTTTGAAAAGGCGGCGCATCTTGTGCCGCCTTTCGTTTATCTAGAGCATTTCCGGTTTTTATTGAATCATTGGAAATGCTCTATCTCTTCGTTTTTGCGCGCATCTTGTTCCGAAAACCGCTTCGCACTTTTCGGGATGCACTCTAGGCTGAGGAAATCATGCGGCTCGTTTCATTTTCGGCAAAAGGCTATCGCTCGCTTCGGTCTGTCCGGTTTGATCTGGGGCAGGTCACGGTCTTTGTCGGTGAAAACGGCGCTGGAAAATCCAATCTCTATCGCGCCCTGCAGCTCGTGAAAGCTGCTACAGAAGGCACATTCTCAACCGAGATCGTGCGCGAAGGCGGTATGCAATCGGCCATGTGGAGCGGCACCCGACGCAAACATGAACCGGCGCGAATCATCCTTGAGGCTGAGTTTGAAGATGAACGCCTCGCTTCGCGCCTGTCTTACCGGGTTGAGGCAGGCCTTCCGCCGCCGGTATCGGGTGCTTTTCCGTTTGAGCCGCAGATCAAGGAAGAGCAGCTCAATCTTGACACCGGGCGACGTCCGGTCGACCTGATGGACCGAAAGGGGCCAGCAGTTTTTGCGCGTGACGGGGAGGGGCGGCGAACCGAGCACCCGAGCCGCCTTTTAACATCGGAGAGCGGTCTCTCCGTCTTGGGACAGTCAGGGCATTATCCGGAGATCGGTGATCTCGCAGCGCAAATGCGCGGCTGGCGCTTCTATCATGGCTTCAGAAGCGACCGCGATGCACCGGTGCGTCAGCCATCAATTGCCGCAACCGCTGCGATGCTCGATGAGGACGGCAGCAATCTGGCTTCGGTCTTTGCAACGCTTGCCCATATCCGTCAGGATACGGTCGATCTTGATCATCTGATTGCCGATGCGCTGGAAGGTGCAAAGCTGGTCATTCCGTATCCGGAAGAAACCGCAACATTTGGCCTTAATTTTCCGGCCTTTCCGCCACGCGTATTTCGGCCGGGCGAGCTATCTGACGGGCAGATACGTCTGCTCGCGCTTGCAGGCGCACTTCTGTCCTATCGGCTGCCGCCTTTGATTGCTCTGAACGAGCCGGAGGCCAGCCTGCATCCTGACATGATTCCATCGCTTGCGAAGATGATCGCGCGAGCTTCCGAGCGCAGTCAGATATGGGTGGTCACGCATTCGGCCCGGCTCGCGGAAGCCATTACGGAATATTGCGGCAGCAGGCCGATCCATGTTGCCAAGCATGACGGCGAAACTGAGCTTGAATAAACAAAAACGGCGGATCAATGATCCGCCGTTTTACATTCTAATCAGCAGACTGATTAAGCAATTTTCTGGCCGGTCTTCGCCCAGTCGGCGAGGAAGGTTTCGAGGCCCTTGTCGGTCAGCGGATGCTTGACGAGTGCCTTGAGTGTTGCCGGAGGTGCGGTAACGACGTCGGCGCCGATGAGAGCTGCTTCCTTGACGTGGTTTACGGTACGAACCGAAGCGGCGAGGATTTCAGTGCGGAAATCGTAGTTGTCGAAAATGGTACGGATTTCAGCAATCAGTTCCATGCCGTTGACGCCCATGTCATCGATGCGGCCGATGAACGGCGATACGAAGGTCGCGCCTGCTTTTGCTGCGAGCAGAGCCTGATTGGCCGAGAAGCAGAGCGTCACGTTGGTCTTGTGACCATCGGAGGTCAGTGCCTTACAAGCCTTGAGGCCATCGAGCGTCAGTGGCAGCTTGATGCAGATATTATCTGCGATCTTGGCAATGACGGCAGCTTCCTTCATGATCTGCTCGTATTCTGTTCCAGCAACTTCAGCCGAAACCGGGCCCTTGACGAAGGAGCAGATTTCTTTTGTTACTTCGAGAATATCGCGGCCAGACTTGAGGATCAGCGACGGGTTGGTGGTCACGCCATCGACCAGTCCGAGGTCGTTGAGTTCGCGGATTTCCTTGACGTCCGCAGTGTCGACGAAAAACTTCATAACAGCGTTCCTCCATAATGAGCGCGGGGTGTTGTGGGAAACTAAATCCATTTAATTCCCGGAAGGTGGCTTTTCTTTAGCGCAAAGCCACGCCAAGGTCACGCAATCATGTCGAAAGATTCGCACGATATTTTGAGCCTTTTCGCGGAACCCACTCCGAGTGTGGTGCCGGTGCTTGTACCCATGCCCGCGGAGCGGCCTTATTCTTATATGGTGCCGGAGGGAATGCATGTCCAGCCCGGTTCAATCGTGCGCGTGCCGTTGGGACCGCGCGAGGTTGCGGGAATCGTTTGTGATGGCGCGACCGATGCTGTTGACGCCAAGAAGCTGCGTGCAATTTCTGAAGTTTTCGATTGCCCGCCTGTGGATGCTCAGATGCTGCGTTTCATGCGCTGGGCCGCCGATTATACGCTTTCACCGCCTGGAATGGTGGCGCGCATGGTGCTTCGCGCGCCCGCAGCCTTCGATCCTGAGCCGAAAGTACCGGGGCTTCGTTACAATGGTCACGAGCCGGAGCGCATGACGGATGCCCGCGCCCGGGTGATGGAACTGGCACGCGACGGTTTGGCATGGACCCGCTCAGGGCTGGCCCATGCCGCTGGTGTTTCGCTGACAGTTGTGGATGGTCTGAAAACGCAGGGCGTGTTTGAGGAAGTGATGCTTCCGCCGCCTGCTGTTGTTGCCACGCCGGATACGGATTATTCGCGGGCCACTCTGTCAGAGGATCAGCAAGCTGCTGCCGAAATGCTGGCCGAATCGGTTGAGGAAGACGCTTTCTCAGTTTCGCTGCTTGATGGCGTGACCGGCTCAGGCAAGACAGAAGTCTATTTTGAGGCCGTCGCCAAGGCGCTCGAGATGGGCAAGCAGGTGCTGATTCTTTTGCCGGAAATCGCGCTGACACAACAGTTTCTCGACCGCTTCCATGATCGCTTCGGGGCAAAGCCTGCCGAATGGCACTCCGATCTTGCGCCGCGCACACGCGAGCGCGTCTGGCGGCAGATTGCGGAGGGCACCGTGCGTGTGGTCGCCGGTGCTCGTTCGGCATTGTTTTTGCCGTTCAAGGAGCTTGGCCTGATCGTGGTCGATGAAGAACATGATCCGGCTTACAAACAGGAAGACCGCGTCTTCTATAATGCGCGCGATATGGCGGTCGTGCGTGGCCATATTGGCGGTTTTCCAGTGATATTGGCATCGGCAACGCCTTCTATCGAAAGTCAGGTGAATGCCGATCAGGGGCGCTACAAGCGAATCAAGCTTTATGGTCGCTATGCAGAAGCGGCACTTCCGACACTGAAGACTATTGATATGCGGCGCTCTCCGCCTCCGCCGGGACGGTTTTTGTCGCCAGCCCTGACCGAGGCTGTGGGTAAGACTGTCGAGCGCGGCGAACAGGCGCTGCTGTTTCTCAACAGGCGGGGCTACGCGCCGCTCACGCTTTGCCGTGTTTGTGGTCATCGTTTTCAGTGTCCGCAATGTTCAAGCTGGCTGGTTGAGCACCGTTTTCGTGGGCAGTTGATGTGCCATCAGTGCGGCTATCATGAACCAGTGCCGGAAGCTTGCCCGGAATGCGGTACGCTTGACCATCTGGTTGCTTGTGGACCGGGTGTTGAACGCATTGCCGAGGAAGTGGCTGCAACCTTCCCGGACGCGCGAATCATTGTTCTTTCGTCGGATATGGCGGGCGGCGTTAAGCGCCTTCGGCTTGAACTGGATGCCATTGCCAAGGGCGAGGCGGATATTGTCATAGGCACGCAGCTCGTGGCCAAGGGGCATAACTTCCCAAACATGACGCTGGTGGGCGTTGTGGATGCCGATCTCGGGCTTGCCAATGGCGATCCGCGTGCAGCCGAACGCACTTTCCAGCTGCTCAATCAGGTGACAGGCCGCGCAGGCCGAACAGGCCGCAAGAGCCTTGGTCTGCTTCAGACCTATCAGCCTGACCATCCGGTGATGCGAGCTATCGTCAGCGGTGATTCGGAAGCGTTTTATGCGCGGGAAATCGAAGAGCGCGAACGAAGTGCCCTGCCGCCATTCGGACGACTTGCCGCGCTGATTATATCCGCTGACAACCGGCCTGATGCTGAAAATCATGCGCGCGCGTTAAGGCGTGCAGCACCTCATTCTTCCGAGGTTTCGGTGCTTGGTCCAGCTGAAGCGCCGCTTGCACTGGTGCGTGGCAGACATCGGTTCCGCATCCTGGTTCACGGAACGAAAAGAGCGGATATTCAAGGGTTTATCCGTGCGCTTCTTGCAGCTGCACCCAAAGAGCGCGGCTCTATCCGGGTGCAGGTGGATATTGATCCGCAGAGCTTCCTGTAGCGTCCAAAGCTATGGAAACGCGTCGGGTTTTTCGCTATAGCGCTTGAAACCAAGAGGTGAAACGCAATGGAATTTTATCTCCCCATGACCAGCGGCGAGTGGCTTGCCTGGAGTGCTGCGGTCGTAACGGCACTAGCGGGACTGATCATGCTTTTTGCGCCGGGCATCACCATGAAGCTGCTGCGTCTTCAACCAATCAACGCGCGTCCGGAAGCTTATAGCTCCATCCGCGCTGTTCTGGCCGGTCCTTATCTTGGGGTCGGGCTCGGTTGTCTCATCTTCGCACAACCTTTTCTCTGGGTTGTGCTGGGTGCCCTATGGGGATTTGCGCTCTTCGGCCGCTTCATTTCAATGATGTCGGATAAAAGCGCAACTTTTTACAACATTGTTGCTGCGGTCATCGAATTTTTGCTTGCCGCCGGACCTTTGCTTTACGCTTTTGGTTTCGTCAGCTGAGAAGCCAGGTAAGGGCAGGGCGGAGGCGAGAGTCGAGGCCAAGTTGCCGTGCTAAAAAGCATCCTGCTTCATTAGTGGGCTTGGTTAGTAGTTTTCTAACCTAAAATTGCGGCAAAACTTACACAAAAGTGCGGGATTCGCGTGTTGCGAGTCCGGTTCGTCTATGCTAGACGGCAATCACATTTCGGTGTTGTCGCGCTCGCGCGTCAGGGGTTCCCCGGAAACATTCAATAAAATCATCTGCTTGGGCCTTTTGGTCCTGCTGAACTCCCAAAAAGATGGTTTCAACGTAGAGAGCAGGTTGTTCGTGGCAGAAACGTCTTCGCTCATTTCAGGTGTCGCACAGCGTTACGCCGGATCGTTGTTTGAGCTCGCGCTCGATGCAAAATCCGTTGCTGCTGTGGAAAAAGATCTTGGCCGTTTCGAGGCGCTTCTGAGCGGAAGCGAAGACCTGAAGCGTCTGATTTCCAGCCCGGTCTTCAATGCTGAAGACCAGCTTCACGCCATTGGCGCGATTGCTGACAAGGCTGGCATCAAAGGTCTGGTCGGCAATTTCCTGCGCGTCGTGGCGTCTAATCGTCGCCTGTTTGCGCTGCCGGGCATCATCGCCGCTTTCCGTGAGATTGCAGCTGAACATCGCGGCGAAGTTTCCGCAGATGTTATTTCTGCGCATGAGCTGACGAGCGCTCAGCAGAACGAATTGAAGGCAACGCTGAAAAGCGTGGCCGGCAAGGACGTGACGATCAATGTCACCGTAGATCCTTCGATCCTCGGCGGGCTTGTCGTCAAAATGGGTTCGCGTCAGATCGACACGTCCCTTCGCACTAAACTTTCTTCTCTCAAGCTTGCACTGAAAGAGGTCGGCTGATGGACATCCGCGCCGCGGAAATTTCCGCTATCCTGAAAGAGCAAATCAAGAACTTCGGCAAGGAGGCTGAGGTCTCCGAAGTCGGTCAGGTTCTGTCCGTCGGCGACGGTATCGCCCGCGTTTACGGTCTGGACAATGTTCAGGCTGGCGAAATGGTCGAATTCCCTGGTGGTATTCGCGGCATGGCGCTTAACCTTGAAACCGACAATGTCGGTGTGGTTATTTTCGGTGCCGACCGTGACATCAAGGAAGGCGACGTCGTCAAGCGTACCGGCGCGATCGTTGACGTTCCAGTCGGTCCAGGCCTGCTCGGCCGCGTTGTCGATGCTCTCGGCAATCCAATCGACGGCAAGGGCCCAATCGTTGCTACTGAGCGTCGCCGCGTCGACGTCAAGGCACCGGGCATCATTCCGCGTAAGTCGGTTCATGAGCCAATGTCGACCGGCCTCAAGGCTGTTGACGCTCTGATCCCTGTTGGTCGTGGTCAGCGCGAGCTGGTCATCGGTGACCGTCAGACCGGCAAGACCGCTATCATTCTCGATACTTTCCTTAACCAGAAGCCAATCCACGACAACGGCCCAGACAGCGAAAAGCTTTATTGCGTTTACGTTGCTATCGGCCAGAAGCGCTCGACTGTTGCTCAGTTCGTTAAGGTTCTCGAAGAACGCGGCGCTCTCGAATATTCCGTCGTGATCGCGGCTACCGCTTCCGATCCGGCTCCGATGCAGTATCTTGCACCATTTGCAGGCTGCGCTATCGGCGAATATTTCCGTGACAATGGCCAGCACGCTCTGATCGGCTATGACGATCTTTCCAAGCAGGCTGTTGCTTATCGTCAGATGTCGCTTCTGCTTCGTCGTCCTCCGGGCCGTGAAGCTTACCCAGGCGACGTATTCTATCTGCACTCACGTCTTCTTGAGCGCGCTGCAAAGCTTAACGACGAAAACGGCGCTGGTTCGCTGACGGCTCTGCCAGTCATCGAAACGCAGGGCAACGACGTTTCCGCGTTTATTCCGACCAACGTGATCTCGATCACCGACGGCCAGATCTTCCTCGAAACCAACCTGTTCTATCAGGGTATCCGTCCGGCTGTTAACGTCGGCCTGTCGGTTTCCCGCGTTGGTTCGTCCGCTCAGATCAAGGCCATGAAGCAGGTTGCCGGTTCGATTAAGGGTGAACTCGCCCAGTATCGTGAAATGGCAGCATTTGCTCAGTTCGGTTCGGATCTTGATGCTTCGACTCAGCGTCTGCTTAACCGCGGTGCACGTCTGACCGAACTTCTCAAGCAGCCACAGTTCTCGCCGCTTAAGACGGAAGAACAGGTTGCCGTGATTTACGCTGGCGTGAATGGCTATCTCGATAAGATCGCCGTCAACCAGGTTGGCAAGTTCGAAGCAGGTCTTCTTTCTTCGCTGCGCACCGAGCACAAGGATGTTCTCGACGCGATCCGCGACGAAAAGGCACTCACCGACAACATCAAAGCAAAGCTCAAGGCAGCGGTCGACGCGTTCGCCAAGTCTTTTGCTTGAACTTTGTGACGGGATGAACGGATGCCTTCACTAAAGGATCTGAGAAACCGTATCGCCTCGGTCAAGGCGACGCAGAAAATCACCAAGGCGATGCAGATGGTCGCCGCGGCGAAGCTGCGCCGTGCCCAGGAAGCTGCGGAGGCTGCACGGCCTTATTCGCAGCGCATGGGCGCCGTTCTCGCTAACATCGCGCAGAACGTGAGCGGTGAAGATGCACCGGCTTTGATGGCTGGTACAGGTAAGGACGACGTGCATCTGCTCGTCGTCGCTACTGCAGAACGTGGCCTTTGCGGCGGTTTCAACTCGCAGATTGCGCGTTATGCGCGTGATCATGCCCGCAAGCTCCTCGCTGAAGGCAAGACAGTCAAGATTCTGACGATCGGTAAAAAAGGTGCAGACATTCTGCGTCGTGAATTTGCTTCGTTGATCATTGACCATGTCAATCTGCGTGAAGTCAAACAGCTTGCTTTTGTGCATGCCGACCAGATCGGCCACAAGATCATTGAGCTGTTTGAACAGGGCGCTTTTGATGTCTGCACACTGTTCTATTCCGAGTTCAAGTCGGTGATCGCGCAGATTCCGACCGCACAGCAGATCATTCCGGCTTCGGCTGGAAATGCTGAGCAGGCGGATACTGCAGGCGATGCGATTTATGAGTACGAACCTGATCCTGCGGCGATCCTGAGCACGCTGATCCCGCGCAATATTTCGGTCCAGATTTTCCGCGCTCTGCTGGAAAATGTGGCGGGCGAAATGGGCGCGAAGATGAGCGCAATGGACAATGCGACGCGTAACGCCGGTGACATGATCAACAAGTTGTCGATCACGTATAACCGTCAGCGTCAGGCTCAGATCACCAAGGAACTGATCGAAATCATTTCGGGCGCGGAAGCGCTCTAATCGGAAGGTAAAAGGATCGATGGCAAAAGCAGCGACCCCGAAAACTACCGCCGCGGCCGAAGCGAAGCCAGCTGCGGCCAAGGCTCCAGCCAAGAAGGCTCCAGCCAAGACTGCTCCAGCTAAGGCGGCCGCCGCTAAGGCTGACGCAGCTCCTAAGGCAGCAACGACCGGTGCAGTAGGCAAGATCACTCAGGTCATCGGCGCTGTTGTCGACGTACAGTTCGAAGACGGTCAGCTCCCGCTGATCCTCAACGCTCTGGAAACCGACAACCTCGGCAACCGTCTGGTTCTTGAAGTTGCACAGCACCTGGGCGAAAACACCGTTCGCACGATTGCTATGGACTCGACCGAAGGTCTCGTCCGTGGTCACGAAGTACGCGACACGGGCAACCCGATCATGGTTCCGGTTGGCGAAGAAACGCTTGGCCGTATCATGAACGTTATTGGTGAGCCAGTTGACGAAGCAGGTCCGATCAAGACCACTGCACGTCGCGCGATTCACCAGGAAGCTCCTGAGTACATCGAACAGTCGACCGAAGCTGAAATCCTCGTAACGGGCATCAAGGTTGTTGACCTTCTCGCTCCTTACGCAAAGGGTGGTAAGATTGGTCTGTTCGGCGGTGCAGGCGTTGGCAAGACCGTTCTCATCATGGAACTGATCAACAACGTTGCTAAGGCGCACGGTGGTTACTCCGTATTCGCAGGCGTTGGTGAACGTACCCGTGAAGGTAACGACCTTTACCACGAAATGATCGAATCGGGCGTTAACAAGCTCGGTGGCGGTGAAGGCTCGAAGGCCGCACTTGTTTACGGTCAGATGAACGAGCCTCCGGGTGCGCGCGCTCGCGTTGCTCTGTCGGGTCTGACGGTTGCTGAAAACTTCCGTGACAAGGGCCAGGACGTTCTGTTCTTCGTGGACAACATCTTCCGCTTCACGCAGGCTGGTTCGGAACTTTCGGCACTTCTGGGCCGTATTCCTTCCGCTGTGGGTTATCAGCCAACGCTGGCAACCGACATGGGCGCGATGCAGGAACGCATCACCACGACGACCAAGGGTTCGATTACTTCGGTTCAGGCAATTTACGTTCCTGCCGACGATTTGACCGACCCTGCACCGGCAACGTCGTTCGCTCACTTGGACGCGACCACCACGCTGAACCGTTCGATCGCTGAAAAGGGTATTTACCCTGCTGTGGATCCTCTGGAATCCACTTCGCGTATGCTCGATCCAATGATCGTGGGTGAAGAACACTACAATGTTGCCCGTCAGGTTCAGTCGATCCTGCAGCGCTATAAGTCGCTTCAGGACATCATCGCCATCCTCGGCATGGACGAACTGTCGGAAGAAGATAAGCTGACCGTTGCGCGCGCTCGTAAGATCGAACGCTTCCTGTCGCAGCCGTTCTTCGTTGCTGAAGTGTTCACCGGTTCGCCAGGCAAGCTGGTTGACCTCGCCGACACCATCAAGGGCTTCAAGGGTCTTTGCGCAGGTGAATACGATCATCTTCCAGAACCAGCCTTCTACATGGTTGGCTCGATTGAAGAAGCGATCGAAAAGGCGAAGAAGCTGGCTGCTGAAGCCGCTTAATGAATTGAGTTTTCGGCGGGCTCTCAAGCCCGCCGAAAATGCCTGTTCATTTGTTTGAGTATGATCTTTTCCGAAAGCCGGTTTGCATTCGGGATCAAGCTCTAGAAATTTAAGTGAGAACCATGGCTCAAGCTTTCCAATTCGAACTCGTGTCGCCAGAACGCCTCCTGCTTTCCGCACAGGTGACGGAAGTCGTCATTCCGGGCAGTGAAGGCTACCTGACGGCTCTCGCAGGTCATTCGCCGCTGATGACGACGATCATGCCGGGTGTCGTTTCGGTGAAGCTGGGCGACGGCAAGTCTGACGCCTATGTGGTTTTTGGCGGCTTTGCCGACATTACCCCGCAGGGCTGCACCATTCTCGCGGAATCCGCCACGCATGTTGATGACGTCGATCCCGCTGATATTCAGAAGCGCATCGAAATTGCTCGCAAGCATCTCGAAGATGCTTCGACGAACGAACATCGCACGAAGGCAGAGATTTTCCTGCATCAGCTGATGACGCTGCAGGGTACGGTCCTTCCGGCCTGAAAAGGTTAGGCTTCGGCTACCCCAAGCGAATGTATAAGAAAGCGGGCTTCGGCCCGCTTTTCTTTTTTGAACTCTACTGTGAGCGGGAAATTATCGGTCAACTGGGCGACTGACCGTGCTTATACCATCACGCTTGCGTGAGTTTGGTATGATCGCTTGAAAACCGTGTGCTGGCCATTTATCTCATTAGTTAATTGTTAGGTCACTAATATAAGGCTTTCATTATGAGCAGAGCAGATCTCAGCGCGGAAATGATCGATGCCATGGCGAAGGTCAATCGTAGACTGCGGACACTATTTGATGCTCGGGTTAAAGAACGCGGCCTGACGCTGGCGCGTGCGCGCACCCTTCTCACATTGATTGAGCAGGAAGGCCTTTATCAGAAAGAACTAGCGGAAGTGCTCGAGATCGAGAACGCGACCATGGTTCGCCTGATCGACGGTCTGGAACGTCAGTCTTTTGTCGAACGTCAGGCGGTCGAAGGCGATCGTCGTGCCAAACGTATTGTGATGACTGAAGAAGGCAAGTCTCTGGCAGAGCAGGTGGTGAAGCTTGCTGGCGATGTGCGTGCTGATCTGCTTGAAGGTGTTAGCGACGAAGAGCTAACTGTGGCTCTAAAAGTTATGCGCAAAATGTCCGACTCGATGAACAAAGCGCATTAACGCAGTTGTCGCTCTCAGTTTTGTGAATCACTGCCACCTCTACAGCTGAACTTTGCCATCTTTCGAACATCAGCTAGCGCTTAATTTCATCCGTCAAATTTCAAGGCGGAGCGTTGGAGATGCGTTATTCGTCGCAGGCAGTTTTGGGCCTTTTGGCCATTCTTTCTATCGCTTCAGTTCAGACACTCGATATGAGTCACGGCTCCCGGCATTTTTATGCGAGAGCCGTAAATGATATCGGTACGGATGATGGTCTTATTTTCGATACAAGATCAACCACAACAGTGGACATGGACGCAGTGGCCCATGCGCGAAACGCCTTGGGCGCTGCCTGAGAACTATAGGCTTATGGTGCCAGCGTTCGCAGATAGGACATCAGCTCGCTAGCTGTGTCGCTCGCCCGGTCTGGTTCGCGGGAAATGATTGCTTCGATCAGCGTAGCATGGGCATTGGCAGAACCGGTGATGCCGGTTGATGGGCGTAGTCTGAACCAGAATCGACGGCTGTGGGTCTGCAGCGGTGCCGCAAGACGTGTGGCATAGGGATTACTGGCAGCTGAGCCGAGCACGATGTCGAAGGCCTTATCCGCATCTAAAAACAGCGAAACATCTTCCGACGGAATAGCCTCGCGCATTGCGTCGGCTGCCGCTTGTAAGCGTTCGTAGTCGCGCGGAGTGCCGAAGCGTGCGGCATCACGCGCCAAAACACGCTCGACACCTTCCCGGGCATCGAGCACTTTTGAGAAATCCTTGGGATCGATCTGCGTGATGGCGATGCCGGAACGCGGGCGGACTTCGACAAGCCCTTCCCAGGCGAGCCGTTGTATGGCTTCGCGGATTGGCGTGCGGCCCATTCCTGTCAGTTCAATCAATGTTCGCTCATTGACGATGGAGCCAGGTTCCAGTTCAAGCGTTACGATCGAGCGCTCCAGCAAACGATAAGCTTGCTCGGCAAGGCTTTCACTGCCCCAGCTATCTGTCAGCGCTGCGCTGCCTTTTGCAACTTTCTCGTCGACCCTTGCATGTTCCATGCAGATTGAAGCCTCATAGTATGCGATTGACATCTTTTGACCCTACAGATATATCTCTGATATATCAATGATGGGCGGTGCGCCGTTAAAAAATAATAACAATGCAGGCGTTGTGCGAATATCATCGATAACGGGCTTTTTGCATGGTGTCATTCCAAAAAATGGATGGACAAAACCGGTGCAGCTGGCGTGAACTTACGTCAGCCTTATAAGCTAAGGCGAATATACAAGACCGGTCGGGAGCCGCGCATAAATGAAATTTGATCCCAGTAGGCAGCGCGACATCGTCATTATTGGTGGCGGCATTGTCGGCGTGGCTACGGCAGCACTTCTTGCCGAATCAGGGCGCGAAGTTCTTGTGATTGATCGAAGCGGGATTTGCGAAGAAACGAGTTCAGGGAATGCGGCGGCACTCGCCTTCTCCGACATACTGCCGATGGCCTCCAAAGGTGTTATGGGCAAGGTTCCGGGCTGGCTTATGGACCCGCTCGGGCCTTTCACGATCCGCCCCTCTTACTTTCCAAAGATGATCCCCTGGCTTTATCGCTTCTGGCGTGCAAGCAGCGCGGAAGCTCTCGAGAAGACCACGGTTGCCCAGGGCAATATGATGCAGCTTGCGCAACGCGAGATGCTGGGGCTGATCGATAGAGCGGGTTTACTCGACCGTTTGCAGGAAGATGGCAATCTGGAGCTTTATGAAAGTGAAGCCGAACTTGCTGCGTCGCAACCCGGCTGGGATGCAAAGGCAAAGGCCGGTATCGCTTATGAGCATGTGCGTGGAACCCGCTTGAAGGAACTGCAGCCGGGGCTTGATCCTCGTTTTGTGGCTGGCACGTTTGTTCCGGGCTGGAAGAATGTCAGTGATCCGAAGCTCTTCGGTCAGGCTATCTGGGCATATGCTGAAAGCAAAGGCGCACGTTTCCTTCATGCGAAAGTGAAACATGCCGCCAGCCAACATGGCGGTGCGACGGTTCATCTGGAGGAAGGCACCGAGATAAGGGCTGCGCATCTGGTGCTGATGGCCGGAGCCTGGTCCAAGAATCTCGCGCAAGGATTTGGCGATGCAGTGCCGCTCGATACGGAGCGTGGCTATAACACGACGCTTCCGGTTGGCAGTTTTGATGTTAAGCGCCAGCTGACTTTCCCAGGCCATGGTTTTGTAATCACGCCGATGGCGACTGGCTTGCGTGTAGGTGGTGCGGTGGAGTTTGGTGGCCTTCAGTTGCCGCCCAATTATGCCCGTTCAGCTGCAATGCTGAAAAAGGCCTCCATGTTCCTGCCGGGATTGAAGACTGAGGGTGGGCGGCAATGGATGGGGTATCGACCGTCTATGCCAGACTCTATGCCAGTTATCGGTCGTGCCTCTGCAGGCGGAAATATTTATTACGGCTTCGGCCATGGTCATCTTGGCCTCACACAATCAGCGGCGACAGGCAGGATTATCTGTGACCTGATCATGGGTTCTGCGCCGGCTGTCGATATCGAACCTTTCAAGCCACAACGTTTTCGGAACTGACCATCATGGCAAGACATTCATTTTTCTGCGTCGACGGACATACCTGCGGCAATCCAGTGCGTCTGGTTGCTGGCGGTGGCCCGAACCTTGAAGGTTCGAACATGATGGAAAAGCGCGCACATTTCTTGCGCGAGTATGACTGGATCCGCACGGGTCTTATGTTCGAACCGCGTGGTCATGACATGATGTCCGGCTCCATTCTTTATCCACCGACACGTCCGGATTGCGATGTAGCTGTTTTGTTTATTGAAACATCCGGCTGTCTGCCAATGTGCGGTCATGGCACAATCGGCACTGTGACAATGGCTATCGAGCAAGGGCTTGTAACGCCAAAGACACCCGGAAAGCTCAACCTCGATACGCCTGCCGGTCTGGTGGCAATCGAATATGAGCAGAATGGTCAATATGTCGACCGCGTGCGGCTGACCAACGTTCCAGCCTTCCTTTATGCCGAAGGATTGGAAGTGGAATGCCCTGATCTCGGGCCAATTAAAGTCGATGTTGCATATGGCGGAAACTTCTACGCAATCGTAGAGCCGCAAGAAAATTACAGCGACATGAAAGATTATTCCGCGCTGCAGCTAATTGCCTGGAGTCCGGTGCTTCGTCAGCGCCTGAATGAGAAATATAAATTCCAGCATCCAGACCTTCCAGACATTAATCGTCTGACGCATATTCTCTGGACCGGCGAGCCAACACATCCTGAAGCTCATGCGCGCAATGCCGTTTTCTATGGCGACAAGGCAATCGACCGTTCGCCTTGTGGAACCGGCACTTCTGCCCGTATGGCGCAGCTTGCGGCCAAAGGAAAGCTGAAACCGGGTGATGATTTCGTACATGAATCCATCATTGGTTCGCTGTTTCATGGCCGTGTTGAACGCGCCGTGGAGGTCGCTGGCGGCACCGGAATTATCCCTTCAATTGCCGGTTGGGCACGTATGACGGGCTACAATACGATCTTCATTGATGACCGTGATCCGTTTGCACACGGATTCACTGTTGCGTAAAACGGGTACGGTAGGCAAAAATAGGGAGACGCTCCCTATTTTTTGTCTGTGACGCGTTGGGGAAATTATGGAATAACGGGCCCGAATTAGGAGAAAAGTATATATACAGGGCCCTTTTTAGGGGACATAACTAGTTTGTGGAGGAATGAAGTCATTAGTCTTTTGTCTGAGACAAAAGGGGCTTGCATTCCTTTATACAGCCGTTAGGTGTAATTATCCGGGAATAAACAGAAGTCGCACGAAATAATGATGCGGCAATAATACCGGGTAGAGTTAAATGGGTGGCTTCTCGATGGAATATTTCTTCCAGCAGGTGATCAACGGGCTCGCGCTCGGATCGATCTATGGCCTGATCGCCATCGGCTATACGATGGTCTACGGCATTATCGGCATGATCAACTTTGCACATGGCGATGTCTTTATGCTCGGCGCCTTTATGGCGCTGATTGTTTTTCTAATCATCACAACATTCATCGGAGCGCTGCCAATTGCGCTCATGCTTCTGCTGATGATGGTTGTTGCAATGCTTCTGACGGGGCTCTGGAGCTGGACGATTGAGCGGGCTGCTTATCGGCCGCTGCGTGGATCGTTCCGTCTCGCGCCGCTGATCACAGCGATCGGTATGTCGATTGCATTGTCGAACTTCGTTCAGGTTACGCAGGGTCCGCGCAACAAGCCGGTGCCTCAGCTCCTGACTGGCTCCTACAATATCTTCGGAACCAACGTGACGATCTCGCTCAAGCAGATCGTGGTCATCGTGGTGACGGCGGTGCTGCTGACGATATTCTGGTATATCGTCAATCGAACATCGCTTGGTCGTGCGCAGCGTGCCTGTGAGCAGGACCGCAAGATGGCCGCGCTTCTTGGCATCAATGTCGACCGCGTTATTTCGCTGACCTTCGTGATGGGTGCCATGTTGGCGGCCGTTGCCGGTACGCTTTACCTCTCCTTCTACGGCGTTATTTCCTTTGCTGACGGGTTCATTCCTGGCGTCAAGGCGTTTACCGCGGCTGTTCTGGGTGGGATTGGCTCGCTGCCGGGTGCAGTGGTCGGTGGCTTGCTCATCGGTCTCATTGAAGCATTGTGGTCGGCTTATTTCTCGATCGATTACAAGGATGTTGCCGCGTTCTCGATCCTTGCCATCGTGCTCATCTTCATGCCGTCCGGCATTCTTGGCCGTCCTGAAGTCGAAAAGGTGTAATCATGGCCGTACAAACAGGTTCACGCCCGGATTCCCTTTTTGCCCGGGCCATTCGTGAAGGGTTCATTGCCGGTCTTGTGGCTTTGGGACTTTTCATTCTGATCGTTGGTTTCAAGACCGATCAGAACATCAATAACGAGCTGGTGTTGCAGCAGCGCTGGGGGGCGCTGGCAATCCTGGTGGCTTTGGCGGCTTTTGGTCGCTTTGCCTTTATCGCGTTCCTGCAGCCCACGCTTGAGGCCCGCAAATTCGCAAAAGCAAGCCGCCCTGTGGTGACTGCTGAAGCGCCGTCTTTCTTCCGCGCTCATTTCTCAAAAATTGGTGTGGTGTTTCTTTTCGTCTACCCGGTCCTGATCGTTACCATGCTTGGCTGGCAGGGATCGTTGAAGTGGGTCGACAATTTCGGCGTCCAGATCCTCATCTATGTGATGCTGGCCTGGGGCCTTAATATCGTGGTTGGCCTCGCTGGCCTTCTCGATCTCGGCTATGTCGCTTTCTATGCTGTGGGTGCATATTCCTACGCGCTTCTTTCGGCTTATTTCGGTCTGTCTTTCTGGATGCTGCTGCCGATTGCAGGCATTCTCGCTGCGACCTGGGGTGTTATCCTCGGCTTCCCGGTCTTGCGTCTGCGTGGTGACTATCTCGCCATCGTGACGCTGGCTTTTGGTGAAATCATCCGACTTGTCCTTATAAACTGGACGGATCTTACCAAGGGTACGTTCGGTATCTCCGGTATCGCGAAGGCAACCTTCTTCGGTCTGCCGTTCAATGCCAGCAAAGACGGTTTTGCCGCCTATTTCGGCCTGACATTCTCGGCTGCTCACTACAAGTTCTTCCTCTATTATGTGATCCTCATACTCGCGCTGATTACGGCTCTCGTTACGATCCGTTTGCGCCGTATGCCTGTGGGTCGCGCATGGGAAGCGCTGCGCGAAGATGAAATCGCCTGCCGTTCACTCGGCATCAATACTACCACAACCAAGCTCACCGCCTTTGCGACGGGTGCGATGTTCGGTGGTTTTGCGGGTTCCTTCTTCGCTGCCCGTCAAGGTTTCGTCAGCCCGGAATCCTTCGTGTTCCTTGAATCCGCAGTCATTCTCGCCATCGTCGTTCTTGGCGGTATGGGGTCGCTCGTCGGTATTGCGATTGCTGCAATCGCTATGATCGGTGGCACGGAAATCCTGCGTGAAATGGGCTTCCTGAAAGCTATTTTCGGTGCCAACTTCACACCTGAACTCTACCGTATGCTGATCTTCGGTCTTGCCATGGTGGTCGTCATGGTCTGGAAACCGCGCGGATTTGTCGGAAGCCGAGAACCGAGCGCGTTCCTCAATCAGAAGAAGTTGGTGTCGGGTGCCTTTACCAAGGAAGGGCACGGCTGATGGCGGAGACAAAAATTATGGCTGGCAATGGTTCGAAAGATACCATTCTTACAGTTGAGCATCTGTCGATGCGCTTTGGTGGTCTCGTTGCGATCAATGATCTGAGCTTCGATGTGAAGCGCGGCGACATCACAGCCATCATCGGACCTAACGGTGCGGGCAAGACGACGGTCTTCAACTGCATCACCGGCTTCTACAAGCCAACCGGCGGTATGCTGACCATGAACCGGAATACGGGCGAAAAGTTCCTTTTGGAACGCCTGCCCGATTTCAAGATTACGCAGGATGCCCGCGTTGCACGTACGTTCCAGAACATTCGTCTGTTCTCGGGTCTGACCGTGCTGGAAAACCTGCTTGTCGCACAGCACAACGTGCTGATGCGTTCGTCAGGTTACACGATCCTCGGTCTTCTGGGTCTGCCGGGCTATAAGAAAGCCGCTAAGGCAGCGGTCGAAAAAGCGCGCTACTGGCTTGAGAAGATCAATCTCATTGATCGTGCGGACGACCCGGCTGGCGATCTGCCTTATGGCGATCAACGCCGTCTGGAAATTGCGCGCGCCATGTGCACTGAGCCAGAAATTCTCTGCCTCGATGAGCCGGCCGCGGGTCTTAACCCTCGTGAATCGGCAGAGCTCAACAAGCTGCTGCTCGATATTCGCAAGGAAACCGGCACGTCGATCCTGTTGATCGAACACGATATGTCAGTGGTTATGGAAATTTCCGACCATGTGATCGTGCTTGAATATGGCACAAAGATCTCTGACGGCTCACCGGAAGCAGTGCGCAACGATCCGCGCGTTATCGCCGCCTATCTCGGCGTTGATGACGATGAGATCGCAGAGTTGATCGAAGAAGCGGACAAGCCAGGCACTGGTGATCCTGCAGACTTTATCGCAACTCAGCTTGCTGTAGAGGCAATCGAGGAAGAAAAGGCTGAAGAGGCCGTTCGTTTTGCAGGCGGATTGGCTGCAGCGCGTGATGGCAAGCCTGATAATCTGACGCTCATCAAGGGCATCGGTGAAGTCAACGAGAAGAAGCTCAACGAGCACGGCATCTATCATTTTGATCAGATTGCCGCCTGGACTGAAGCTGACATCGTTCAGGCTGAAACCTATCTGGAATTCGACGGTCGCATTGCCCGCGAAGACTGGGTGGGGCAGGCAGCACAACTTGCTTCGGGTCAGGCAACCGAGTTTTCAACCCGTGTTGAAGCCGGTGATGTCCCTACGAGCCATAAGACTGCTCCCGCAAAGGCAGCCAGAGCCCCTAAAGGCACGAAGAGCGCCAAAGCTCCGGCAAAGCCCAAGAAGGGAGCTGAATAATGACGGCTGACACTATGCAAACAAAGCAACCGCTTCTGGCCGTCGAAAAGGTCGAGACCTATTACGGCAACATCCGCGCACTCAAGGGCATCGACTTGACAGTCAACGAGGGTGAAATCGTAGCGTTGATTGGCGCCAACGGTGCTGGCAAGTCCACACTCATGATGACCATCTTCGGTTCGCCGCGCGCTCGTACAGGCCGCATTCTTTTCGGCGGCAAGGACATTACGTCAATGCCGCCGCATGAGATTGCGAAGCTGCGAATTGCACAATCGCCGGAAGGTCGCCGCATTTTCCCGCGCATGACAGTGCTCGAAAACCTGCAGATGGGTGCGAGCCTCGATCATCAGCAATATTTCGAGGAAGATGTTGCGCTGATGTTCGAACTCTTCCCGCGTCTGAAGGAGCGTATCAATCAGCGCGGCGGCACACTTTCGGGTGGTGAACAGCAGATGCTGGCGATTGCGCGCGCGCTGATGGCCCGTCCGAAGCTTCTGCTTCTTGACGAGCCGTCATTGGGTCTTGCTCCTCTGATCGTCAAGCAGATCTTCGAAGCGATCAAGGAACTCAACCGCACGCAGGGTCTCACAGTGTTTCTCGTCGAGCAGAATGCTTTCGGTGCGCTGAAGCTTGCTGATCGCGGCTATGTTATGGTCAATGGATCAATCACAATGAGCGGCGCTGGCCGCGAACTGCTGGCTGACCCGGAAGTGCGTGCCGCCTATCTCGAAGGCGGAAGGCATTAAGGAGAAAAATCATGCAGGGAATTCTCTACGAAGAACCGTCATTCTGGCTGTTTTTTCTCATCACCTGCCTTCTGGGTGGCTGGGCTGCCTGGATGACAGGCCGTGCCTGCGCACAGACATGGCGGACCTATCCGCAGCTTTTGCTCTATCTTATCCCTTTGGGCGCAGCCGTGCGGTTTATCCACTATGCGCTGTTTGAGGGCACGCTGCTTTCGCTGCACTACTATCTGGTTGATGTGATCGTGCTGATGGTCATCGGTACGATCGGCTATCGCTATACGCGCACCAAACAAATGGTGCGCCAGTATAACTGGCTCTATGAAAAAGCTTCACCACTTAGCTGGAAGGCAAAATAATTCGAAGCTTCGCCGTGAGAGCATGTCCCCCAGAAGTGGGAACCGGTTTTGGGGGACGGCTTAAAAACAATAATTCAGAGCATTTGCTCTGATAAAATAGAAAACTCAAAACGCTCTGGCGGCGGAGCTTCTTTAAAAAGATCACGCTGAAAAACAGGTTCAGCGTAGATATTGCTGGCAAATCAGCAAGATAATAAAGCGATGCAAAAACATCGTTCGGGGTAACTATAATCGGGAGTTCAAGTAATGAAGAAATCGCTTTTCTCAGGCGTTGCTCTTGCAGCAGTGATGGCTTTCAGTGGCTCGGCTTGGGCAGATGTACTTTTGGGCATCGGCGCACCGCTGACTGGTCCAAACGCTGTGTATGGCGCGCAGATCCAGAAGGGTGCGGAAGCAGCCATCAAGGAAATCAATGATGCTGGTGGCATCAACGGCGAAAAGATCTCGATTACGCTCGGTGACGACGTGTCGGATCCAAAGCAGGGTATTTCGGTTGCAAATAAGTTTGCCGCTGATGGCGTGAAATACGTGATCGGCCACTTCAACTCCGGTGTTTCGATCCCGGCGTCTGAAGTCTATGCCGAAAACGGTATTCTCGAAATTTCGCCAGCAGCGACCAACCCGGTCTATACCGAGCGCGAACTGTGGAACACGTTCCGTACCTGCGGCCGTGACGATCAGCAGGGCATCGTTGCCGGTCAGTATATCTTCGACAACTTCAAGGACGCGAAGATTGCTGTGATCCACGATAAGACCCCTTATGGTCAGGGTCTTGCCGATGAAACCAAGAAGAAGCTCAACGAGCTCGGCGCCAAGGAAGCTCTTTATGAAGGCGTGAACGTCGGTGAGAAGGACTTCTCTGCGCTCATCGCCAAGATGAAGCAGGCAGGCGTCACCGTCGTTTATTGGGGTGGTCTGCATCCGGAAGCCGGTCTCATCATCCGTCAGATGGCTGATCAGGGTCTGAAGGCGCAGTTCATTTCGGGTGACGGTATCGTTTCCAACGAGCTGGCTTCGATTGCAGGTCCGGCTGTTGAAGGCACGCTGAACACATTCGGCCCAGATCCACGCAACAACCCAGCCAATGCTGATCTCGTCAAGAAGTTCCGCGATGCAGGCTTTGAACCAGAAGCCTACACGCTCTACTCCTATGCGGCTGTTCAGTCTCTGGCAGGTGCTGCAAAGGCAGCTGGCAGCAACGACCCACAGGAAATTGCTAAGGCGTTGAAGGAAAAAGGTCCGTTCCCAACTGTGCTTGGTGATCTTTCCTATGATGCCAAGGGCGACCCGAAACTCCCAGGTTACGTAATGTATAAGTGGGAAAAGGGTGCAGACGGGAAATATAATTACATTCAGCAGTAAGTCTCTGTCTGTATTATTACGTCTCTAAGAAAAGTGCCCGGCTATATGCCGGGCATTTTTATTTTACGAAAACTTTAAATTCATGACATCATGCGGAAAAAGCATCAAATTTAGATATTAATGAGGATGGACAATACTGATTAAAGCCATTTTACCTAATGCAACGACATTGTTTGGCGTAAAGCACGGTTGGCAATTCGTTCCCTGGAGGAGGGGCGAGGGTGTCGGGAAGCGTTGGGTGCGTGGATTGTCAATTCATAGCATCAGGCCTGTCTCTCGCACGGGGTATGAAAAACTCTCTTCCAGTGGAATTGGCGGCTCCGGAATTCAGTCCGGAGATTGTGGTTCAATGGGAGTAATTGAAATGAAAAAATCCTTATTCTGTGGTGTGTGCCTTTCCGCTTTGGTTGCGATGGGCGGAGCGTCGTTTGCTGATGTGCTGCTGGGCGTTGGCGCACCATTGACCGGTGGTCAGGCGGCTTATGGCGACCAGATCAAGCGCGGCGTTGAAGCGGCTGTTGCAGAAGCCAATGCCAAGGGCGGCATGAACGGCGAGCAGATCACGATCGTTTATGGCGATGATGCTGCCGATCCACGTCAGGGGATTTCGGTTGCCAACAAGTTCGTTGGTGACGGCGTTCAATTCGTGATCGGCCATTTCAATTCGGGCGTCAGCATTCCAACCTCCGATATTTACGCTGAAAATGGCGTGCTGATGATTGCGCCGGGCACGACTAACCCAACCTTCACTGAACGCGAATTGTGGAACACCTTCCGTACCTGCCGTCGTGATGATCAGCAGGGCATCGTTGCGGGCAAATACATTGCCGATACCTACAAGGACGGCAAAGTCGCGATCTTGCACGACAAGACCCCTTACGGTCAGGGTCTTGCAGATGAAACCAAGAAGTCGCTCAATGCCAATGGCAAGGAAGAGACGCTGTATGAAGGCGTTAATCAGGGCGATAAGGATTTCTCAGCGCTGATTTCCAAGATGAAGGCTGCAGGCATTACTGCCGTCTATTGGGGCGGGATGCATCCGGAAGCAGGCCTTATCATTCGTCAGATGGCCGATCAGGGTCTGAAGGCACAGTTCATCTCCGGTGACGGCATTGTTTCCAACGAGCTGGCTTCGATTGCTGGCGATGCGGTTGCGGGTGTTCTGAATACGTTTGGCCCGGACCCGCGCGATGATGCAGCCAATGCTGATCTGATCAAGGCGTTCCGCGACAAGGGTTTTGAGCCGGAAGCCTATACCTTCTACGCTTATGCAGGTGTGCAGTCGCTGGTTGATGCAGCCAATGCTGCCGGAAACAACGATCCGCAGTCGGTTGCTGAAGCCATGAAGGCCAAGGGTCCGTTCAAGACGGTGCTCGGTGACGTCTCTTATGATGCAAAAGGTGATCCAAGCCTTTCACCTTATGTCATGTTCGAATGGCGCAAGGGCGACGATGGAAAATATAACTACTTCCAGAAGAAATAAGACTGAAAGAGGCAGACTCACTTTTCAAAGTGAGCTCTGAACAATGTTCAATTGGCTGAATGTGCTATTTAGCCAGTAATGCTGTGCAGATTGCCTCATATATTAGCAAAATTTGCTTCAAATTTTGGCAGGATGCCCGACTTTTGGTCGGGCATTTTGTTTTTGTATCGCAGTTGCACAGTTTGTTTGCGCTTGCTTAGATTGCAGGCTAATCAAAGCCATACCGATCATTGCAGTGTGGGAGTTCTGCCTTGTCCATCCGTAAAATTCTGGTCGCCAACCGTTCCGAAATCGCTATCCGCGTGTTCCGCGCAGCCAATGAGCTTGGCATAAAAACGGTGGCCATATGGGCAGAGGAAGATAAACTCTCACTGCATCGCTTTAAAGCAGACGAAAGCTATCAGGTCGGTCGCGGACCGCATCTCGGACGTGATCTCGGTCCGATCGAAAGCTATCTTTCGATTGATGAAGTCATCCGCGTTGCCAAGCTTTCGGGTGCCGATGCGATCCATCCGGGTTATGGCCTTTTGTCGGAAAGCCCCGAATTTGCCGATGCCTGTGCTGAGAACGGCATCATCTTCATCGGCCCAAAGCCAGAAACCATGCGCCGCCTCGGTAACAAGGTTGCCGCGCGTAATCTCGCAATTGAGATTGGCGTTCCGGTTGTGCCTGCAACCGATCCGCTGCCTGACGATATAGCGGAAGTGAAGAAGCTCGCAGCCAAAATCGGCTATCCGTTGATGCTGAAAGCATCTTGGGGTGGCGGCGGTCGCGGTATGCGTGCCATTCGCGCTGAGGAAGACCTTGACCGAGAAGTGACGGAAGCCAAGCGCGAGGCCAAGGCAGCTTTCGGCAAGGATGAAGTCTATCTCGAAAAGCTTGTCGAGCGTGCGCGTCACGTTGAAGTGCAGATTCTGGGTGATACGCATGGCAATGCGGTTCATCTTTATGAGCGCGATTGCTCGATCCAGCGCCGTAACCAGAAAGTCGTTGAACGCGCGCCTGCGCCTTACCTCAATGATGCACAGCGTCAGGAACTGGCAAGTTATGGCCTGAAGATCGCCCATGCCACCGATTATATCGGTGCGGGTACGGTCGAATTCCTGATGGATGCTGATACCGGCGCGTTTTACTTTATCGAAGTGAACCCGCGCATTCAGGTCGAGCATACTGTCACGGAAGAAGTGACGGGTATCGATATCGTCAAGGCGCAGATTCATATTCTGGAAGGCTATGCCATTGGTACGCCTGAATCCGGTGTGCCGGAACAAAAGAATATTCGCCTCAACGGTCATGCGTTGCAGTGCCGTATCACCACCGAAGACCCTGAGCAGAATTTCGTTCCGGATTATGGACGCATTCAGGCCTATCGCTCGGCTTCGGGTTTTGGCATTCGTCTCGATGGTGGCACTGCCTATTCGGGCGCGGTCATCACGCGCTATTATGATCCACTGCTGGTGAAAGTTACGGCGTCGGGCTCGACGCCGATTGAAGCCATCCGCCGTATGGACCGTGCTCTGCGCGAATTCCGTATTCGCGGTGTCGCGACAAACCTCACCTTCGTTGAAGCGATCATCAATCATCCGCGATTCCAGTCGAATGATTACACGACGCGCTTCATCGATACGACGCCTGAGCTTTTCACGCATATGAAGCGTCAGGATCGTGCGACCAAGCTTCTGACCTATGTGGCTGATGTTACCGTCAATGGTCATCCGGAAACCAAGGGCCGTGCTGAGCCATCGCAAGATGCGGCGAAGCCAATTGTGCCGTGGTTTGGTGATCGTCCGGTGGTCGATGGCACCAAACAGTTGCTGGACAAGCTTGGACCGCAGAAGTTTGCCGAGTGGATGCGCAATGAGAAGCGCGTTCTGTTGACCGATACGACCATGCGTGATGGCCACCAGTCATTGCTGGCAACCCGCGTGCGTACCTATGATATTGCGCGTGTGGCCAATGCCTATGCGCAGGCGCTGCCGAACCTCTTCTCGCTTGAATGCTGGGGCGGTGCGACCTTTGATGTGTCGATGCGCTTTTTGACGGAAGATCCGTGGGAACGTCTGGCAATGGTGCGCGAAGGCGCGCCAAACATCCTGCTGCAAATGCTGCTGCGTGGTGCGAACGGCGTTGGCTACAAGTCCTATCCGGACAATGTGGTGAAGTATTTCGTGCGTGAAGCAGCGCGGGGCGGCATGGACCTGTTCCGCGTGTTCGACAGCCTCAACTGGGTTGAGAACATGCGCGTATCGATGGATGCGGTGCTGGAAGAGAACAAGCTTTGTGAAGCGGCTATCTGCTATACCGGCGATATTCTCAATCCGGATCGCGCCAAATACGACCTTAAGTATTATGTCGATCTGGCCAAGCAGGTTGAAAAGGCTGGCGCGCATATTATCGCTCTCAAGGATATGGCGGGTCTGTTGAAGCCTGCGGCGGCACGCGTGCTATTTAAGGCACTGCGTGAGGAAACCGATCTGCCGATCCACTTCCACACCCATGATACGTCGGGCATTTCGGCGGCGACTGTGCTTGCTGCGGTCGATGCCGGTGTCGATGCGGTCGATGCGGCAATGGATGCCTTCTCCGGCAACACATCGCAGCCATGCCTCGGCTCGATTGTCGAGGCGCTGCATGGTTCGGAACGCGATCCGGGTCTTGATACGGAAACGATCCGCCGCATTTCCTTCTATTGGGAAGCGGTGCGCAATCAATATGCTGCCTTTGAAAGCGATCTTAAGGGACCGGCTTCGGAAGTGTACTTGCATGAAATGCCGGGCGGTCAGTTTACGAACCTCAAGGAACAGGCGCGTTCGCTGGGTCTTGAAACCCGTTGGCATGAAGTGGCGCAGGCTTACGCCGATGTGAACCGCATGTTTGGCGATATCGTCAAGGTCACGCCGTCCTCCAAGGTGGTGGGTGACATGGCGCTAATGATGGTCTCTCAGGACCTGACTGTTGCCGATGTCGAAAACCCGGACAAGGATATTGCCTTCCCGGATTCGGTTGTATCGATGATGCGTGGCGATCTCGGTCAGCCGCCATCGGGCTGGCCTGCATCGTTGCAGAAGAAGGTGCTGAAAGACGAAAAGCCTTTTACGGTTCGTCCCGGTTCGCTGCTTCCAGCCGCTGATCTTGATGCCGAGCGCAAGTCGATTGAGGACACGCTTGGTCGCGAGATCACGGATCAGGAATTTGCTTCTTATCTGATGTATCCAAAGGTCTTCACCGACTATGCGGCGGCACAGGAAAACTACGGCCCGACCAGTGTCCTGCCAACGCCGGTTTATTTCTATGGCTTGAAGCCGGAAGAAGAAGTCTTCGTTGATCTTGAACGCGGCAAGACACTCGTTATCGTCAATCAGGCGATGTCTGAGACTGATGAGAAGGGCATGGTCACCGTGTTCTTCGAGCTCAATGGTCAGCCGCGCCGCGTCAAGGTGCCAAACCGCGCCAAGGGTGCGTCGGGTGGTGTTAAGCGTAAAGCGGAACTGGGCAATGACAAGCATGTCGGCGCGCCGATGCCGGGTGTTGTGTCCACGGTTGCTGTATCGCAGGGCCAGAACGTGAAGGCAGGCGATGTGCTGCTTTCAATCGAAGCCATGAAGATGGAAACGGCTCTGCGTGCTGAACGCGATGGTTCGATTGCCGAAGTGCTTGTGCGCCCCGGCGAACAGATCGACGCGAAGGATTTGCTTGTCGTTTACGCCGACTGATCCAGCTTTCACATCGTAGAATGATTGACGCCGTGCCCTATAAAGGGTGCGGCGTTTTCTTTTGCTTGCATGGTCATAAAAATCTGCTATGCACGTTTTTACCGATTCATGCATGTTTGTGCATGTTAGCAGGAACGAGCGATGACAGAGCTATTACTGGACGAAAGACAGGCGCGCATTCGAGCACTGCTTGAGCAGTCCGGACGCGTATTGGCGAGCGAGCTTGCGGAGTCATTCGGGGTTTCGGAAGACACGATCCGCCGTGACCTCCGCGAGATGGCGGCGGCGGGGCTTTGCAAGCGCGTCTACGGCGGTGCTTTGAAGGCCGCGCCTTCTTACGCGCCGCTCGCAGAGCGCGATACAGAAAGACCGGAGGCCAAGACGACCCTTGCCGCTGCGCTGGCTGGTCTGATCGAGCCGAACATGACGGTGTTTCTGGATTCTTCATCAACCAATCTGGCGCTTGCGCGTCTTTTGGCTGATCGGGGTGATGTGATCACCGTTGTCACCAACACGCCCTCCATTGCTGCTATTGTTCTGCAGTCAGATAAGATCGACGTCGTGATGATCGGCGGCCCTATTGATCGTCGCGTGAGTGCGGCGGTTGGTGCGCGCGCTTTGCGCGATGCGGAACTGGTGCGGCCTGATCTTTGTATGCTTGGTGTCTGCGGCTTTTCAGCGGAAACGGGCATCACAGCGCTTCATCTGGAAGATGCGGAATTCAAGCGGGTTATTGCCGGGCGCAGCCGCAAGGTGGTTCTGGCAATCACCAGTGACAAGCTCGGCACAGTTGCTGCGCACGATGTCATACCCATTGAGGCGGTCAATGTTATGGCTGTCGAACAGGATGCGAATGAAGATGTGCTTGCGCCCTATCGGGCATCGGGCATGACGATTATACACGCCGTAGAAGGGCGTGACTGAGGACATGATGGAACAGACGGCCGGACGAAACGATGCGCTGAATGACCGTGCGCCAATTGTAACCAGGGAGCGTATCGCTGTGGCGCTGCTCTTTCTGATGAATGGTTATATCTTTGGCGGCTGGGCGCCGAAAATTCCCGAATTTGCAGGGCGTCTCGGGCTCGATACCAGTGGCATGGGATTGATGATCCTCGTCTTCGGTGTCGGCTCTCTGTCGATGATGCCGGTGGCCGGTGCATTGTCCGCACATCGCGGTTCTGGTGCCGTTGTGAAGCTGTTTGCAATCGGACTTATCCCTGCTTTGCTGATTATTGCGCTTGTGCCGAATATCGTCACAGCTGTGATTGTCATGTTCTATTTTGGCGGCATGATCGGTGCGATGGATGTCGCAATGAACGCCAATGCGGTCGCTGTTGAGAAGAACATGCGTCGGGCCATAATGTCGTCCTGTCATGCCTTCTGGAGCCTTGGCGGACTGATTGGTGCCGCGACCGGTGGCTTTCTCATCGCTCATGTCGGCTCGACTATTCATGCGCTGATTGCGACCGTTGTGGCAGCAGGATTGCTGATTTTTGCATGGCCTTCGATTGTTGCGGACAAATTTCATCATCCAAGCGGCGAGAAGCAGAAGCTGGTGCTGCCGCGCAATGCGCTGCCATGGCTGGTCGGCATTATCGCATTGTTCTCGATGATCCCGGAGGGCGCAATACTTGATTGGGGTGCATATTATCTGCGCGATGAAATGGGTGCGTCAGTGACGGTCGCTGGTTTTGGCTTCGCAGCTTTCTCCATGACCATGGCGATCATGCGCTTTGCAGGCGATATTGTCCGCGACCGTTTCGGCGCGATCAACACGCTGCGCTTCTGCACGTCGATTGCCATTATCGGCATGGTGATTGTCGGCCTGTCGAGCCACCCTTACGCGGTGATCTTTGGCTTTGCCATTTGCGGTATCGGCATTTCCAACATGGTGCCGATAGCCTTCTCGATTGGCGGCAACCTGCCGGGCATCAATCCAAGTGTTGGCCTGTCGATTGCCACCACCATGGGCTATTCCGGTATGCTGGTTGCGCCTTCGCTGATCGGCTTTGTCGCCAAGCATAGCGGCTTCAGCGTCGTGTTCCTGTCATTGCCTGTGCTGTTGCTTGTGGTGCTCGCTTTCTCAGGACTGGCAAAATATGCGGACAGTTCGCATTAAAGCATTTCCAGCAAAAGTGCGTAGCGGTTTTGCGTAGGATAATGCGTGGAAAAAATACATCGAGCGAATATCGCTCGATGTTCATTCAGCGGTCCAGCCGCCCTCGACCGGGAGGGCGGCACCATTGATCTGCGCTGCGGCATCCGTTGCAAGGAAGGCCGCAAGCGCACCGATCTGAGCAGTGGTCACGAATTCCTTCGTCGGCTGTTTATCGAGCATGACTTCGCGGATTACTGTTTCGCGATCCATGTTATGAGCTTTCATCTGATCGGGTATCTGCGCTTCGACAAGCGGGGTCAGCACATAGCCGGGGCAGATGGAATTGGCCGTGATCCTGGCAAGGGCAAGTTCAAGTGCCAGCGTTTTTGTGAAGCCGACAATGCCATGCTTTGCTGCCACATAGGCCGACTTGAATGGCGAGGCAACAAGTCCATGCGCTGATGCGATGTTAATGATCCGGCCCCAACCAGCTTTTTTCATATGTGGTATTGCAGCCGCTGACGTGTGGAATGCTGAGGTCAGGTTGATCGCGATGATCCGGTCCCATTGCTCGGTCGGAAAGTCTTCGACCGGTGCCACATGCTGGATACCGGCATTGTTGACGAGGATATCGGCACTGCCAAAGGCTTCCACGCTCTTTTCAATCAGCGCGCGGCAGTCATCAGCTTTGGACATATCGGCGCTGACATAGATCACGCTTACGCCATGTTCTGCGGCGATTGTTTTTGCCAAATCGTGGTCTTCGCTACGGTCCGTGAAGGAGTTGATCACAACATTGTGCCCAGAACCCGCAAGCGCGTGGGCAATGCCAAGTCCGATGCCTGAATTGGAACCGGTGATAATTGCGGTTTTGCGGGCATTCGCATTTGGCATTTTTTATCTCCTCCTCTGGAATCATCCCATAATGAGGAGGCGACAAGGCGTCGGCAAGTGATTATATAACAACAAAGCGAGGCGGTCAGGCGTTGACAATTGCGCCTTGCTACGCCACCTGAAAGCAGGCCCGTACCAAGAGCAGTTCCCGATGCGTGAAATATGGTTTCCATCGGCAATTGCGGCAGGACAAAAGAACAGAGCACAATGTCTTCCGAGACCGTCAGCTATTTTTCGCATCCATTTCCCCGTCGCCAATCCGTTGGCGTGAGCGTTGGCGGAGTTATCGTTGGCGGCAGCGAACCTGTTGTTGTCCAGTCGATGACCAATACCGATACGGCTGATATCGATGGCACTGTAGCGCAGGTTGCAGCTTTGCATCGCGCGGGTTCCGAGATTGTGCGCATCACGGTGGATCGTGATGAATCCGCTGCTGCCGTTCCAAAAATTCGTGAGCGTCTTGAACGCCTGGGCATGAATGTGCCGCTGGTCGGAGACTTCCATTATATCGGCCACAAACTACTCGCCGATCATCCGGCTTGTGCGGAAGCGCTCGCAAAATATCGCATCAATCCGGGCAATGTCGGCTTCAAGGACAAGAAAGACAAGCAGTTCGCCGATATCGTTGAAATGGCGATCCGTTATGACAAGCCTGTCCGTATCGGCGTTAACTGGGGATCGCTCGATCAGGAGTTGCTGACCACGCTGATGGATCGCAATCAGGCTGAGGGTGCGCCTTTGAGCGCGCAGGAAGTCATGCGTGAAGCCATTGTTCAGTCGGCGCTGATTTCGGCAAATCTTGCAGAAGAAATCGGCCTTAGCCGCGACAAGATCATCCTGTCGGCCAAGGTCAGTCAGGTGCAGGATCTGATTGCCGTTTACACAATGCTTGCACAGCGCTCCGATCACGCGCTGCATCTCGGCCTCACCGAAGCGGGTATGGGCACCAAGGGCGTTGTCGCTTCGTCGGCTGCCATGGGTATCCTGCTTCAGCAGGGCATTGGCGATACGATCCGTATCTCGCTGACGCCGGAGCCCGGCGGCGACCGCACGCGCGAAGTGCAGGTGGCACAGGAACTGCTGCAGACCATGGGTTTCCGTCAGTTCATTCCGATTGTTGCCGCGTGTCCGGGTTGCGGACGCACGACCTCAACCGTGTTTCAGGAACTGGCGCAGAATATTCAGGACGATATTCGTCGCAGTATGCCTGTCTGGCGCGAGAAATATCCGGGTGTGGAATCGCTTTCGGTCGCAGTCATGGGCTGCATCGTCAACGGTCCGGGCGAATCGAAACATGCTGATATTGGCATCTCGCTTCCCGGCACGGGCGAAACGCCGTCCGCACCGGTCTTTGTCGATGGCAAGAAGGTTACGACGCTGCGCGGACCTGAGATTGCCGCCGATTTCCAGAAGATGGTTGCCGAATATATCGAAAACCGTTTCGGGCTTGATCGAAAGATCGCTGCTGGTCAGAACTGATTTCAGTTTGATACTGGGCGCGTTGCGACCTCCGGCATTGATTTACGGGTCGCAGCCCAGAATGTGAGTGTGAAGAGGCTGATGCCAGCACCCAGCAGGCAGACACCGTTCCAGCCCGCATAAGCATAGATCCATGTTGAAAGAGACGAGCCGCTTGCGCTGCCGATGGAATAGAAAACCATATAGGCAGCGGTGAGTCTGTTCTGTGCCTCGGGCCGCACGCGATAGATCATTGCCTGATTGGTGACATGCACAGCCTGAAGTCCGAAATCGATGACGAGCACACCTGCAATCAGCCAGAGCAGTGAATAATTGAGCAGGGCAATTGGTATCCACGATAACAGCATCAGCGTGAGCGCGATGCCGGTCATGCGCTGAGCCTGCCCCCGGTCCGCAGCCGCGCCCGCACGAGAAGCGGCAAGCGCACCTGCGGCTCCGGCCAGGCCGAACAGTCCAATTTGCGCATGGTTCAATTCAAAAGGCGGTGCGCTGAGGGGCATGACGAGCGGCGCAAGCAGCGTGGTGATATCAGCAAAGATCAGCATGGCAATGATTGCGCGGACACGGAGCACGGGTTCGGAGCGGAACAGCGTTACAAGTGACAGAATAAGCGCGGGGTAGGAGACGCTGGTCGTTTGACGATTCTGTTGTGGCAGGCTGCGCCATAGAAGTAGCGAAATCAGCAATGTGAGTGCTGCGGAACTGAAGTAAACGCTGCGCCATCCGCCAATATCAGTGAGCGCGCCAGCTATGGCGCGTGCCAGCAATATGCCAAGTACGATGCCGCTTGTGACAATCCCCACCACATGACCGCGCCGCATCGGATCGGCAAGGCTCGCCGCATAGGCAACGAGTGCTTGTGTGACGACAGCCAGAAGCCCCGTCGTGGCCATTGCCAACAACAACATGGTAGCAGTTCCTGCAAAGCCAATGGCTAGAAGCGATAAGACCGACAGCAGGAAATGCGTGAGAATCAGTTTTCGCCGGTCGAAAAGGTCGCCAAGGGGCACCAGAAAAATGAGGCCGATTGCATAGCCGACCTGGCTAGACGCAATGATAAGGCCGGCGGTTGAACGTTTAAGCCCCATATCATCTGACATCACATCAAGAAGCGGATGTGCGAAATAGACATTGGCCACAGCGAGGCCACTGGCAATGGCAAACAGCAGCAGTGTCGCTCGGGAAAGCGAAGGGCGCACAAGGTCGTTCGCGGCAGACGGTGCTGCCGCGCTGGGATAGGACTGCATGATTGGCTCCTGCAAAATGGTTTTAAAATGAAACCATTTTGCTTTTAGCGCGATTGGTTTTATATTGCAACCAAGTTGAAATGCATGGAGTAAACATGGTTCGCAAGAAGAGCCTAAAAGGTGACTATTGCCCAAGCGCGCGTGCGCTGGATGTGATCGGCGACTGGTGGTCGCTATTGATCGTGCGCGAAGCTTTTGATGGGGTAACGCGGTTCAGCGCATTTCAGAAGAATCTGGGCATCGCGCGTAACATTCTGGCTGAACGGCTGCGCAAGCTGACGGGCGAAGGCATTATGGAGATGGTGTCCGATCCCAAAGGCGGCGCACATCAGGAATATCGACTGACCGCCAAGGGTCGTGATCTGTTGCCGGTTGTCGTTGCTCTGCGGCAATGGGGCGAGAACTATCTGTTTGCGCCTGATGAGCCGCATTCAAAACTGGTTGATACCATCAATGGTGAAGGCGTGGCGAAGCTTGAGGTGCGCGCACTTGATGGCCGCCAGCTCTCGGTCGATGACGTTGCCATCATCAAAGTGCGTGAAGAAGATCTCTAAGAGCTGGCTTTGACGCGCATCGGTCAGAAAACCGTTTCACATTTTTCGGGATGCGCTTTAGCTCTGTCGCTCTGCGATGAAGCGAGCGGCCTGTTTGAGAATCACTGCATCTTCGCCAAATGGTTCCAGCAGGCTTTCCGCCTGAGCCACCAGACCGGAGAGCTGCTTGCGCGTCCAGTCGATGCCATGCAACGCAACGAGCGTGGCTTTGCCTGCCGCTGCATCCTTGCCTGTTGCCTTGCCCATGATCGCCGCATCGGCAGTTACATCAAGAAGATCGTCGGCAAGTTGGAAGGCGAGACCGATGGCCGAACCGAATTCCGCCATGCGTTCGCGGTCTTCGCGCGATGCGCCTGCAATGATCGCTCCGGCTTCACAGGCAAAACGAATCAGCGCACCAGTTTTCATGGCTTGCAGCGTGATAATGCCTGCTTCATCGGGTTTGTTATCTTCCGCCATCAGATCAAGCGCCTGACCACCGGCCATGCCGCCAATGCCGGAAGCCCGCGCCAAAGCTGAGACCAGTTCGATGCGAATGCTGGCCGGAAGATCGGTTTCGTCTGAGGCCACGATGTCAAAAGCATAGGTCAGCAGGCTGTCGCCCGCGAGAATCGCTGCGGCCTCATCAAAAGCCTTGTGTACGGTCGGTTGACCACGCCGCATATCATCATTGTCCATCGCTGGCAGATCGTCATGGACGAGCGAATAACAATGGATGCACTCAAGCGCGGATGCCACGCGCAGAACCGCATCGCCATGCTGACCAAAAAGGGCTGCACTTTCGATGACGAGGAAGGGACGCAGTCTTTTGCCGCCGTTCAGCACGCCGTGGCGCATGGCAGCGAGCAGTCGCTCGGGGCGAGCCACTTCGCCGGTGCGCAAACGAAGATCCAGAAGCCCAACCAGCATTGTCTCGACTTCGAGGGCGCTTAGGTTCAGGGATTGAGCAAAATCGACAGACACGTTTTCCATGTCTAAAGGGGATGGACGAAAGCGCTGATTTGGTCAACTGGCCACATCGATCAGCACAGGCTTTTTCATCAAGCGGTCATCAAACAGCGGATTTTGAGCCATAAAGCGCTCAATTTGGTCGCTGAATTCCTGCGGCTGATTATGGAATCAGGTTCATTATTGTTAAGGAATAGTTTATGTCGCTTGAATGGGGCTAAAGCAGTTCAAGCTAACACTCGAGCTGCTTTATCTATTTGTCTTACGCATTTTCGAACGCAAAATCGATTCTCACTTTTGCTGGAAATGCTCTAACAGGCTGTGGACGTGGCAAAAATCATTCTCAAGAGTAAAGATGGTCGCGGTTACTTGGCTGATCCCGTTTGGGGTGGCAGAATTGCCCTCATGCTCAAGATTTTGGTGGTGCTTGCGGTTCTGCCGCTTTTTCTGATCCTGGTCTATTCGGTTCCTTTTGTTCGTCCGATCTCGACATTGATGGTGAAGGACTATGTTCTTCTGCGCGATGTAGATCGGCAGTGGGTCAGCATTGAGGATGTTGCACCTGTTCTTGTGAATTCGGTGATGATGGCTGAGGATGGACAGTTCTGCAGCCATGGCGGCGTGGACTGGCACCAGCTCAGTCTCGTGCTTGATGATGCGGGTGAGGGCGGTCCAAGCCGCGGCGCATCGACCATCACCATGCAGACTGTGAAAAACCTGTTCCTGTGGAACGGCCGGTCTTATGTCCGCAAGGGGCTCGAATTTCCTTTGGCGCTGGTCGCCGATGCCGTGCTGTCAAAACAGCGTATTATGGAGATCTATCTCAATATTGCTGAATGGGGACCGGGCATCTATGGAATCGAGGCGGCCGCCCAACATTACTTCAATCGGCCTGCATCACGTCTGACTGCCCAGCAAGCCGCTTTGCTTGCCGTAACGCTTCCCAATCCCGCTTTGCGCAATCCGGCAAAGCCAACGCGCAACATGCAGCGTATCTCGCGCATCGTTGCCGGGCGCGCTTCCAGGGCCGGGCCCTATGTGACATGCGTTCGATAAACGGCTGGACAGGAAAAAAGATAAGACTCTGACTGGTCAAATGCAGTGAGAGCGTGTATAGGCACGTGACTTTCCGGAATTATGTCCGATGTGACAGGCTCCTCGGGGCCGTGCCGGACGTTTGTTTATCGATCAGTGGAGCTGGATCCATGGCAGTACCAAAACGCAAAACGTCTCCGTCGAAGCGCGGCATGCGCCGTTCGGCAGACGCTCTCAAGGCCCCGACTTACGTCGAGGACAAGAACTCGGGCGAACTTCGTCGTCCGCATCATATCGATCTTAAGAGCGGTATGTATCGCGGCCGTCAGGTCCTCGAAGCTAAGGAATAGTCTTAGGCTGCATCGCAGCTGAAAGATGAATTTCAAAAACGCCGTTTCCGGTCTCCGGAAGCGGCGTTTTCTTTGTTCTAATGCAATAGCAACTATGCATTCTATGTTTATTCAAGGTTTTATCAAAAGGTAAAAAATCACAATTTTGCCTTATAAATTAAGAAACATCACCCTTGTTAGTTATTCAACTTTCTATGGGTTGTAAAAATGGATGATGTTATCAAAATTATTATCGGTAACGGCGGTTTATCTGTAAATTCCGGTGTTTCATTTTTTAATGTTGTAAATTGTACATTATATAATGAAGGGTATATTCAAGTTATATCGGATACACCTTCTTTTGTTGGCAGCGTGGAACATGCCTTGCCGGGTGCAATAGCGCATTTTGCGAATAAAAATCTGAAATGATAATTCGGGTGTCTTCAATACAATTCTATGAAACGCCGCGTATATTGATGGGATACGCGGCGTTTTGATCTTATCCGATGTCGGCTGTAAAGCCCGTGCCTTCGATGCCGGCTACGGCTGCTGCTTCATCATTGTCAGATGTATCGCCGGAGATGCCGACAGCGCCGATAATTTCGTTTGTGCTGTCTTTAATCAGCACGCCGCCGGGCACGGGCACGATTCTCCCGCCTGAGACGCCTGACAGCCCCTCAAGAAAATGCGGACGGTCTTTGGCCTGATTGTGGAGCCAGCGTGAGCCAGTTCCTACAGCCAGTGCGCCGAAAGCTTTTCCGGATGCGATTTCAAAGCGGAGAATCGAAGTTCCGTCCTGTCGCTGAAAGGCTTTCAGATGGCCGCCTGCGTCGAAAACAGAAACGACTATCGGCTTCAACTGCAACTCGGCTGCCTTGGCAAAGGAACCGGTAATGATCGCATTGGCATTATCTAATGTCAGGCTTGGCATAGAAATCTCCTTTGATTGCATGAAGCTAATCTAACGACTGTTGAAGGACACGTATGGTGAAAACTATATGTGTGGAGAAGAAACTGATTATCGTTTTGAGCGAAGGTGCCAAACCCGCGGACACGCCAGAGCTTGCCAAGGTGTCTGTTTTGGTCTTTCTCTGTCGGTGATTTTTCAAGGAGGAAAGAATGACTGCATCGCAAAGCCAGAAAGCCATAATTATTGCCAGCGCAGCCCGAACAGCGGTGGGCGCGTTTAATGGCGCTTTCGCAAATGTGGCTGCGCATGAACTGGGCGCTACTGCAATCAAGGCAGCTCTTGAGCGCGCAGGCGTGGACGCTGCTGATGTGGATGAAGTCATTCTCGGTCAGGTGCTGACGGCAGGCGAGGGGCAGAACCCGGCACGGCAGGCTGCGATGGCCGCAGGATGCCCCAAGGAAACGACTGCATTCTCAATCAACCAGCTTTGTGGGTCAGGCCTGCGTGCTGTCGCACTCGGTATGCAGCAGATTCTGTCGGGCGATGCGAAGATCATTGTGGCAGGCGGTCAGGAATCGATGTCCATGGCACCCCATTGCGCGCATTTGCGTTCCGGCGTGAAGATGGGCGACTTCAAGATGATCGATACGATGATCAAGGATGGCCTGACGGATGCCTTCAATGGCTACCATATGGGGATCACCGCAGAAAACATCGCCAAGCAGTGGCAGCTCAGCCGCGATGATCAGGATCAATTCGCATTGGCATCGCAAAACAAGGCCGAAGCTGCACAGACCGCAGGTCGTTTCGAGGATGAGATTGTTCCGTTTGCCGTAAAGAGCCGCAAAGGCGAGACGATTGTATCTGCGGATGAATATATCCGCGTTGGTGCAACAATCGAGGCGCTGACAAAGCTCAAGCCTGCCTTTGACAAGGAGGGCACGGTTACGGCTGGCAATGCATCCGGCATTAATGACGGTGCGGCGGCTGTTGTCCTGATGGATGCGGATGAAGCCGCAAAACGCGGTGTCGAGCCGCTCGCGCGCATTGTTTCGTGGGCAACGGCGGGTGTTGATCCATCGATCATGGGGACTGGACCAATTCCTGCTACCCGCAAAGCGCTTGAAAAAGCTGGGTGGACGGTCGCCGATCTGGAACTGGTTGAAGCGAATGAAGCCTTTGCAGCTCAATCCTGTGCTGTCGTTCGCGATCTTGGTATTAATCCAGAGATCGTGAACGTCAATGGTGGTGCAATTGCGATTGGCCATCCGATCGGTGCGTCGGGTGCGCGTGTGCTGACCACCCTGCTATACGAAATGAAGCGTCGTGGCGCAAAACGCGGACTTGCAACCCTTTGCATCGGTGGCGGCATGGGTGTCGCTATGTGCGTTGAGCGGTCGTAATTCCAGAACGCCATGAGACAAGAACGCCATGAGTATGGCTCATGGCGTTCTGATTATGCTCCAGTGGTGATCGAACTTTTTCAAGGCGCGATGCATCAGCATCTTGAGCCGCTTGGGCATAAGAGGCTCAAAAGTTAACAGCGGGCGTCAGTATCACTGTCATGGAGCGGCGAATTCTTGCCGCTCTAGGGTGTTTGGATAGGATCAGCCACTATATCTGGTGAGAACAAAGCCGGAAAATATGCGGATCAGCGATTCGTCGCCGATTCGTTCCGGCTTTGGCCTGAAGGTTAATGAAAATCGGTTCTCATGTGACGAGAGCTTTAACTAACTGTCAGGAAATATTGATATTTTATGAATAGACCATCTGTCGCCTCAGCTCGCAGAATGGCTTCCGAGATAAAAGTTAACGCGGCCGCAGGTTTGTTCTGGTTTAGGGCTGATTACTAACTGAGGTGATTCATTATATGGTGGGAATTGAGCGTTCAGCCACTATATGTTGCCGTGAACAAAAGGCGAAGGAAGTTCTGTGAGCGATTCGTCGCCGATTCGTTCCAGAGTCGTTCTATTTATTAAAAGGCACGTTTGTTAAGATGCTGGCTGATGGAAGACCAACCTTCAATCCTGTGTTTTAAAACGGATGGTCATTTGAAAGCCGTTTTGTTCTTTTCAGGGTGCACGCGAGATAAGTTCCGGATAGAACAGTAAAGACTGGATCGTGCCGGAAACGTCCCGAAACATGGATTGAAACTTAACAGGAGCGCTTTCGGCTCAAGTCATATAGTGCTAACGCATGGCTTTACGTATGGCATTTGTTCCGGGAATTCTATTATTGGCATGAACCAACTCCCTGCCCATGATCTGCCGCTGACCTTGAGCGGCCGCGGTGTTACTGCGGTTCTGGGGCCAACCAATACCGGCAAGACGCATCTCGCTATCGAGCGGATGCTGTCGCACGGCAGTGGCATGATAGGTCTTCCGCTGCGCCTTTTGGCGCGCGAGGTCTATAATCGTGTGGTTGAACGGGTAGGGGCTGCCAATGTTTCGCTGATTACTGGCGAAGAAAAGATCACGCCGCCGACCTCGCGTTATTCCGTCTGCACAGTCGAGGCCATGCCACGCCGCACGGATATGCCTTTCGTGGCTATCGACGAAGTGCAGCTGGCAGGCGATCTCGAACGCGGCCATATTTTTACTGATCGCATTCTGCATCTGCGCGGACGTCAGGAAACGCTGCTTTTGGGTGCTGGCACCATGCGCGGCATTCTTGAAAAGCTGTTGCGCGGGATTACGGTGGTGACGCGTCCTCGCCTGTCGCATCTCACTTATGCGGGTTCAAAGAAGATCATCCGCCTGCCAAATCGCTCGGCGATTGTGGCCTTCTCTGCGGAAGAGGTTTACGCCATTGCCGAGCTGATCCGCCGCCAACGCGGCGGTGCTGCGGTGGTTATGGGCGCTCTTAGTCCACGCACGCGGAATGCACAGGTCGAGCTTTACCAGTCGGGCGATGTCGATTTTCTGGTTGCGACCGACGCGATTGGTATGGGGCTCAATCTCGATGTTGATCATGTCGCCTTTGCACAGAATCGCAAATTCGATGGCTATCAGTATCGTGACCTGACGCCGGCTGAGCTTGGGCAGATTGCGGGCCGCGCCGGGCGTCATCTGCGCGATGGTACATTTGGTGTGACCGGGCAGGTGCGTCCGCTGGACGATGAAATGGTCGAGCGAGTTGAAGCCCATGACTTTGACCCTGTGAAAGTTATGCAATGGCGTACAGGGCGTTTCGATTTTTCATCGTTGAGTGCGTTGCGCTATTCTCTTGAAACGCCGACGCCGATCGAAGGACTGACCAAGGCGCTGCCTGCTGTTGATCAACAGGCGCTTGAAAATTTGTCAAAAGACGAAGACATTGTGCGGCTTGCAAATTCGCCTGCGCGGATCGAACTTTTGTGGGATACCTGTGCGCTCCCCGACTATCGTAAGATTGCGCCGGCACAACATGCCGATATCATAGCAACCATCTATCAGGATCTGGTCCGCCGAGGGAGCGTTGATGAAGATTATATGAGCGAACAGGTGCGCCGCGCCGACAGTACAGAGGGGGAAATCGACACTCTGTCTCACCGCGTGGCGCAAATCCGTACCTGGACTTTTGTGTCGCACAGGCCGGGATGGCTTGCCGATCCGACACACTGGCAGGAAAAGACGCGCGAAATTGAGGACAGATTGTCCGATGCGCTGCATGAAAGGTTGACGAAACGCTTTGTAGACCGCAGGACAAGCGTGCTTATGAGGCGCCTGAGAGAGAATGCCATGCTAGAAGCAGATATCAGCTCGACCGGAGACGTAATTGTCGAAGGCCATAATGTCGGGCAACTGGAAGGATTCCGTTTTACAGCCGACGTTCAGTCCGATGGACCGGATGCGAAGGCAGTAAAGACGGCTGCACAAAAGGCGCTGGCCGCCGAGTTTGATCGTCGTGCGGAGCGTTTCGCTGCTGCTCCCAACGGCGACTTCGCACTCGGTTCGGATGGCGTTCTGCGCTGGGTCGGCGCAACTGTCGCAACGCTGGTTGCAGGCGACGATGTTCTGAAGCCACGCGCGGTCATTTTAGCTGATGAGCAGCTGACTGGTCCGGCACGCGACAAGGTTGCAGCCCGCATCGAACGTTTTGTGGCGCATCATATCGAAACCATTTTGAAGCCTCTGACCGATCTCAGCGCCGCCGATGCGCTGACCGGCATGACGCGTGGTCTGGCTTTCCAGATTGTTGAGAGCCTTGGCATTCTTCAGCGTCGCGATGTGACCGAAGAAGTCCGTGGCCTTGATCAGGATTCCCGTGCCGCTCTTCGCCGTCTTGGCGTGCGCTTCGGTGCCTATCATGTTTTCATGCCAATGCTGCTGAAGCCTGCACCTGCTGGTCTCATCACGCTGCTCTGGGCATTGAAGAACGATGGTCGCGAACGTGCCGGTTATGGTGACGTGGTCAATGTTCTGGCCGCTGGCCGTACATCGGTTGTCGTCGATCCGGCTTTCGATCATCAGTTCTACCGCCTTGCAGGCTATCGCGTGCTGGGTCGTCGTGCTGTTCGTATCGACATTCTGGAACGTCTTGCTGACCTGATCCGTCCGGCTCTTGCCTGGCGTCCGGGTTCGGGCACTCGTCCGGAAGGCGCTTATGATGGCGGACGCTTCATCGTCACGCCGGCGATGATGTCCATTCTCGGTGCAACCACCGAAGATATGGAAGAAATCCTGAAGAGCCTTGGCTATCGTCACGAAGCTGCAGAAGCTGCCGCTGTCACAGCAAAGCTCGCTGAACTCGATGCATTTGCGGCTGCCGCCGCGCAAGCGGAGGCTGTTGTTGAAGATACCGTCTTCAAACCAGCTGTTCCTGCTGCCGCACCTGCGAGCGAAGCAAAGCCTGCTGTTCCTGCAGCTGAACCTGTGCCTGCACAGGTTGAAGCTGCTGCTGCAGCGGAAGTGTCGGGTGAAGAAAAGCCTGCCGTTCAGCTTACTGAAGCGCCTGTTGAAGAACCAAAGCCTGTTCTTCTGTGGCGTCAGGGCCGTTTTGAAGGCCGTAATAACCGTAATCAGGACCAGAACCGTCAGCGCCATAACCGCCCACAGGGTGGCCAGGGCAATGAGGCCCGCAAGTCTGAAGGCGGTTCGGAAGGCGGCGAAGGCCAGAACGCGCGTGACAATCGTGGTGGCAAGCGTTTCGACAAGAATCGCCGCAACCATGATGGCGAAGGCCAGAACAAGCGCGAAGGCTTCAAAGGCAAGCCACGCGATGGCAATCGCGATCGTCAGCCTAAGCGTGACCATGGCAATAATCATCAGGGCAACAAGCGCGTCGAGCAGGAACGTCCGGTACGGATTGATCCCGATTCGCCTTTTGCCAAACTTCTGGCGCTCAAGGAGCAGTTGAAGAAGTAAGATGACCGGCGAACACGGCGCAAGACAGCGGATCGACAAGTGGCTGTTCTTTGCGCGCGTGGTCAAATCAAGATCGCTGGCGGCGAAACTCGCCGTCGGCGGCAAAGTCCGCGTCAATCGCGATAAGATTGAGCAGGCAGCCTATCAGGTTAAAGTCGGCGATGTTCTGACGATCACGCTTGATCGGCGCATTCTGGTTTACAAGATACTTGCCCCTGGCGAGCGGCGCGGTCCAGCGCCCGAAGCGCAGCTTCTTTATGAAGATATGACACCCAAACCCGTACCGGGAGATCAGGTCGCTGAGCCAATACAGCCACGACGCGAAAGCGGTGCAGGCCGTCCAACCAAGAAAGAACATCGCGAAACTGATCGTTTGCGCGGCAATTAGAGTGAATCCCAATAAGTGGGCATCGGTTTTCGGGCGTAGATGCGCGTAAAATTGGCCGGATAGAGCATTTCAATTGAAGCAGGAAACGCTCTATGGCGGACGCGATGACGCAGGATAGCGCCTCTGTGCGATAGAAATTGCGTATCAAAGCCTTAAAATAAAAGTCTTTTCCGCGTTTAGGTTCATAAACGAAATGTCGTTTCAGATGTTCGTGACATAGTGATATTGCGGCGATTGGGCTCTTGTCATGGGCAGATAAAGTCGTTACCTCACCGTTGGCGATTGCAAGGGCATGAGCTGGCAAGCAAGCCACACGCCGTAGCCACCATATGCGTGACACATATGTCGTGACCGGAGCGAAATCATTCAGATGTCCGATCTGAGTGTTCAAACAGCCAGTTCAAGATAGATAAGCCGTTCCTTCAAATAGAAGGTTGGCAACAGGAGTTGGACAATGACTTATGTCGTGACCGATAATTGCATTCGTTGCAAATATACGGACTGCGTCGAGGTTTGTCCTGTCGACTGTTTCTATGAAGGCGAGAACATGCTCGTCATCAATCCCGATGAATGCATCGACTGCGGCGTTTGTGAACCGGAATGCCCAGCGGAAGCCATCAGCCCGGATACCGAGCCGGGTCTCGACAAGTGGCTTGAGCTGAATGCTGAATATGCTGCCAAGTGGCCTAATCTGACGGCTAAGAAGGATGAACTTCCTGAAGCCAAGGAAATGGACGGCGTAACTGGCAAGCTTGAGCAGTTCTTCTCGGCAGAACCGGGTTCGGGCGACTAAAAATCGCATTGCGGGCGCGTTTTGTCTGCACGAATGCGCGAATACAGCCTATTTTAAGGGCGTCTAAAGTTGCCGAAAGTAAGATATTTGGCAATTTGTTGATTCTTGCGCAAAATTGTGTTAAGTTGCACAGATAATTTCGGTGACTGGACGTCAACTCGTGGCGCAAACGCATTAATCTCTGAAAGGGCTAGCTTTTTTTACTGGGCTGTATGGCACCGGAACGGATTTTTGCGATTTCGCGTCCGTCCCTAACCAACCTTCCCGGTAGATAAATCTGTGTCCGAGACGCGCTTTCAGTTCAAACCGCAACGACTTCCGTGCCTCTCCCAAGTGGCGCGGTCGATATCATGTGTAAACCGGCGAGTTGCGCCGGGCACAACAGGGAGTATTAGAGCGTATGACATCCCAGCAGAAGAAGACACCGGCTCGTCAGGGTTTCAAGACCGGTGAGTCCATTGTGTATCCAGCTCACGGCGTTGGCCAGATCGTAGCGATCGAAGAGCAGGAAGTAGCCGGCCATAAGCTTGAGCTTTTTGTTATCGACTTTGAAAAAGACAAGATGCGCCTAAAGGTGCCAGTCGCCAAGGCTGTCAGCATCGGTATGCGCAAGCTGTCGGAAACCGACTATGTTGAGCGTGCTCTCAAGGTCGTTCAGGGCCGTGCACGCGTGAAGCGCACCATGTGGTCGCGCCGCGCTCAGGAATATGATGCAAAGATCAATTCCGGCGATCTGATTATGATTTCTGAAGTTGTCCGCGATCTGCATCGTGCTGAAAATCAGCCAGAGCAGTCCTACTCGGAACGCCAGCTGTATGAAGCAGCGCTGGATCGCATGGCGCGCGAAATCGCAGCTGTGAACAAGCTTTCAGATACAGAAGCTGTCCGTCTTATCGAGACCAATCTCGCCAAGAGCCCTAAGCGTACCAAGGCTGATGCCGACGCTGAAGGCGATGTCGACGGTGATGAAGTCGAAGCAGCGTAATCAATTACGCCCGCACTTCTTTACAGCGGTTCCAGTTAAGAATGAATCGTTAGAACCGCTGTAACTGTTTGTCTTACGCATTATCCGACGCAAAGCCGCTTCGCACTTTTGCTGGAAATGCTATAAAAAAGCCCGCCATTGGCGGGCTTTTTATTTATGGGGCGAAGAGTAGCGGCTCTTGCCCAACGGGCTATGTGTCCTATTTTCTTGGTATCTCAAAGATTTATCGCGCTCCGGATGGAACCGGAGGGTACTTTCTGCGTTCTTCTCAAACCAGTTCGTAGCGGGTTTGTTTTGCGGCGTACCAGTCTGGCCTCAGGACAGGTCTGTGAAAGGCAGTTTGAACGAATACAAGATGTTCATTCAATTGTTCTTTGCAGAGCTGGAATAGTTTCAGTTTCGGGCCTCAGATTTCCCTGAGAGCACCGCAGCCAGAACAGGAGAGCCAGATGAAGCAGTCATCAATGAGCAGTTCCTCCACCGTTCCGCCGACACGCTTGCCGATATCTGCGCGCAGCATTCAAGCGCCAGCTGCATCCTCCCAATCGATGATCCGCAATGCGATGTCTGCGCCTTACCTTGAACGCGAAGAAGAACGCGACCTCGCCATTCGCTGGAAAGAAAACAAGGATCAGGATGCGTTGCATCGGATTACCGCCTCGCACATGCGGCTGGTAATTTCGATGGCCGGTCGTTTCAGAAAATTCAAGCTTCCGATGAGCGATCTCGTTCAGGAAGGCTATGTTGGTCTTCTGGAAGCAGCTGCCCGTTTCGATCCTGATCGCGAAGTGCGGTTCTCCACCTATGCATCATGGTGGATCCGCGCATCGATGCAGGACTATATCCTGCGCAACTGGTCGATTGTGCGCGGTGGTACCAGCTCGGCGCAAAAGTCTCTTTTCTTCAATCTCCGTCGTCTGCGCTCCAAGCTCGCGCAGGAAGACGAGACGATGAGCAAAGCCGATATCTATCGCGAAATTTCGACCCAGCTCGGGGTTTCGGCAACAGATGTCGAATTCATGGATAGCAGGCTGTCTGGTTCCGATAGTTCATTGTCGGCATCAATGAATAATGATGAATCAGGCACTTCCACACGGATGGATTTTCTCGTCGATGATCATCCTTTGCAAGACGAAGTCGTGGAAAGCACGATCGATATGGAGCGTCGCGTCAGCTGGCTTCATACGGCGCTTCACGCGCTGAACGAACGAGAGCTGCACATCATTCGCGAGCGTCGGCTCGACGATGACGGCGTGACGTTAGAAGCACTGGGCGAAAAGCTCGGTATTTCCAAGGAACGTGTTCGCCAGATTGAAAGTCGGGCAATGGAAAAGCTTAAACTGGCCCTGCTCGACCAGCATGAGATGGCGGCTTATCAGGCCTGATTTCCCTGAAGTCGGGCTGACCAGTCTTCGACCTTGCGATTTTCAAGACGGCGGACAGCATAGCGCTTCCAGCCGTCCGCAAGGTGTGGAATCTGCGCCATCAGCGCCAGCTCCTCATAATTGAGCATGTCCACATAGAGCAGATGCCATACGCGATGCAGCGTCCATTCCGGTGACAGGCGCTCGACGAGGCGCATCGTGTCGCCTTCGCTGACTATACCCTCTTCAAGAACCCGGTAATACCAGCCACTGCGGCCGCTCTTCTGTACGCGGATTGCCATATCTGTGATGTCGAAGCGGGCATTGAGCTTCCAGCAAGGCTGGCGGCCCTGCGAGACTTCAACGAGCGCACTGCCAAGGCGGAAACGATCGCCAACCGCCACATTATGCTCGGTCAGCCCGGTGGTGGAAATGTTTTCGCCAAAGGCACCGGGCATTTCGAGGCGCGGATTTTCACCAACATCGTCAACCCAGGTTGCATAATGATCGTGCGGGTAATGATGGACGGCCTTTTCGGGGCCGCCATGCACTTTCCTGTCGCCCTGTGCGTCGCATTCGAGCCCCTCACGCAGCAAACGAACGGGGCCAGATACCGGCTTCTTATCAATGCCGCTCGGTGCGCCACGCGGTCCCAGTGGAGCGATCTGGCCTGCAAGCAATGACTCGACGATGACTTCCATGGGCTTAAAACGTCTCGTGATTTAAACTATTCATGCGACATGCTTCATTCACTGATGATCTTGACGCGATCACCTACAGAAACTGTCGCGCCCGCCGACATGGCATTGAGCAGGCGGAAGAGTTCAAGTTTACGCGTTGTGCCCTGCATACGTGCGGACAGGCTGCCCATTGTATCGCCGGGCTTCACTGTCACGACACGGATACGCAATGGCTTGAGCGCTTCCTGTTCGGTCGGCGTCAGTAGACGGAAGGACTGTGTTACGGTCTGCGATGCAGGCTGCAGAGCAGTGCTGCCTTTTGGAGCAGCCGTCAGGAAGCGATAGACCTTATTGTTGGTGCCGATCACCACAATGTCGAACTGCCAGCGATCAGCGCTTGCGCTCGCAGTTGCAGCAGGCATGCCGTTGATCGTGATCGGACGGATCGAGCTTTCATCAAGCCCTGTCACCCAGCCCGACTTGATATAATCGGTGAGGTTTGAGCCGGAAGGCAGCGATGCGCCGTCAAAGCGGATTGCCACTTCGCCCGGACCGCTGGCCATGACGGCATTGGCAGAATTGTCGATGGTGAAGCCAGCAGGAGCCGTAAAGGTTACGCCGAGCTTTGGATGGATGAAGGTCTGCTCACGCACATAGCCTTCATTTGGCGAGTCGCCGTAAAGCAGCCCGTCGATACCATTGAGGAAGGAATCGCGATCCGTGGTGCCGACACCCGGCGCACCGATGCGGCGCGCGTGGCCGAGCGCAAGCTGAATGCGCTGTGGCGTTGCCGGGTGGCTTGCAAGGAAGTCGAGGCTTGCATCGGTTGCACCCGATACGGAGCGGAAATCGGTATAGGCTTCCATAGACTGCAGGAAGCGGGCGGAGGCAAAAGGATCGTAGCCTGCTTCGCCAATCATCTTGATGCCGATAGCATCGGCCTGCAGTTCCTGATTGCGCGAGAACTGTGCAAGGCGAAGCTTGCCGCGGATGGTTGCTTCGCGGCTTGCACTCTCATTATGCAGCACTTCGGTTGCGACACGACCCGCAATAGCCGTTTCGACTTCCTTCTCCTGACGAAGAATGCCGTGATTGGCGACGACGTGACCCATTTCATGCGCGATGACGGCTGCGACTTCGGACGAGTCGTTAGCAAGCGCCAGCAGGCCGCGCGTTACGTAAAGAAAACCGCCCGGCAAAGCGAAGGCATTGATGTTGGGGCTGTCGAGGATTGTGATGCGATAGGTCTGATCCGGCTTGTCGGAAACCGTTGTCAGATTGCCGACGATCTTGGCGACCATGCGCTCAAGCTTCGGATCTTTATACTCGCCGCCATAGGTGGCGAGGATGCGCGGATGCTGTTGCGCGCCGATCTGTGCCAGTCGGTCGTTACGAGTGACGTTTTCAACGGTGACAGGATTTGAGGAAGGCTGCAGCCCAAGATCTTTGCTTGAATTGATCGACTGACAGCCTGAAATCAGGCTGACAGCAAGCAAGCCAAAACCAATGGCTGGTTTCCGCCAATTGCGCTGTGCCCGTTCTGGCAGAGAAAGGGGGAGACACAGGGAGGCCCGGAGACGGGTCGTGTGACGGAACAGTATTTTACCCTCGCAATTGAATCAGCACCGATAGCATTGGCGCAAATCTAGCCATAGACTGAAGTACCTACAAGAAGTAGATCAGTCCTCAAAGCCGTTCTTCAAGGCGAATGCGAACAAAATATGTCCACAGCGTTAACTCTATTTGAGCTTTGAGGTTTCACCACCGATATAGTGTTTCAAAGCTTCCGGTCCAGATGGCGACAGCAACTCATGGGCAGGGCCTTGTGCGGAAATTCGGCCATTGTCGAGAAATAGCAACAGTGCGTCGAGATAGAGCGCGTCTTCCGGCGTATGCGTGACCATCAGAACGGTCATGCCGTTTTCCTTGTGCAGCTCCCTCACAAGATCGAGCATCTGGTGCCGCAGAGCAGGGCCAAGCGATGCGAAGGCTTCGTCCAGCAATAAAACGGGTCTTGCCCGTACCAGCGCGCGTGCAATTGCGACGCGCTGGCGTTCGCCGCCCGAAAGCGCTTCGGGTTTGCGGTTCTCTTTGCCTTTCAGCCCCACACGCTCCAGTGCCGTCGCGATAGCGGCGCGGTCCTGCTGGTTGAGCTTCAGGTTCGGAGAGCGGCCAAGCCCGACATTCTGTTCAACGCTCAGATGAGCAAACAGATTGTTTTCCTGAAACACCATCGATACGGGCCGAGATGCTGGCGGCAGGCTTGTTACATCTTCATTGCCGATTTTGATTTGCCCTGACTGCGGGGTTTCAAAACCGGCGATCAGGTTCAGCAGAGTGGATTTGCCAGAGCCGCTGGGTCCGACAATGGCTGCAATCGCACCGCCCGGAATGGTCGCTCTGAATTCCATCACTGTTTCGCCATAGCTGAAACGCACAACATGGAGCTTGATTTCGCTGAGGCTACTCTTGCTGAGCGCATTCATGGGAGCGGTATTTCCTTTCGGGACGCGGCTGCGCGGTCGGCAATCATCATCAGACAAAGACATAAGATTCCGAGGATCAGGGCAAGGCCGGCTGCATCGAATGTGCGGTAGCTGCCCATACGCTGCAACAGCAGATAGGGTAGGGTTTGCAGCGCGTCGCTGCCAAAAAGCGCAATGGTTCCGAGATCACCAAGCGAAAGCGCCATCGCAAATGCGAATGCCATACCGAAAGGCCTGCGAATGGCTGGCCAGTCGATGAGCCGCAACCGGTTGAAGCCGGATATGCCGAGCTGCGCGCAAAGTCGATTATGACGAACAGCTGATGTATCCCATGCCGGACGCAGCAGGCGCACGGCAAAAGGCATTGCCATTGCCGCATTGACTGTCACGACCATGAAAGGGGCCATCGTGAATGGGTCGGTGAAGTGACGCAGCAAAATAAACCAGCCAGCACCAATGACGATAGGCGGCATCACAAGGATGAGGCTTGCACCCGTATCGAAAAGATTAGCCAAGCGCCTGCTTTTGGTTGCTTCGCGCGCTATCACAAGGGAAAGCGACAGGATGACGGCAAGAAGCGCTGCGCCAAATCCCAGAACAATGCTGGTGCCAATGGCATTTAATACGGCTCTTTCGCTCATCAGGCGCATGAGATCAGCAGCAAGACCGGACACCACAATGCCTGTAACGGGCAAAGCCACATAGAGAAAGCCGATGCCAATCGCCACGATGTTGAAGAGGCGTTCAAGACCGTCTGGCCTGCCATAGCGGCGTGGGGCAGTGGTGAGAGTGAAACCCTCCTCCGAAGGTCGACCCGTGAGGCGTAAGGCTGCGAGAATCAATATGGTGAGTGTCAGCTGTGCCAGTGTGAGTGCCACGGCGCGTGCTGGATCAAAGTCGAAGTGCAGGCTTTGATAGATTGCAACTTCCAGTGTCGTGGCGCGTGGTCCGCCGCCGAGTGTGAGAACCGTTGTGAAGCTCGTTACACAGAGCATGAAGATAAGGCCGATCATGCCGGGCAGATTGCGCCTTATGGTCGGCCATTCAATCAGGCGAAAGCGAGCTGTGCCCTTCATGCCGAGTTGTGCTGCGAGTTTCCAGTAGTCAGCGGGAATCGATTCATAGGCTGCCAGAATGAGCCGCACCGCCAAGGGCATATTGAAGAATACATGCGCGATCAGAATGCCGGTCAAGCCGTAAATATCGGGTTGTACTGGATATCCCAGCGTCTGCGATAGCTGCGCGACAAAGCCGTTGCGCCCGTAAATGCTGGTAATGCCGAGCACAGTGACAAGGGCGGGCAGGGCGAGCGGCAGCGCGAAAAGGCGCAGGATCAGCCCACGGCCGGGAAAGCGGGCTTCCGAATAAAGAGCGCGCGCGACAGGAATGGCAAACAGTACCGAAAGCAGGCTCGACAGAACCGCCTGCCAGATCGTGAAACGTGCAATACGCTGAAGATAGGGATCAAGAAATATGCTGAAGCTGAAGCCGCTGGCCTCAAGTCCCAGGGCGATTAGTGAGCCGCCGACCAGACTTGCCAGAAAGCCAAGCGCCAGTACGCCCGCAAGAGATTTGATTGCGGGCGTTGTCTGGACTGGCCGGTTGCTGGTCAGCGTTTCACTCATTTGCTGGAAGCTGCCAGCCATTCATCGACCCAGGCCTTGCGGTTCTTTGCAACCTCGTCTGCCGGGATGAGAAGTGTCTTTTCCGGCTTCGGCAGTTTGTCGAAGGCGGCCGCAAGAGGCGCGGATGTTTTGCCTGCCGGGAACATCCAGTTGGTTTCAGGGATTACATCCTGAAAGCCTGGGCCGGTCATGAAAGCGAGGAACTTCTGCGCCAGCGGGTTCTTGGCACCCGTTGTTGTCTGGGCGGCAAGCTCGATCTGAAGGTAATTGCCTTCAGGATAAGCCAGCGCCTTATAGCGTTCCGTATTCTCGGCAATCATATGATAGGCAGGGGAGGTGGTGTAGGACAGCACCATTGGCGCTTCACCTTTGGTGAACAGGCCATATGCTTCCGACCAGCCTGGAGTAACCGTGAGAATGCGCTTCTGTAACTTTTCCCATGCTTCGCCTGCCTGATCGCCATAGACCGATTTGATCCAGAGCAGAATGCCGAGGCCCGGTGTCGATGTACGCGGATCCTGAATGACGATCTTTTGCGAAGGGTCGCCTTCGACCAGCTCTTTCAGGCTTTTGGGCGGATTTGGCAGCTTCTCGGAATCATAGACGATGGCGAAATAGCCGTAATCATAAGGTACGAAAATATCGTCCTTGAAGTCGCCCGGCACTTTGACATTGGAAAGATCAATGCCGCTTGGCGCGAAGTAGCCCGTGGCGCGTGCTTCCGTGGTCAGGTTCGTGTCGAGGCCAAGGACGATGTCCGCTTTGGTATTGCCGCCTTCAAGCTTCAGGCGATTGAGCAGTGCTACGCCATCAGCCGATGCAACCCATTCCAGCTCGCAATCGCATTCTTTCTCGAAGTTTTCCTTGACCTTTGGACCTGGGCCCCACTCGGAAACGAAGCTGTCATAGGTGTAGATGGTCAGCTTGTCTTTGGCCTGTGCAACAGGCGCAAAGGCAAAAGCTGCGGTCAGCGACAGGGTAAGCAGAGATAAAAGCCGCATAACGGCATTCCTTTCTTTTATTCGAAAAGATTGAGCGCCGCTTGGGAAATCGGTCAGCATCTAATCCCTCCGCCGGTACAAACCGGATCAGGTTCAGCGGGTTAGCCGGAGTGCGGCTTCTCAGCCATTCAGAGATTGAATGGCACCCCGTTAGAGCAGGGCTGACAATAGATGTTTGCATCAGGAAGGGCAAGGGATCGCAATGCGGGCTTTCAGCTATAATTTCTGCATGTTATGAGCGGTTTATGAGCACATTTGTCATTCTACTCGGCGGCGATCTCGTCGTCACGGATCGCCTGAAAAGCCAGATTGCAGGAGCGCGTGTTCTTGCGGCAGACAGTGGCATACGTCATGCGGCCGCGCTGGACGTGGAGCCGGAACTGTGGCTGGGGGATTTCGATTCCGCTTCCGATGCTTTGCAAAAGCAGTATGCCCATGTGCCGCAGAAGAGTTTTCCGCGCGCCAAAGACATGACCGATGGTGAGCTTGCGCTGTCGGAAGCCTATGAGCGTGGCGCCGACAAGGTCATTTTGTGCGGCGCTTTTGGCGGCACCCGCACCGATCATACGCTGTTGCACCTCACCATGGCGACGGCTCAGGCAGCGGACGGTCGCAACATTCTTCTCTCAAGTGGAGAGGAAGAAGCATGGCCGCTGGTGCCCGGTGATTATCTCTATGATTTTGCAGACGGCACATCGTTCAGCGTCATAAACTTCTGCACAGTTGAAGGTTTGTCGATCAAAAATGCCGAGTGGCCGTTAGATAATGTGACACTGCCTTTCGGCTCTTCCTGGACCGTATCCAACATTGTGCGTGGAACTCTTTGTGTTTCCGTGCGTTCTGGTCTTGCGATACTCGTAGCTAACTTTGGTGAAGAGACCCCGCTTTAGGACGGCTGCTAACCTTATCAATTGAAACTGCTTGACGCTGACGGTCGAAACGTATTGTAAATGTTCCCAAGCGGGTAAGATCTGCTTTACGCCGAAATTGGGGACGCAAAGTCGGTGTTGGTGTAACTTTAAGTAGGAGATTGTTTCATGAAATCACGTCTTTCCATGATTGCAATCGTCGGCGCGCTTGCGTTCTCAACAGCAGCATGCACGACGGCTGAACAGCGTACTGCCGGCTATGGCGTTGGTGGTGCAGCTCTTGGTGCGCTCGCTGGCGGTGCAATTGGCGGCAGCGGTCGCGGTGCTCTGGCTGGTGCAGCTATCGGTGGCGTCGCTGGTACGCTTCTCGGTGCAGCGCAGACCCGTAATGGCGTTCAGTACTGCCGTTACCGCGACAATTACGGCCGCACATACGAAGCACCTTGTAACTAAGGTGCCTAAGCCGCTGAGCGGTTTTGAATTCAACAAACAGGCCGGGGAACCCGGCCTGTTTCTTTTTTGGCCATACCCATTTGACAGAATGCGTTTTGTCCTCGACAAGCAGGGCAGAAATTTCAACAGCATTTTTCAAAGAGAACCATGGCACCTCCGCTTCTTCGCCTCGATCAGATCAAGCTTACCTTTGGTGGCACGCCGCTGCTTGCGGATGCAGCCCTTTCGGTTAGTGAGGGCGACCGCATCGCGCTGGTCGGACGCAATGGTTCCGGCAAATCCACTCTGCTTAAAATTGCCGCCGGTATGGTCGAAGCGACCTCTGGCGAAATCTACAAGCATCCGGGTGCCACTATCCGTTATCTGCCGCAGGTGCCTGATCTTGATGGCTTTGCCAATGTCCGTGCGTATGTGGAAGCCGGTCTTGGACCAACAGACGATCCGCATCGTGTGACCTATCTGCTGGAACATCTGGGGCTTACCGGCGAGGAAAAGCCCGATCATCTGTCAGGTGGTGAAGCACGTCGTGCAGCGCTTGCCCGCGTGATTGCTCCACAGCCTGATGTATTGTTGCTCGATGAGCCGACCAACCATCTCGATCTGACAACGATTGAATGGCTTGAAGGTGAGCTGCGTCAGATCCGTTCAGCCATCGTTCTAATCTCGCACGACCGCCGCTTTCTGGAGAATGTCAGCCGTTCGACAGTCTGGCTTGATCGCGGCCTTACCCGCCGCATCGATCAGGGCTTTGGTCATTTCGAGGAATGGCGTGACAAGGTTCTCGAAGAAGAAGAACGCGACCATCACAAGCTTGGGCGCCAGATTGCGCGCGAGGAACATTGGTTGCGCTATGGCGTAACCGCTCGCCGCAAGCGCAATATGCGCCGTCTTGGTGAGTTGCATTCCATGCGCGCTGATTTCCGCAATCACCGCAAGGCACAGGGTACAGCTGTTCTGGCGGCCAGTGATTCCAAGGAATCCGGCAAGCTAGTGATTGAAGCGAAGAAGCTGAACAAGGCTTATGGCGAGCGCGTTCTCGTTCAGGATTTTTCGACGCGTGTTCAACGTGGCGACCGTATCGGTCTTGTTGGTCCAAACGGCGCAGGCAAGACGACGCTTTTGTCGATGCTGACCGGCAAGCTTGAGCCTGATTCCGGTACATTGCGCCTTGGTGTCAATCTGGAAATGGCCGAGCTCGATCAGAAGCGTGAAAGCCTGAACCTTGATGACACGCTCGCGCATTATCTCACAGACGGGCGCGGTGAAAGCCTCGTGGTCAATGGCGAGCAGCGCCATGTCGTCTCCTACATGAAAGACTTCCTGTTTCAGCCGGAACAAGCGCGGACACCAATCCGCGAACTTTCCGGTGGTGAGCGGGCACGTCTGATGTTGGCGCGCGTTCTGGCACGGCCTGCCAATCTGCTGATCCTTGACGAGCCTACCAACGATCTCGACATGGAAACGCTCGATCTGTTGCAGGAACTGGTTTCCGGCTTTCCGGGAACGGTCATTCTTGTGAGCCACGACCGCGATTTCCTTGATCGCACGGTAACGTCAGTAATCGCGCCGGAAGGTGATGGTAACTGGCTCGAATATGCCGGTGGCTATGCCGATATGATGGCACAGCGTAAAGAGCAGGCGTTGGCAAAACGCAACGTCAAGACGACGACTGCTCGCACTGACGAAAAGGGTGGGGATGCACCGCAGCCCAAACGCGATGAAAAGCGCAAGCTTTCCTATAAGCAGAAATTCGCGCTCGAAACCTTACCCGGCAAAATGGATGCTTTGGCAAAGGAAATGACTGTGCTGGAAGGCAAGCTCGCCGACCCGCAGCTTTATGCTAAAGACCCGACGCTTTTTGCAAAGACTGCCGATCTTCTTGAAAAGAAGCGCTCTGAACACTCTGCCATGGAAGAAGAATGGCTGGAGCTGGAGATGTTGCGCGAAGAACTGGAAGGGTAGTTTACCCTTCCGTTTCGTTTCTGGTTAAGCGCTTGCCTTGTCGAGCAGGGCAATCGCTTCAGCATCCAGCTTGATCTGTGCGGCATCGAGCAGCTCATTGAGCTGGGTGAGACGCGTGGCGCTGGCGATTGGTGCCGTGATGGATGGTCTCGCAATTAGCCAGGCAATTGCGATTTGCGCCGGTTTAGCGTCATTGGCGCGAGCAACCTGATCAAGTGCCGCAATAATCCGCGACCCGCGATCCGTCAGGTATTTCTCAACCGTTTGACCGCGCGCACTCTGGCCGAGATCGTCTTTTGAGCGGTATTTGCCGGTCAGGAAGCCGGAAGCCAGCGAATAATAATTGATAACGCCCAACTCATTGTCGCGGCAGATCGCTTCGAGTCCATCCTCAAAAGCCGGTCTGTCATAGAGATTATAAAGCGGCTGCAAGGTTTCATAGCGCGGTAGGCCATGCTTCTTCGCAACATCAAGCGATTCTGTCAGACGTTCCGGTGTCAGATTGGATGCGCCGATTGCACGGACTTTACCGGCCTTGATCAGCTCCTGATAGGTGCCGAGAACATCTTCAAACGGCGTTTCGGGATCATCCCAGTGCGACTGGTAGAGATCGATATAGTCGGTTTGCAGCCGTTTGAGGGAGGCATCGACGGCTTTGCGGATATAGCTTGGTGAAAGGCCTTTTTCGTCGGGGCCCATTTCAGAACCGACCTTGGTGGCAATCACAACCTTGTGGCGCAGGCCGCGGGATTTCAGCCAGTTGCCAATAATAGTTTCGGATTCACCGCCGATATTGCCTGGTGCCCATGCGGAATACACGTCCGCAGTATCGATGAAATTGAGACCGGCATCGACAAAACGGTCGAGAAGCGAAAATGATGTTGCTTCATCTACCGTCCAGCCAAACACATTGCCGCCAAAACAAAGCGGCGAAACCTCGAGTTCAGTACGTCCGAGTTTTCTAAACTCCATGGACCCTATCCCCTTCCTGTGTGTACGAATTCCGGCGAATTCGCAGGGCTTCGATTTCAGGAAGAAGCAACAGGCCGGACGCACCGCGCCCTAAATGTCAGCCCATACCAAGTGCATCCATATAAAGCTGGAGCATGGCTTCTTCTTCCTGACGTTCATGGTCTTCTTTTTTACGCAGACGAATAATGGTCCTTACGACCTTGCTGTCAAACCCCGAACCCTTCAATTCCGCGTAAACTTCCTTGATATCGTCGCCGATGGTCTTTTTTTCTTCTTCAAGACGCTCGATGCGCTCGATGAAAGCACGCAACTGGCCTACGGCGATGGTCTGGGCTTCGCTGGTAATGTCGTCGCTCACGGGTTTCTCCAATTCAGCTCGATTATCAATAAAGGTCAAAGGTCACTCGTTACAGGAACAGGACCGTTGCCGAAAGTCGGACATGGTTTTCCTGCGAGTCGCAGGCAAAATTAAGAGCCGCTGGGGTAAGAAAAACGCGTTTTATCGCGTTATGGCTGTGGATAGCGGGCAAAGCGTCAGTCTGTCAGATGTGGAACCGGGCCTGAACGCGAACCATAATGGCGGATTTCGTGGATTTCCGGCATTGCGTTGATGGCATTAAGCATGGGGGCAAGCCGATCGGCCCATTCACGCGCACCCGCCTTGTCAGCAATCAGATCCTGACGCACCTCAATCAGAACATGCGCATAGCCACGCGCCGTTGCATGACGATACATGGCATCGTTTTTAAGTGCGCCATCATAAGGCTCATTATCACCGACAATGAGGCCCGGCTCTTCGCGCAGCATGGAAAGCAGTGGTGTAACGGCGCGCGGATCAGAATCCCAAAGCAATCCGATTTGCCACGGACGATCCTTGCCGCGCCAGTTTGGCGTGAACGAATGGATCGAGACGATGAATGGGGCTTTCCCGCTTTCGGCTGCAACCCGCGTGCTCATGGATGCAACTGCATCATGATAGGGGCGATAGAAGCGGTCGAGGCGGATTTCGCGCTGTTCGGGCGACACTGGATAGTTGCCGGAGATCACCGCACCATCAGACAATTGCATGATAAGCGTCGGATCGTCTTCGCCGCGATTGGGATCGATCAGCAGGCGTGAAAAACCACCCATGACGGCTGGTGCATCAAGCTGCACAGCCAATTGACGTGTCAGTTCCTCAACGCCGATATCATAGGCGATATGCCGCTCGAACTCGCTTTGCACCAGGCCAAGGCTGCCATATTCAGCCGGCAAATCACGGCGGGCATGGTCGGCGGTCAACAGCAGGCCGAGGCTGAGATTGCCGTCGACCTGATAGACGGGGGAAAAGGACGGATCAAATGACATGAGAGCTGCTTCTTGGGTAGGATTTCTGTCATAAATCACAAGTAGTTTCAGCTCTGTCATGAGAAAGCCGGGATTGCAACGATCATTCTCAAAAGAATGGGGAAGGTGTTTCCGGAATGCGGCAAAGGAACGAATCTAATCGTTTAAATCGCGCTGAAATCGCTATGCAGTTCGAATGGAAATGCTGTAACTGATTTGTTCTCTCCGGGATTGCGTTGACATCAAAGGCGAAACTGCCGAAAAGAGAGCGACCGAAAGAGGATTTCCTTGCGTGAGACAAAAGCGATTGCGGGCTGAAGGAGTTCGGCGAATGCGACTTCCAATGTTTTTGGGTTTGTTTTCCAGTGTGCTGATTGGTGCTCTGGGGATGACATCCATGGAAGCGCGGGCCGATTTTCGAGTATGCAACTCAACCCAGAATCTCGTTGGCGTTGCCATTGGCTACAGAGCCAAAGCTGGTTGGGTGACGGAGGGCTGGTGGCACATTGATGGTTCCACCTGCAAAACCCTGATCGAAGGGCCTCTGACCTCGCGCTATTATTATCTTTATGCTGAGGATTCTCAGAGTGGTGGTCGCTGGGAAGGCAAAGTGAACATGTGTGTGGCGGAAAAGGAATTCCGCATCACTGGTGTTCAGGACTGTTTTGCACGCGGGTTTCAACGCAATGGCTTCCAGGAATACGATACCGGGGAACAATCGAGCTGGATGGTACAGCTCACCGATGAAACGCCGTTAGAAAACTCCACAGTTACAGGAACGAATAACCAATGAAACGCAACCGCAAGGTCAAGATTCTCGCCACACTCGGCCCGGCGTCAGGCGAGGAATCCGTTATCCGCAAGCTTTTTGAAGCTGGCGCAGACGTCTTCCGTATCAATATGAGCCATGCGGATCATGATCTGATGCGCACGCTCGTCAAGCGTATCCGTAATGTGGAAAAGGAACTGGGTCGCCCGATCGGTATTCTGGCCGACCTTCAGGGCCCAAAGCTGCGCGTTGGCAAGTTCAAGAATACAAAGGTCGCACTCGTTGCAGGCCAGACCTTCACGCTCGACAACAATGAAGAGCTTGGCGACGAAACCCGCGTCTATCTTCCGCATCCGGAAATTCTGGAAGCTGTTGAGCCGGGCCACCGCCTTCTCATCGACGATGGCAAGCTGGAACTGATTGCTGAAGCAAGCGACGGCAAGTCGATCCGCTGCAAGGTTGTTGCAGGCACCAGCATTTCGGATCGTAAGGGCGTCAGCCTGCCGGATACCACGCTGGGTGTCGGCGCACTGACAGAAAAAGACTTCAAAGATTTTCATGCTGTTTTGCAGGAAGAAATTGACTGGGTTGCCCTGTCGTTCATTCAGCGCCCTGAAGATCTGATCGAAGCACGCAAGATTTCGGGCGGCAAGGTCGGCCTGATGTCGAAGATCGAAAAGCCGCAGGCTGTGACCCGTCTTGATGAGATCATTGAGCTCTCTGACGCGATCATGGTTGCGCGTGGCGATCTCGGCGTTGAAATGCCGCTGGAAAGCGTTCCCGGCATTCAGAAGCAGATGATCCGCAAGGCACGCCGCGCTGGTAAGCCAGTTGTGGTTGCCACGCAGATGCTTGAATCGATGATCACAGCACCGGTTCCAACACGCGCTGAAGTATCAGACGTTGCAACCGCAGTGTTTGAAGGTGCTGACGCTGTCATGCTTTCGGCAGAATCTGCTTCCGGCCAGTATCCGGTTGAAGCTGTCGCAACCATGAACCGCATCGCGGAAAAGGTCGAACGTGAGCCGACTTATCCGGGCATTCTCGATGCACAGCGCGCAATCCCAGAACCAACCGGTTCTGACGCGATTGCCCTTGCTGCTCGTCAGATCGCTGAAACGCTTAACCTGTCGGCTATCGTCACCTATACGGCTTCGGGTGCGACGGGTCTGCGCGCTGCGCGTGAACGCCCACGCACGTCAATCATCGCACTGTCGCCGATTGTTGAAACCGCACGCCGTCTTTCGGTTGTCTGGGGTCTGCATTGTGTTGTGACTGAAGATGCACACGATCTGGAAGACATGGTCGACCATGCTTGTCAGGTCGCCTTCAAGGAAGAGTTCGGGAAGGCTGGTGATCGTCTGATCGTCACCGCAGGTGTACCATTCGGAACACCAGGTGCCACCAACCTCCTACGCATCGCCTATATCGGCGCCGACGGTCAGTCTTCCACTGACTAAACTGTCGGTATTCGGTTTTTAGAGCGCCGTGCGTCCTATTGGACGCACAAAGGACGCTCTAAATTATTCAAACAACGCATCGTGCTTTCCAAAAATCATTTCCGATTTTTGGGCCGATGCTGGAGCGGCCTGCAAATGGCGTGATTTTTCGCTTCCGGTGCGCACGTACGTTAAGTACGCTGCGCGCCGGTTCTCAAATCCCACCATTTTCGGCTCACCATAATTCCGAATTCCATCCAGTTTTGTGTGGGCTTCGTATAAAAGAAAAAACGCGCTCCTTTCGGGGCGCGTTTTTGTTTGTATCTCTGTGAGAGAATCAGGTGCGGGTGTCGCTCAGCTCTTCCGTGAGATCGAGCAAGCTCTTCTGAGCATCTCGCATCATCGGATTGATCTGCAGCGCCTGCTCATAGGCTTTCAAAGCCTGTTCCTTCAGCCCACGCGCGCGCAGGATCTCCGCCATGCCTGTCAGGGCACCGTAGTGGCGTGGCTCAAGCTCCAGCGTACGATTGATGTCGTACATGGCGTGCGCATAGTCGTTACGCAGGAAATAGACGGTGGCGCGACGGTTCCATGCTTCTGCATAGTCCGGATTGAGCGCAATGGCTTCATTCAGGAAATCGAGCGCCGATGTGTAACGCTTTTCCAGCATGGCAGCACTTGCCCACTGAATGAGAAGATCAATTGTCGCGCTGCCCGACTGCGACCAGATCTGATTAATCTGGACAGTGAGTCGACGTGCCTTGGTTTCGTCAGAGGTGCGCTTGAGATCGGCAAAAAGCTTGTCGAGGCGCTCTTCCGGTGTTTGTTCGGCTTGATTTTGTTCTTTGGGAGCGGGCTTCTGGTCGCTGTCAGTGCCAACCTGCACCGGCGTAATCGGTGCTGTCAGGGAAGGCTTTGTTTCGGCATAGGCCGAAGACGCACTGATCAGGGCCGAAAGGCCAAGCGTAATCAGAAGCGAAGAATTGTTCAGATAAGCAAAAACGTTCCGCATGCGCATAATTTTCATTATACGCAGCGGAACGTCAAATGCAAAATCAGAAATAAGATCAGCCCTGACGTGCCTTGAAGCGCGGAGCAGTCTTATTGATGATGTAAACGCGGCCCTTGCGGCGAACGAGCTGGCAGTCACGATGACGGGCCTTGAGCGCCTTGAGCGAATTCTTGATCTTCATGTCAATCACCGGTCTTGGTTGGCCCATCGACAAGACATGTCTCGGGGCTTCATAAAAACAGGCGCCCAAGGCGCCAATTGGTTACAGGCAGTATTCCTGCCCGAAGGGTTGGCCGAAATACACAATATTCCAGCCAAATGTCAACTCCTGCGCCGCAGATTCACGAAGTCAGGTTCGGAAAATCTTGGCCGCAGGGGCTGTTCACGGAAGAATCTGACAGATTCCTCCGTGAAGTTTAGTTTGCACGGGGCTTTATACGGGTTACGTGACCCATCTTGCGGCCTGGGCGCGCTTCTTTCTTACCGTAGAGATGCAGCACAGCATTCGATTCTGCGAGAATCGCTGGCACCTTTTCGACGTCATCGCCGATCAGATTCTCCATCACACAATCCGAATGGCGCACGGTGTCACCCAGCGGGAGGCTTGCAACGGCGCGAATGTGCTGCTCGAACTGCGAGATCGCGCAAGCGGCTTCCGTCCAGTGGCCGGAATTGTGAACGCGTGGTGCAAATTCATTGGCAAGCAGTGTGCCATCCGCAAGAACGAAGAATTCGAGACCAAGCACACCGACATAATCAAGCGCATGCAGGAGCTTCTCAGCGGCCTTGCTCGCAGCTTCTGCTGTCTGAGCCGAGATGGCGGCTGGAACCGTTGAGGTAGCGAGAATGCCGTCCTTATGAACGTTTTCCGCAATATCGAAGATTGCTACATTGCCGTCGCGATCACGGGCTGCAATGACCGAGACTTCGCGCTCGAATGCGACAAAGCCTTCGAGAATTGCCGGTGCGTGCTTGATTGTCTGAAGTGCTGCACGCGCTTCATTCTCATCAAGCGACGTCAGGCGAACCTGCCCTTTGCCATCATAGCCGAGACGGCGGGTTTTCAGAATGCCGCGTTCTCCCAAAGCACCGAGCGCTGCAATGAGCGTTTCCTCATCATCGACAAGGCGCCAGGGCGCAGTCTCAATACCGCTTTCATTGAGGAACTGCTTCTCGGTGAAGCGATCCTGCGAGATTTCAAGCGCTGCCGGTGGTGGGAAAACGAGCGCCGATTCTGCAAGCTTGTCTGCTGCCGATACCGGCACGTTCTCGAATTCATAGGTGATAACGTCGGAGGCCGCCGCAAGCTCAGCAAGAGCAGTGGGATCATCATAGGCTGCAATGATCTGGCGATTTGCCACCTGAGCCGCCGGGCAATCTGTCTGTGGCTCCAGAATGATCGTCTCATAGCCAAGGCGTGCGGCTGCCATGGCCAGCATACGACCCAACTGGCCGCCGCCGATAATGCCGATCGTTGATCCAGCCTTCAGTGCGTAATTTGCCATATCAGACCTCGTCCGATGGGCGTTCAGCGACGCTTTCGGTTTGCGCTGTGCGCCATTCGTCAAGACGGGCAGCAAGTGCATCGTCGTAAAGTGCGAGAACGGCTGCGGCAAGCAGAGCAGCATTGACGGCACCGGCGCGACCGATAGCGAGCGTGCCGACCGGAATGCCTGCTGGCATCTGCACAATCGAAAGGAGCGAGTCCTGTCCGGAAAGTGCTTTTGACTGCACGGGCACACCAAAGACTGGAAGAGGGGTCATGGCTGCTGCCATGCCGGGAAGGTGAGCTGCGCCACCGGCGCCGGCGATCACGACCTTGAAGCCCTCAGCCTTTGCGCCTTTGGCGAAAGCGACGAGGCGGTCTGGTGTGCGATGCGCAGAGACGATGCGGGCGTCAAAGGAAATGCCGAGAGCCTCCAGTGTGTCTGCTGCATGACGCATGGTTTCCCAATCGGACTGGCTGCCCATGATGATGGCGACGTCTGCACTCACGCTCATTGATCCTTCCTGCTCCGCTTCAATCGTTTGGTGGTTGGTATATTGAAAAACAAAGCCGGGCGAACCCCGGCTGTAAAACGTCTTTTGTCAGATGCTCAGGCGATGATGTCAGGGATGACCTGATCTTCCATTTCCTGCAGCTTATCCTTGATGGCGAGTTTTTTCTTTTTCATGCGCTGAATGCGCAGTTGATCGCAGCCCACCTGCATCATGGCATTTATGGCTGCATCGAAATCCGCGTGTTCCTGTTTCAGACGTGCTACGGCCAATCTGATTTCGGCCTGTTCCTGATCGGACATGCGGTTTGCCCCGTATTGTTCCAGAATGATATTACGGGCCGCACCAGATTGGGGCAGACCCGTTTCGAGCGAAGCCTTTATCACATTTTTCGTGATTGGAAAATGCTACCAAAACAAATTCGACTTTCCACCAAACTCATGCCACAGTGTCATTGTTCTGTCATGAACAACGGTTGCCGGAAGTTTCGACTGACAAACTGTTGAATGGCAGCCGGGACTGCGTAATTGGCCCGGATAACAGGAGGTGTACCGGGCGTTTGCGCAGGTGAGAGCGGATGGAGCCATTCTGTTGGCAAAACTGCTACATGGCTCTGTCCTTTGGGTAATCATTCAAAGGAGAATTGATGATGGCTATCGAGTCCCATCTTGCCACGCTTGAACAGAAGCACGGCGCTTTGGAAGAGGAAATCTCCGAGGCTTTAGCGTCACCGGCAATTGATGACCTGCATGTTACTTCTCTCAAGCGCAAGAAACTCGTTCTCAAGGAGCAGATCGAGAAACTTAAAACTCAGGTGACACGACATTAAACACAGGAGTTTTAAACGGTATTTCAATCGCCGTTGGTGATGATCAACAGGATGGTACTGTTACTGATATTGGCGGCTGTGCAACAGCCGCCGCACATCAGCTTTTAAAATCAAATGATTTTGCAAAGGTGCTCACCATAGAGCATTTCCTGTTTTTATCGCATTATCCCACGCAAAACCGCTTCGCAATTTTGCCGAAAATGCTTTAAAAGACACCGAAGAAAGCAGCGAATATTCGCTGCTTTTTTGTTGTCTGTCTGAAGGTTGTGCTCAGCTTTCCGCTTCAGCCCTTGGATCAAGGTTCATGGCTTCAGGTGTTGCACTTTTCACAGACGGCATACTCTTGAACTGTTCCTTTTCAGCCTTTGGCACGGATGCCCGCTTGCGTGAGCGGAACAGCGCATAGGCTGTGATGGAAATATGCGAGAGCGCTGTGATGGCAAACAGCCCAGATGGCCAGAAGATATCCATGGCAGCGGCTGCAAGCAGCGGCCCCAGCATCGTGCCGAAGCCATAAAGCAACAGCAATCCGCTCGATACTTTCACAAAGCTTTCCGCCGAGGCATGGTCGTTTGCGTGGGCGACGGCAACCGGGTAAAGCGCATAGGCCAGCGCGCCATAGCAGCCGGTCATAATGATGATGACCTTGCCATTGGACGGGCCGATGATGAAGGCCATAAGACCGACAAAGGCTGCGAGAGAAGCTACACCGGCCAGAACATAACGCCGGTCTATCAGGTCGGAAATTCGCCCGACCGGGATTTGCATCAAGGCACCAGCTGCGATGGTTACGCTGACCATAAGCGCGATTTCGGTGGTTGAAATGCCCGATTTTGCGCCGAAAACAGCGCCAAGCGTACCCCAGGCACCATTCGCTATGCCGATCAGGATGCAGCCGACGAAGGCGGCAGGTGAATTGCGGTAAAGCGCCTTGAGATCAAGCTGTACTTCGGTCAGCGGTTTTGGGCTTACCGCTGTCGACATGGCGGTGGGGATCAGTGCCAGGCAGAAAAGAATGCCGGTGATCATGAACAGATGATCACTCCTGATATCGCCATTTGCCACCATCATCTGGCCGCTCATGGTGGCACCATAGTTGACCATCATATAGAGGCCGAAAATCTTGCCGCGGGACTCATTGGTGGCGCGCTCGTTCAGCCAGCTTTCGATCACCATGAAAGCGCCTGCCATCGAGAAGCCAGTGAAGGTTCGCAGAATGATCCATGAGATTGCATCGATATAGATGCCTGACAAAAGAGCGATGATGGCGGCGGAAGCTGCAAAACAGCCAAAAGCGCGGACATGGCCGACACGTCGCACCAGGCGCGGGGCGAAAATGCAGCCAGCGACAAAACCGCCCGCCCATGTCGTGCCCAGCATACCAAGTGAAGCAACGGAGAAGCCTTCAAGTCCGCCGCGCAAGGGCAGCAACAGGCCATGCAGGCCAGAGGCCATCAAGAGAAAGGCTGTGCCGCAAAGCAGCGCCAGAACCTGAATGTAAATACGCAATATTACGTTCCCGGAATTTCATGAAGCCGTATTGAAGTGGCTTTGATTTATCTCTGATACTGAGGCGAAAACGTGCTGCCTCAGCGGAAAAGTGCTTCTGCAGCCGCGCGGCTGTCGCCCTTTCGGAGCCTTTCTGCTTTCAGACGTTCGATTTCGGATTGTAGCAAAGCGATACGCTGGTCGATTTCGATCACCGACAGCAGAGACAGCTCATCCTCGCTGAGAACGACGCTTTCGCGTGGCTTTTTGACCTCTTCATCAAAACCGCTCATGGCCTTCCTCCGGAGTCTATGGCGCGCTTATAAAGACAGAAAAGATTTACAGCGGTTTCAGTTAAGAAAGAATCGTTGGAACCGCTGTAACTGTTTGTTTTTACGCATTATCCGACGCAAAACCGCTTCGCACTTTTGGCTCAAATGCTATAACACCTTGAATCTTCGCATATATATTTCCAGAAATCGATGATGAATTCTCTGAAAATGAGCAGGATGTATTTGTGCAGTTGTGTGTGCGGTATTTCTGCGACGAGAGATTTGAACAGGAGCTTTGATCATGATGGCTGAATTGCCTTCCCAGATGACCGCAATCGAAATTTCCGAGCCGGGCGACGCCAATGTATTGCGTTCCGTACAGCGCTCGGTGCCCGAGCCGAAGGTAGGCGAGGTGCTGGTGCGGGTTAGGGCGGCAGGCGTGAACCGGCCAGATGTGTTGCAGCGTCAGGGCAGTTATGCGCCGCCACCCGGCGCGTCGGACATACCAGGGCTTGAAATTGCCGGTGATATCGTTGCGATCGGCGAGGGTGTGAAACGCTATCGCATCGGCGATCAGGTCGTGGCGCTGCTTGCCGGTGGCGGCTATGCAGAATATGCCACTGTGCATGAAACTACTGCGCTGCCTCTGCCGTCGGGCTATGGATATATTGAGGCCGCAGCCATCCCCGAGACCTTCTTCACGGTCTGGCATAATGTATTTGAACGCGGTGGCCTTAAAGAAGGCGAAACCCTGCTGATCCATGGCGGCTCGTCAGGGATTGGCACGACGGCTATTCAGCTTGGCAAAGCCTTTGGCGCAAGCGTTATCGTAACGGCTGGCTCCCAAGCGAAGTGCGATGCCTGTTTAAAGCTTGGCGCCGATCGCGCGATTAATTATCGCGATGAAGATTTTGTCGCTGTCGTCAAAGAGATGACCGGCGGCAAGGGAGCCGATGTGATCCTCGATATGGTTGGTGGCGATTACGTCGACCGCAATTACAAGGCGGCAGCCGAAGATGGTCGCATCGTGCAGATCGCCTTCCTGAATGGGGCAAAGGCAACGGCTAACTTCGCAATCCTGATGACCAAGCGCCTGACCCATACCGGCTCGACATTGCGATCACGTTCGGTTGAGTTCAAGGCAGGCATCGCGCGCGAATTGGAAGCGAAAGTCTGGCCGCTTCTGGCACAGCGTCAGGTTGCCCCTGTGATGGATATGATCTTCCCTCTTAAAGATGCGTGGCGGGCGCATGATCGTATGGAAGGCAGCCAGCACATTGGCAAAATCGTGCTTGATGTCGCTTGACCTAATAGATTTGCGAGAGAACCTGGGATGTCATGGCAGCAGTTTCTTGCTCTGCGCACAAAAAAAATATATATAGACCGTGATTTCCCGGAATTTGTGGTTTTTCCCACGGCCCGCCCTACCGGAGCGGACGAACAAGAGGATTATATCTAATGGCCACCCAGCTTCTTATGCCGAAGGCAACGGCAGTCTGGCTCGTTGATAATACGGCTCTGTCCTTTGACCAGATCGCGGCTCTCTGCAAGCTGCATCCGCTCGAAGTAAAGGCTATTGCGGACGGTGAGGCCTCGCAGGGTATCAAGGGACTTGACCCGGTTATCACCGGCCAGCTTTCGCGCGAAGAAATCGCGAAGGGCGAAAAGGACCAGTATCATCGCCTGAAGCTTTCCGAGCCAAAGGTTCGCGTTCCAGAAGCCAAGCGCAAGGGCCCGCGTTATACGCCGCTGTCCAAGCGTCAGGATCGTCCGAATGCGATTCTCTGGCTGGTGCGCAATCATCCTGAACTCAAGGATGCACAGGTTTCGCGTCTGATCGGCACGACCAAGTCGACCATTGAGCAGATTCGCAATCGCACTCACTGGAACTCGGCAAGCCTGACTGCAATGGACCCTGTCACGCTCGGCCTTTGCTCGCAGATCGATCTCGACCTTGAAGTCGAGCGCGCAGCGCGCAACCGTCCAGTTGTTGAATCTGACAGCACATTGCTGCCAGCATCGGCGACTGAAAACTTCGATTACCGTGATGAGAAGCCTGAAGAAGAAGAGCTGGATGCGGACAAGGTTTTCGCAAAGCTCTCCTCGCTGAAGGGCTCGAACACCGACGAAGACGAAGAATAAGATTTCTTCGACTGAACAAAAAACCCGCCGTTCTGGCGGGTTTTTTGTTGCTTGGGAAGGTAAGCGTGACGTTTGAGCTTCTGGCACGACGCCCGGCGCTCTACAGCATAATTCCTTAAACTTGAATCAGTTTAAGGTAAAATTATGCTGTAAACATAAAGTGTTAGAGCGACCTTTGTGCGCCCAAAAGGGCGCCCGGCGCTCTAGTCCTTGAATGCGTTGTACTCGCTCATCTCCATCAACCGGTAAAAATCCGCCAGTGTTTTGCCGCGCTCGGAGCGGAACGTGCGGCCTGATTTGTCAGCAGCGATAATGCGGTCGGTACGAAACGTGCGGAAAGCATTGCGCAATTCACACCAGCCGATCACAGTCCAGACCTTGCCCCAGAACCACAGACCAAGCGGACGGATATCCCGCTCGCTCTCACGGGCTTCCAGATCGCGATAACGGATGTTGAGAACCGTGCCTTCATCAACTGCGCGCTCGACGGCATCGATGATACGGCGTTCGCTTACGCTGATTGATGCAGACGGTGCATGGATTTGCGTGCCGGTGATGCGCGCGCGTTCTTCTTTGGGCAGAACGGCTTCGATCTTGACCAGGGCTTCTTCTGCACCGCGCGCCATTGAAACGCCACCCCATGCACGGATCAAGCGGGCGCCTGCAACAAGTGCCACGATTTCATCACGCGTAAACATCAGTGGCGGTAGTTCAAACCCCTGCCGCAGAATATAGCCGACGCCGGCTTCACCATCGATAGGAACGCCTGTCGATTGCAGATCTGCAATGTCGCGATAGATCGTGCGTTCTGAAACTTCCAGCCGCTCGGCAAGCTGCCGTGCGGTGACAAGCCTGCCGCCGCGAAGATGCTGAACGATTTGAAAAAGGCGGTCTGCTCGACGCATGGTGATCTCAAGTATATTCGCGTGCGAAAAGCGCACGCATTTCGCCAATACGCTCCCGCTCGGTTGGAAACAGCGTTTCCAAAAAAGCGGCAGCGAAGGTGCCGGGCGCTGTACCCGGCGCCGAAACGATGCGCTTATCCGCAACAGCATCGGGCACGTCCTGATAGCGGCTGGCACCCGCATATTGCGGTACGCGTTCTGCGATCCATTCGCGGCCATTGCTGGTGTGATTGACCCCATTGAAGAGGCCTGCGCGAGCCAGTGCAAGTGTTGCGCCGCAAATGCCACCAACCACACCGCATTTTTGTGCGATGGCGCGCAAGAGCGTAGTCAGATCGGGAGCCTGCGGCGTCGCCCAGAGATCGGAGCCGATGACGGCAATAGCATCAAGGTCAGTGTTTTCTTCGGGGTCCGTGCTACGATCCGGCGTCAGCCGAAAGCCGCTGAGCGAACGGACTTCCGCACCTGCAGGAGCAAGTGAGACGGTGTTTACGTCGAACCATTCGCGTGCCGATGCCGATAAAAACCCATATTCCCAATCAGCAAAGCCTTCAACGAAGACGAAGCCGACCATTTTGGTTTCCGCCATGGTGTTATTTCCTCTCATCGGCAGCGTTACGGCGCTGTTCGAGATAACGGTCCGGCCAGCCCATATCCTTGCGCAGGTCGCTTGGGAGGTTGTCGAATGCGCGCTGCGTGCGCACGAAGCGCCGACGTTCGTCCTGTCTGCGCTTATATTCTTTCAGAATTGCGAGCAGTGGTGCGATTGCGAGTGCCATGGTGAATCCCTCATCTGTAAGAATGCACTATGACACAGGCCTCCTGACAGCTGTCTGTCAGGAGCAATGTTAATTATTATCTTCCTGATATACGCAAACGGCAACTATTTCATCAGGCCTTGAAAGGCGGTTCTGCGGTATAGCTCAGCGGTAAGCGTCCACCATCGGCATAGATCGTCTGGCCTGTCACATAGCTTGAATCACGCGATGCGAGGAATGAGGCTATTGCTGCAATTTCAGATGCTTGTCCGATTCTACCCAATGGCGTGCGCGCGAGTATCTTCTTGCGTGCCTCAGCATCGTTGTTCACGGCGGACAGCATGTCAGTGTCGATTGAGCCGGGGCCGATTGCATTGACGCGAATGCCCCATTTGGCGAGTGCTACCGCCATCGTGCGTGTCAGTTGGTTCATGCCACCCTTTGACACGGAATAGGCAAGCTGATTGGGCAGACCGAATATCGCGTTGATCGACGACATATTGATGATGCTGCCAGCCTCGCCACCCGCTTCCACGCGCGCAACCATGCGTTTTGCGACGGCTTGACCGCAAAGAAAAGCGCCCTTGAGGTTGACGCGCATCACGCGGTCGAAGTCATCTTCTTTCAGGTCGAGAAACTCTGCCTGATGCACGATGCCTGCATTGTTGACGAGGATATCGATCTCACCAAGATTGGTCGTGGCATAGGTCAGCAGATTATGAATATCGAGTTTGTCGCCCACATCGCAGGCAATGGCGAGAACCCGGCCATATTGCTCCAGATCCCTGACTGCTTTTGTGGCGCCTGTGCCGTCGATATCCGACAAAACGACACTTGCGCCATCCATTAGGAAGCGCTTGGCAATGGCATAGCCAATACCGCGGGCAGCCCCCGTGACGATTGCCACCTTGCCTTCTAACTGCATCGATCATTCTCCGATTTTTGCCGGAGAGTGGACCGGCGGCTTGCGCCGGTCAAGCGCTCTAGATGCGCGATAATAAAAGGTCAGGCAAAGGCCAGGCCGATATGACGCTCGCGGAGAACTGCGCTGATTTCATCGAGAATCACCGGATCATCGATGGTGGCGGGCATTTTCCAGTCCTCACCATCAGCGATTTTCTGGATTGTTGAGCGCAGTATCTTTCCGGAACGGGTTTTTGGCAGACGTTTCACGGTCAGGGCGAGCCGGAACGCGGCAATCGGTCCGATGGCGTCGCGAATCATGCTCACGCACTCCTTTTCAACCTCATGCAGATCACGGTCGATGTTGGATTTCAGCACAAGGAAGCCGCAAGGTACCTGTCCTTTGACGGAATCGGAAATGCCAAGGACCGCACATTCTGCAACGTCCGGATGGCTGGAAAGGACCTCCTCCATGGCACCTGTCGACAGACGATGTCCTGCGACATTGATGATGTCGTCGGTTCGGCTCATGATGTAGAGATAGCCGTCTTCATCCATGTAGCCCGCATCGGCGGTTTTATAATAGCCGGGAAACTCGTTGAGATAAGCTTTGCGAAATCGCTCATCGGCGTTCCACAGAGTTGGCAGACAACCGGGCGGCAATGGCAGCTTGATAAGGATATTTCCAAGTTGGCCACGTTCGACTTCATGGCCGGCATCGTCGAGCACGCGGATGTCATAGCCGGGCAGACAGACGGCAGGCGAGCCGTATTTGGTTTCAAGCAGTCCAAGGCCAAGCGGATTGGCGACCATCGGCCAGCCGCTTTCGGTTTGCCACCAATGATCGATCACCGGACAACCGAGTAGATTTTCCGCCCAGTGGATCGTGTCGGGATCGGCACGTTCGCCCGCCAGATAAAGCGCGCGGAATTTTGAAAGATCGTATCGGCGCACGAAATTGCCGTCGGCATCTTCTTTCTTGATCGCACGCAGGGCAGTGGGGGCTGTGAACATCACCTCCACACCATGCTCGGCGATGATGCGCCAATAGCTGCCTGCATCGGGCGTACCGACGGGTTTGCCTTCAAAGAGGATGCTGGTGGCACCGGCAATGAGCGGAGCATAGACAATATAGGAATGGCCGACCACCCAGCCGACATCGGATGCCGCCCAGAACACCTGTCCCGGCTCGATGCCGAACACATGCTTCAGCGACCATACAAGGGCCACCATATGCCCGCCATTGTCACGCACGACACCTTTGGGTTCGCCGGTAGTACCCGATGTGTAGAGCACATAAAGCGGGTCGGTGGCAGCAACGGAGGTGCAAGGAACATGACGGCCGCGCGCGGCATCCACAGCGGTACGATAGTCGATATCGCGGCCTTCAACCGGATTATGCGGATGCTGCTCGCGTTGCAGGATAATGCAGTGCCTGACCGTGTGGCGGGCGGTGGCAATCGCCTTGTCGAGCATTGCCTGATAGGGCACAACGCGGGTTGGTTCGATGCCGCATGAACCGGCAATAATCATCACCGGCTTTGCATCATCAATGCGGGTGGCAAGCTCGTTGGCGGCAAAACCGCCAAAGACCACCGAATGCACCGCGCCAATGCGGGCTGAGGCCAGCATGGCGACAGCAGCTTCCGGCACCATGGGCATATAGATAAGAACGCGGTCGCCTTTGCTCACACCATTGTCGAGCATGACCGCCGAGAGGGCTTCCACCTCTTCAAGCAATTCGCGATAGGTGAATTTGCGTACAGAGCCTGTTACCGGGCTTTCGTAAATGAGCGCAACCTGATCGCCGCGCCCATTGGCAACATGGCGGTCGAGTGCATTGTAACAGGTGTTGCATTCAGCACCTTTAAACCAGCGACCATAAACTCCTTCATCGCTTGCGAGAACCTGATCCCATGGCTTGAACCAGTCTATGGCCCCGGCTGCTTCGGCCCAGAAGCCTTCAGGGTCTTGCTGCCATGCGGCATAGGTTTCGGCATATTTTGATGTCATGCTGTTCCTCCCAGAAGCACGCGCTTAATCGGATCAGATGATCCGATTAAGCATCGTGATAGAGTGGTTTTAGCCAATGCTGAGTCACTGAAACCGCTCTATCTATTTGTTTTTAAGCATTTCCAGACGCAAAACCGGTTCCCACTTTTGCTGGAAATGCTCGAACACGCTGGATGAAAGCGCAAGACAGGGCTGATTAGCCTGGTCTCCTCCACGCGCTTTTCATCTCCTCCGGGGTTAAGTCTACGCCCAAGATCAAAGCTTCGTCCATGAAACTTAAGATGAATAAGTGTATCACAACCACAGCATAAATTGATGAGGCTTGCAGGATGCTGATTGCTGGGCCAAAAGGGTGCGTGAGAGGTGTTTTGTGTTCAAAGTCCTGCCTGTGCTGCTTATGGCCCTGATGGGCTTGCACATCATCAAGCCACTTGGCTGGCCGGGATTGAAGAAGCGTGGCGATTTTTGGAAGATCGCGGCGTTTGCGATCTTTGCCATGGCGATGGCGGTCGGGTTTCATTTTACTGAAAACTAAAAAGCCCGGTCGGCTCATGCGCTAAACCGGGCCTTTTATCATGCAGTATCGTTCAGGCTGCTTGTTCGAGGTCTTTCTTCCAGCCGCCAGTTGCAGCAAGGCCGTTCATCTTGGCGCGATGCGCAAAGGCACGCTGGCCAGCGGCAACATTCTCATCCTTGCCGCCCCAGGCTTCCAGAGAGGCTGCCTGCAGCGCACGGCCATAGGAGAAGGTCATTTTCCACGGCATATCGAAGCTGGCATTCATTGCCGACAAATGCGCGGTTGCTTCTTCGCCGGTCTGACCTCCGGAAAGGAAGGCAATGCCCGGCACCTCGGCAGGGACAGTGTTGCGGAAGCAGCGAACAGTCTTTTCGGCCACTTCTTCGACAGAGGCTTTGCGCGCCTTCTTGCCGTCGATAACCATGTTCGGTTTCAGGATCATGCCTTCAAGCCTGACGCGTGCGTCGTAAAGCTCGGTGAAGACGGTCTTGAGCACCCATTCGGTGACTTCGTAGCAACGGTCGATGGAATGATCGCCCGGCTTGCCATCCATCAGCACTTCCGGCTCAACGATCGGCACAATGCCTGCTTCCTGGCAGAGTGCTGCGTAACGGGCGAGGGCCTGCGCGTTTTGCTTGACCGCTCCCCATGTCGGAAGTCCATCAGAAATCGAGATTACGGCACGCCATTTCGCAAAGCGGGCACCGAAACCATAATATTCGTTGAGGCGCTCACGCAGACCGTCGAGACCTTCGGTGATGGTTTCGCCCTCAAAGCCTGCAAGTGGCTTGGCACCGGCATCCACCTTGATGCCCGGCACCGCACCTGCCTTGCGAATGAGATCGACAAGCGGCGTGCCGTCCTTGGCTTTCTGGCGGATGGTTTCATCGTAAAGAATGACGCCGGAAATGTAGTTCTTCATCGCTTCGTCAGAGCGGAACAGCATTTCGCGATAATCGCGGCGTGAATCCTCGGTCGAGGCGAGGCCGATGCTTTCAAAACGCTTTGCAATGGTGCCGGAGCTTTCGTCCGCAGCCAGAATTCCTTTGCCGTTTGCGACGAGTGCAATTGCAATATCTTCAAGACGTTCGGTCATGTGTTAGCTCCTTAAGGCCCCGCAAGGGGCAATATTGGGAAGCTGGGCAAAGAGCCTCAGCCGCTCTCAAGACACATATTCATTTTCGATAGCAGAAGAGTTAGGCCAACAAAATGGCAGCACAAGTGGTTGAAACGATTGAAATTTTTTCAAACGATTTAGCCGGGAAAAGTTTTCTTACCGGCTGTCAGAACTCTGCTCTAATTGGCGTGCAGAACTAATATTCCAGATTCGACAGACGAATATGCGATTTAAACCCCATTTGGTTTTGACATGACGCCTGAGAATCCCATCTAAAGGATATCAATTATAAGGAGGAGAGATGCGAAGTGCCCTACTAAGCCTGCCGTTCATTCTGGCTGCATCGATGATCGCCCTTCCGGCTCAGACCGCCTTTGCGGAGAGCATCAATGCAGGAAGCAGGGAAGCCACCACTGAATTGCCTTTCAATGTGGCAGCAGTGGCGGAATTTGACACACCATGGGCGATTGCATTTCTGCCGGGCGGCAAACTGATCCTCACCGAGAAGGGCGGCAAGATTTTTGTCGTAACAGAAAAGGGTGAGAAGACGGAAGTTTCAGGCGTGCCGGAGGTTTTGTTCAGCGGCCAGCACGGTCTATTGGATGTTGTTCCTGCGCCTGATTTTGCCAAGAGCAAGGCGATCTATTTCACCTATGTCATGCCGGAAGATGGTGGCGGCGCGCTCATATTGGCGCGTGCAACGCTGTCTGAAGGCAAGGGCAAGGCCGAGCTTAAGGATCTAAAGGCAATCTGGCAGCAGGCGACACCTGCCAAGGGCGGGCAACCCGGTGGCAAGATCGCGTTTGCGCCTGATAAGAAGCATTTGTTCCTGTCGGTTGGCGATCGCATGTCGCCCGCAACCGCACAGGATGACAATGCGCCGATGGGCAAGATCCTGCGTATGAACCTCGATGGTTCAACCCCAAAGGACAATCCGAAGGCTGAGGAAGGTGGCATCAAAGCGTTGACCTGGACGACGGGGCATCGCAATCCCTATGGTCTGGCATTCGCGCCGGACGGCAAGCTGTGGGAGCATGAAATGGGACCGCGCGGCGGCGATGAGTTCAATCTCATCAAGCCGGGTCTCAATTACGGCTGGCCGGTTGTTTCCAATGGCGACAATTATAGTGGCCGTCCGATCCCGCGCCACAGCACGCGGCCTGAGTTTGAAGCGCCTATGCTGTTCTGGACGCCGGTGATCTCGCCGGGCGGTCTGGCATTCTACAAGGGAAAGATGTTTGCCGACTGGAATGGTTCTGCGCTGATCGCCGGCCTTTCGTCAATGGCGCTGATCCGTGTGATGATCAACAGCGATGGTCAGCCGAATGAAGCCGAACGTTTTGCGATGGAAAATCGTATGCGTGACGTAGCCGTCGGGCCAGATGGTGCGATCTGGGTGATCGAGGATGACAATCCCGGGCGTCTTCTAAAGCTGACACCGAAATCATAAAGCAAAAGCCCGGAGGAAACCCCGGGCTTTTTTGTTTTCTTACTTCTTCAGCACGTCAACGCCGGGAAGTGGTTTGCCTTCCATCCATTCAAGGAAAGCGCCGCCAGCGGTCGAGATATAGGTGAAGTCGTCTGCAACGCCCGCATGGTTAAGCGCTGCAACGGTGTCGCCGCCGCCGCCGACCGATACAAGTTTGCCAGCCTTGGTGCGGGCGGCAACATGCTTGGCGGTCTTGACTGTTGCTGTATCGAACGGACGCAGCTCAAATGCGCCGAGCGGGCCGTTCCAGACGAGCGTTGCGGCATCATCGATGGCCGATGCAATCAGGTCAGTCGAAAGCGCACCTGCGTCCAGAATCATGCCGTCGCTTGGCACCGATTCCACGCCATAGGTCTGGTTTGGTGTATCGGCAGCAAAGTGCCAGCCCACGACCGCATCAACCGGCAGGATGATGGCACATTTGGTCTTTTCAGCCTTGGCCATGATTTCGCGTGCGGTATGAGCAAGGTCATGCTCGCAAAGCGACTTGCCGACATCGTGACCTTGGGCTGCGAGGAAAGTGTTGGCCATGCCGCCGCCGATCACCAGTGCATCGACCTTTTCAATCAGGTTCGACAGAAGGTCGAGCTTGGTCGAAACCTTGGCGCCGCCAACGATTGCTACAACGGGACGGGCTGGCTGTCCGAGGCCCTTTTCAAGCGCTTCAAGTTCTGCCTGCATGGCGCGGCCTGCATAGGCTGGCAGCACATGCGCCAGACCTTCAGTCGAAGCGTGCGCGCGGTGTGCCGCCGAGAAGGCGTCATTGACATAGATGTCGCCATTGGCTGCGAGTGCTGCCACGAATTCCGGATCGTTCTTTTCTTCGCCCTTGTGGAAGCGCGTGTTTTCGAGAAGCAGAACGTCGCCTTCTTTCAGCGCATCAACTGCCGCCTTCGCCTTGTCGCCAATGCTGTCTTCAGCGAAATGTACGCCATGGCTGAGCACTTTCGAAAGCGGCTTTACGACATGCTTCAACGAGTTTTCATCGGACGCAACGCCTTTTGGACGACCGAAATGAGCGAGCAGGATGACCTTGGCACCCTTTTTCGACAGTTCCGCAATGGTTGGAACAATACGTTCGATACGGGTGAGGTCGGTTACTTCGCCGTTTGCCATCGGCACGTTGAGATCAACACGAACCAGAACGCGCTTGGATTTGACGTCGACATCATCGAGGGTACGGAAACTCATGATATTTCTCCCGGGGCTTTTTCCGGCGGCCTGCAGGTTTTCGTCTTTCAGACAGGCAGGCGCTGGAACAGGGTTGGGTAATCAGTGACAAGCCCGTCTTCATCGACAGGCAATTCAGCGGTGAACGTGCGATCAGCGGCAGTGTAACGGTAAAGCTTGCCTTCCTTAAGACAAGTATATCGTTGGCTGTCTCGCAGCGGGCGGAAACTATTGAACGGTACATAAAGCATGTCGAGCTGTACCGTGCCGCTTTCGGGCGTCAGACCCAGACGGCGGATCGGCAGGCTATTGGTGAAGGGTGTCCCTGCCAGATCAATGTCCATGCAACCATCAAACTCAGGTAATGCGTCTCCGGCCATGGTCGTCCAGTGCCCATTTCCATCGGATTTGAGTTCGAGCATTAAGCCGGATGTCGTTTCGATGAGGAAATGGAATACGCGCCAGTCGCTCGCGCAATCGATGCTATAACGTACACCGTAGGGAACATCGCCACGCTCGCCGATGATAACGCCAGTGGCGTTGAAAGTGTTACCGGCGGGCGTGATATTGAGATGTTCGAGCCCTTCTCCTTCCAGCGAACGCCAGCGCGCAACGGTGGGGAGAAGGGAGCGAAACATTGAAGCTGCTTAGATCAGCTTGCCGAAAGCGACTGCAGTGTCGCTCATGCGGCTCGAGAAGCCCCATTCATTGTCGTACCACGACAGGATGCGCACCATGGTGCCGTCCATGACCTTGGTCTGGTCGGTGTGGAAGATCGACGAATGCGAATCGTGGTTGAAGTCGTGCGAAACGAGCGGCTCATCGGTGTAGCCGAGGATGCCCTTGAGGCGGCCATTGGCAGCTTCGCGGATCGCATTGTTGATTTCTTCAACAGTGGTCGAGCGCTTGGCAACGAAGGTCAGGTCAACAACCGATACGTTCGGGGTTGGAACGCGGATTGCAACGCCGTCGAGCTTGCCCTTGAGTTCTGGCAGAACCAGACCAACAGCCTTTGCAGCACCCGTCGAAGTCGGGATCATGGAAAGAGCTGCTGCGCGTGCGCGGTAGAGATCCTTGTGCATGGTGTCCAGCGTCGGCTGGTCGCCCGTGTAGGAGTGGATCGTGGTCATGAAGCCCTTTTCGATGCCGATTGCATCGTTGAGAACCTGAGCCACTGGCGCAAGGCAGTTGGTGGTGCAAGAAGCGTTGGAAATGACCTGATGGTCCTTCGTCAGCTTGTCGTGGTTGACGCCATAGACAACGGTAAGGTCAGCGCCATCGGCAGGAGCCGAAACGATAACGCGCTTTGCGCCAGCTTCAAGATGAAGAGCTGCCTTGTCGCGTGCGGTGAAGATGCCGGTGCATTCCAGAGCGATATCGACGCCTTCTTCCTTCCACGGCAGTTCAGCCGGGTTGCGAACAGCGTGAACCTTGATCGGTCCGTAGCCGACGTCGATGGTGTCGCCAGCGACTTTCACTTCCTTTGGAAAACGACCATGAACGCTGTCATAGCGCAGAAGATGCGCGTTTGTTTCCACTGGGCCGAGATCGTTGATCGCAACGACCTGAATGTCGGTGCGGCCCGACTCGACGATAGCGCGGAGGACATTACGGCCGATGCGGCCAAAACCGTTAATTGCGACGCGAACTGCCATTTTCTCTAAATCTCCCGAAAGGGTTCTGCATATGCAGTGGCTTGATAAAACAGTTGAACGCGTTTGGGAACGCCCACAACTGGAAAGGTAAACGCCGGCGTGTTTAACGCCGGCGTTTGATTATTATGCGGCGGCGTTGAGTTTCTTTTCCGCGGCTTCAGCAGCATGTTCAGCAGTAATGCCGAAATGCTTGTAGAGATCGTTGATCTCGCCCGAAGCGCCGAAGCCCTTCATGCCGATAAAGATGCCGTTTTCGCCGATGAAGCGTTCCCAGCCGAGTGCAAGAGCTGCTTCGATTGCAACCTTGACCGGTGCATCGCCGAGCGTTGCCTGCTTGTAAGCATCGCTCTGCTCTTCGAAGAGTTCAAAGCAAGGAACGGAAACAACGCGGGTGGCAATGCCCTTGGCTTCGAGAAGGTCACGAGCCTTGAGCGCGATTTCCACTTCCGAACCGGTTGCGAAGATCGAAACCTTTGCATCGCCACTTGCTGCGGCCAGTTCGTATGCGCCGAATGCGGAGAGGTTTTCTTCGCGATGTTCGGTACGCACAACTGGCAGGTTCTGACGGGTCAGAGCGAGCGTCGAAGGAGTGCCCTTCGAATGCAGTGCAATCTGCCAGCATTCTGCAACTTCCACAGCGTCTGCCGGACGGAAGACATTGTGGTTTGGAATGGCGCGCAGAGCTGCAAGATGTTCAACCGGCTGGTGGGTTGGGCCGTCTTCGCCAAGACCAATCGAATCATGGGTCATGACGTAAACAACGCGGATGCCCATCAGCGACGACAGACGCATGGCCGGACGGCAATAATCCGAGAAGCACATGAAAGTGCCCGAGTAAGGGATCAGACCGCCATGCAGCGTGATGCCGTTCATGGCAGCAGCCATGCCGTGTTCACGGATACCGTAGTGGATGTAACGACCACCGTAGTTTTCCGGCGTAACAGCCTTGGTCTGGCTGGTCTTGGTGTTGTTGGAACCGGTCAGGTCGGCAGAGCCGCCCAGGGTTTCAGGCACAACGCCGTTGATCACTTCCAGAGCCATTTCGGACGACTTACGGGTCGCAACCTTTGGCTTTTCTGCGGAAAGCTTCTTCTTGTATTCGTTGATCGCGTCATCGAAGTTTGCAGGCAGGTCGCCACGCATACGACGTTCGAATTCAGCGCGGGTTTCTGCGTTAGCCGCAGCAAGACGCTTTTCCCATTCCAGACGCTTCTTCGCAGCATTGAGGCCAGCAACGCGCCATGCGTCGAGAACTTCAGCAGGAACGACGAAAGGTTCAGAAGTCCAGCCGAGTGCCTTGCGCGTTGCAGCGATTTCTTCTGCACCGAGTGGCGAACCGTGGACTTTGTTGGTGCCAGCGCGGTTTGGCGAACCAAAACCAATGGTGGTCTTGCAGGCGATGAAGGTCGGCTTGTCTGAAACCTTGGCAAGTTCAATTGCCTTGGCAATCGCGTCCTGATCATGACCGTCAACAGCAAGCGTGTTCCAGCCGGAAGCGGCGAAACGTGCAGGCTGGTCGGTGTTGTCGGACAGCGAGATCGGGCCGTCGATGGAGATGTTGTTGTCATCCCAAAGAACGATCAGCTTATTGAGCTTCAGGTGACCTGCCAGCGACAGGGCTTCCTGGCTGATGCCTTCCATGAGGCAGCCGTCACCAACGATCGCATAGGTGTAGTGGTCAACGAGGCTGTCGCCGAACTGTGCATTCAGTACGCGCTCGGAAAGCGCCATGCCAACAGCATTGGCAATGCCCTGTCCAAGCGGACCAGTTGTGGTTTCGATACCAGCGGCATGACCGTATTCAGGATGACCTGCGGTGCGTGCGCCGAGCTGGCGGAAATTCTTGATTTCATCAAGGGTGATGTCTTCGTAGCCCGAGAGGAAGAGCAGCGAATAAAGAAGCATCGAGCCGTGACCTGCAGAAAGCACGAAACGGTCGCGATCCGGCCAATGCGGATTCTGCGGGTCGTGCGACAGGAAACGGGTGTAAAGAGTCGTTGCTATGTCGGCTGCGCCCATAGGCAGGCCTGGGTGGCCTGAATTAGCCTTCTCGACCGCATCGATCGAGAGAAAGCGGATGGCGTTGGCCAGCTGGTTTTGCTTGTCGGAATTCGTCATTGTCTCAGCCGTCTTTCCAGAGTGGTTTTAACGGGGTTGCGGCGATGCCTCGGGACTGAAGCACGAGCTCCTTATACTAAACGATTTAATCAATTTAAACCGATTAAATTCTGTAGATGCTCGCGCGACAGAAGGCTTTGGGACACATAGCACCTGCTACCGAGGAGTCAACAAAACGATGGCTTATCGGCAATAAACAGTCTGCGATTGATTGGGTAATGCGGGCAATTTATGGGCTGACAATCACTGAAAAGCCTTTTTTGCGCTGATAACGGTGCATGAACGGCCAGTCTGGCTCGTCATTTGTTGCTTATCGGGCGGTCGATTATTACAGTCTTTTCAAAGATGCCCGTCCGGCAGGCGCGATTCGATGTCTGTGATCTGGCATTGGAAAGGATATGGATGGCACCCGAAACGACCCTCAGGCAGGTCCTCGAACGGCTGGAAAAGGCACTCAGTACGCTTGAACAAGCGGTGGACCTGCGGCTGGACAAGGAAGGCGATTTCGCCGAAGCCGAGGAAGAGGTACAGCGCATGAATGCTGACCGCAGCCGTCTAGCCCAGGAACTCGACCAGTCAGAAGCCCGTGCCGAGCGGCTCGAAGCCGCAAACCGCGAAGTTTCGCGACGTCTGGTGACGGCGATGGAAACCATTCGCGCCGTGCTGGATCGATAGGAGAAGGGATCTATGGCGACTGTAACCGTTACCATTGATGGCAAAGCATATCGCATGGCGTGCGACGAAGGGCAGGAAGAACATCTTTCCGGGCTTGCCGATCGCTTTGACCAATATGTCACCCATCTCAAATCATCTTTCGGCGAAATAGGCGATCTGCGCCTCACAGTGATGGCCGGTATCATGGTGATGGATGAGCTTGCGGAAACGCAAAAGCGCATCAAGGGACATGAAAACGAGATCGAGACCCTGCGCCGCTCTCGCGATGAAGCGCTGACCAGTGCCGATCAGAATGATGCTGCCCTTACTGGTGTGCTTTCTGATTTGGCCGAACGCATTGAGCAGATTGCAAAGCGTATCGCTCCCCGTCCGGGCGCTGTCTGATCTACGAAAAGATTTCTGTATCTCGGGCTGACGCCTCTGGCGCTAAGGTCTGACTGCGCCTATATAGGTTCTCGGCGTACTGCGCTTCCCGACAGGTGTAACAGCATCCCCGGGGCCTTATTGATCTCTAAGGGAGCTGTCCCTGTGAAGGCCTGTGGGCTTTCGCATATGGCGCCCACCTACGTTGTAGGTTCCCGGGATCAAACACTACCATCGGTCGTCGTGGTCGCCACTTTTCAAGCTCTTGCTATAAACTAAGCAAAGCTATTTGTTATTTAAGACAAAAATGTTCTAAAACGCCTTATCCTTCAAAGATATGTGCGTTTTAAATGACATCCTCTCCCCCGAATTCTCCTGGCTTTTCCGAACGTTTACGTGTCGCAGTTCCAGTGGCTGTGGCTTACGGGCTTACGCTCTATGTCCTTATCTGGGTGAACTCGGCGCGGGAATGGATGCCGTTTATCGCGGGGCTTATGCTTTTGCCTATGGCGATATCGAGCCTTGCTTCGAGCCTAAGCGACCCGCGCGCCGAAAAGGGGCTCTGGCGCCATGTGAGAATGAGCTGGATGATTATCGGCGGTCTCATTGTTGTGAGCATGGCTTTGTTCCGGGAGGGCGGCATCTGCGTGATCATGGCTGCGCCGTTTTTCGGCGTTTTCTCCGCAGTGGGCTCCTGGCTGACGCTTTCGCTGATCCGCCGCTTCCGCACGCCACGCTCCACAATGCTGGTGATCGCACTGCCATTGATGTTTTATCCGTTTGAACCGCTGCTGCAATATGAGCCGCATGAAGGAGCGGTTACGACCGTTATTGATATTGCAGCCTCGCCTGAAGTCGTCTGGCAGCAGACCGCAGAAATCCGCCATGTTCTTCCGGATGAACTGTCATGGACATTCAGTCACGGGATTGTCGGTGTGCCACAGCCTGTCGATGCACGCCTTGAGGGCGAGGGTGTCGGCGCTGTACGCCAGCTTGAATGGACACGCGGCGTCAAATTTCAGGAGATTGTGACACGCTGGGAAGAAAACCGGCTGCTGGCCTGGGATTTTCGGTTTGGCACCGATTCCATCCCCGCGGCCGTCGAAGCCCATATCAATGTGGACAGCTCTTACCTGAAGCTCACGAATGGTGATTATCACCTCGAAGCGCTGCCAAATGGTCATACACGTCTCACGCTCACCACACGCTACCGGATTGCAACGCCGATCAATTTCTACTGCGATCTGTGGGGCAAGGTTTTCCTGAATGATTTCCATGGCGTTGTGCTGAAAGTCATTCGTGATCGTTCGCAACGGATTGCAGCTGCTTCTTGACGGATGCCGCCATTCCGGGTCCACTAGCAGCAATTGGTGGAGGCGTTTGATGAATGACAATGGACAGCCGCGAGGCGATGACAAGCAGGCATTGAGGCGAGAGGTGCTTTCGCGTCGCGATGCACTTGATCCGCGCTTTCGGTTTGAGGCGTCATTGGCTGCAGCAAAAAAGGCTGAAACCGCGATATTGATTCCCAAGGAAACGATGGTCGCAGGCTATTGGCCGATCCGCTCGGAGATTGATCCACGTCCGCTTCTGTCAGCCATGCGCGACAAGGGTGCGCGTCTATGCCTGCCGGTGGTTCTCGATAAGGAAACAATCGCATTTCGTGAATTTCTGCCGGATGCGGAACTGGTTCAGACGGGTTTCGGCACTATGGGGCCGGACAAGACCGCACCGCTGGTTGATCCTGCCATCCTGTTTATGCCGCTTGCCGGTTTCGACAAGCGCGGTCATCGTCTGGGTTATGGTGCCGGTCATTATGATCGGGCGCTGGCGCGCTTTGCCGGGCGCGGTCTGGAGCCGCTGTTGATCGGCATGGCATTTGATTGTCAGGAAGTGCCACATGTGCCCAATGAGCCGCACGACATTGCTCTTCACCAGATACTGACCGAGACCGGCTTGCACTTATTCGATCAGGGCTGATAAAGACGCATTTATGAGATTACTTTTTCTTGGTGACATGGTGGGCCGGTCGGGGCGCACGGCGGTTTATGAAAAGCTGCCGGGGCTGATTTCTGATTTGAAGCTGGATTTCGTGATCGTCAACGGCGAGAACGCCGCTGGCGGCTTTGGTATTACCGAAGAGATTTTTCACGACACAATCCGCGCGGGCGCGGATGTGGTGACAACCGGCAATCACGTATGGGATCAACGCGAGGCGCTGGATTTCTCCAAGCGCGAAGACCGTTTCCTGCGTCCTGCAAATTTTCCGAAAGGAACGGCAGGCAAGGGCGAGGGGCTTTACATCGCCAAGAATGGTGCCCGCGTGCTGGTATCCAATGTGATGGGCCGCGTGTTCATGCACCCGGATCTGGATGACCCGTTCATTGCGGCCGAGAAAATTCTCGAAGCTTGCCCGCTTGGCGAGCAGGCAGATGCCGTGTTCTTCGATTTCCATGCGGAAGCTACCAGCGAAAAGCAGTGCTTTGGCCATTTTGTCGATGGTCGCGCCAGTGCTGTCGTGGGAACGCATACGCATGTGCCGACCGCCGATTGCCAGATTTTGCGCAATGGCACAGCCTATATGTCGGATGCCGGCATGTGCGGCGACTATGATTCTTCGCTTGGCATGGACAAGGAAGAGCCTTTGAACCGCTTCCTGTCGAAAGTGCCAAAGGGTCGCTTTGAGGCTGCCAGTGGTCCGGCAACCATTTGTGGCGTGGGGATCGAGATTTCTGATCGTACCGGCCTTGCTGAAAAGGCTGCGCCTTTGCGCATTGGCGCACGGCTGGAAGAAACTATCCCTGCATTCTGGCGATAGGCCTTTATAAATTTATCTGAACGCCCGCATAATCGTCTTTGACGGCGATGCGGGTGCAAAGCTCTGACCATTCGCAAGATTTGCACGCTTTGCGGATGCTGCCATCGGCAAAAGCGGCCCGCATCCGGCCAAGCTGCATGGCATCGAGCGACAATCGTGATCCAGCCGAGATCACCAGGTCAAACAGCCTCGATATGGCTTCCATAGCCAATCTGTCCCGAACAGCTACGCTTGTTGCATTAAAACAGTGGCAATCACTTTCACAGAGCAGCGGCTGGCAGATGTCGTCTGGACCATCGACGATCTCGATGTCTTCACCATTCGACAAATGCCCGGCAATCGCGTCGTAATTTTCCACGAAAGCCGGGCTGTAGCCCTTGCCGATATAGGTCAGCATACAAAGAAGATGATGACCGCGCAGGCGAACTGTCATCAATCGTTTATCGCGCTGCTGCTTTGAGAATTGCAGCGCCGAGTGCCGACTTGATCAGAGCGCCGATGAGGAATGGTGTCACACCGAAGGTTACTGCTTTTTCAACGCCGATCAGCGCTGAAAGCCAAATTGCACCAAGGGCGAGGCAAAGCAGGTTGGCTACGCCGAACGATACAAAAGCAAGCACCAGGTTTTTGCCGTTCCAGCCGCGTTCCGCGAGATAGCCGGTGAGTGCTGCGATAATTGGAAACGAGACGAGATATCCAGCGGTTGGTCCGGCAAAATGCTGGATCCCACCTGCGCCGCCAGCGAGAACCGGCAGGCCAATTATGGCTTCGCCTAGCCAGGCAAGCACGGTGATGAAGCCAAGTCGCCAGCCATAGAGTGCGCCGATCAGCGGCACAACGAGTGTCTGAAGTGTGATCGGAACCGGTATCATAGGGACTGCAATCTGCGATGAGATTGCCAATACCAGAGTACCGAAGGCTACCGCAGCAATGCGTAGGGCTGGTGAGCGGGATTCGAGATCAAGTGGGCTGAAAGATACACGCTTCTGGGTGATGTAAGCCATGGCTTCCTCAAATTATAGATAAAATTACGATTCGATCTATTTAAAATCATCGGATTGATGGTGTTTGGCAAGTGAGAAATAGATAAAATATATAAAAATTGGGAGAGGCTTACAGTGGCTCCAGTTAAGGCTGAATCGTTGGAACCGCTGAAACTATTTGTTTTTACGCATTATCCGACGCATCGCAGCAGGAAAAGAAATCAGTCCGGCGAACTGATTTCCCTGCGGAGGCGGTTCCCACTTTTGCTGGAAATGCTTTAAAATCAAAGCAGCCGCAAGCACGCGAGCTGCATGTGCGGCAGCTCGCATGGTCATCTTAAGAACTGGAAGGTTTGGGTTACTGCTTAGCCGACGATGGCGAAAGAATCGCGGGTCTTGCCTGATGCGGTTTTGACGGGGCGATGGCCGATCCACTGCACATGGCGCGCAAGGATGGTGGTCGCCGTCTCAATGTCGTCCTGACGGAGTGCGGTCAGAATCGCGCGGTGATCGTGATCGGTACGGGTTTCCCATTCCGAACGCCAGGTGGCAAACAGAAAGCGCGCGCTTGCTGCATGAAGATCATCAATAGCCGCCAGCAGGCGCGGCATGTTGCATGGCTCCAGAATCAATCGATGAAAGCGACGATTGGCGTCTTCCCAGCTTCGCACATCGCGTGACTTGTCGCCTTCGAGGGTTGCCTGTTCGGCAGCGTCCAGCGTGGCGCGGCTGATATGGGGCGCTGCATGACGCAGGGCCAGCACTTCAAGTGCTGCGCGCATTTCCGCCACTTCGCGGATTTCGCTGATATCGAAGGACGCAACGCGCACGCCACGACGGGGTTCGGAAACCACAAGTCCTTGCGCTTCCAATCGGCGAAAGGCTTCGCGCACGGGCACATGGCTTGTTTCGAACTCTTCGGCGATATGATCCTGACGGAGTTTGATGCCCGGCTCGATCTCGCCCGCAATAATACGGTCGGCGAGAATACGGCTGATGCGGGCGGCAATGGTTTCGCCGGGAGTGTCATTTGAGCGCTGATTCATGGTTTTATAGATAATATTGTTTGGTGGTCCGCGTCGAGGCCTGTCAACTTTATCGACAAGTGATTGCGTGATCGCGCTTTTGCTGGACGAATGCGGCTCAATTCCTTATAACGCGGCCATTCAGCACGGAAAGCGCGGTGGCCGACCTGTCTGCGGCCAGACCCATTCTTATGTGACGCTTTCTCCGTGCGCATCATATGAACAGAACAGGGGTGCCATGGCTGGCCATTCACAGTTTAAGAATATCATGCACCGCAAAGGCCGTCAGGATGCCGTGCGGTCGAAAATGTTTTCCAAGCTTGGTCGAGAAATCACCGTGGCTGCAAAGCAGGGTCTGCCTGACCCGTTGATGAACCCGCGCCTGCGTCTGGCCATCCAGAACGCCAAGGCGCAGTCGATGCCGAAAGATAACATCGAGCGCGCCATCAAGAAGGCTGCTGGCAACGACGGTGAAAACTATGATGAAGTGCGCTACGAGGGCCGCGGCCCGGGCGGCGTGATGGTCATCGTTGAAGCGCTGACCGATAACCGCAACCGTACAGCATCCAATGTGCGTGCAGCTTTCACCAAGTCGGGTGGCGCTCTGGGTGAAACCGGTTCTGCAGCCTTCATGTTCGATCGCGTTGGCGAAATCGTTTACAAGATTTCTGTTGGCGATGCCGACAAGGTCATGGAAGCGGCTATTGAAGCTGGTGCCGACGACGTCCAGTCGGGCGAAGAAGAGCATGTGATCCTCTGCGCCTTTGAAGACATTGGTGAAGTATCGAAGGCGTTGGAAACGGCGCTCGGTGAAGCCGAATCGATCAAGACGATCTGGAAGCCACAGACCAACACGGAACTCGATGAAGAAAAGGCACGCTCCGTGCTCAAGCTTCTCAATGTTCTTGAAGACGATGATGACGTTCAGAACGTCTATTCGAACTTCGAAGTCAGCGACGAAGTGATGGAAAAGCTGAGCGCCTAAGTTTAGGCTTCAGTTCCGAATACGAAAACTCCCGGCTTGTCCGGGAGTTTTTTATTTCTCGGAGTTATTGGATGCCTGTTGCAATAACTGCTCGTAGGACTGGTTCACTTCAACCATATCTGCCGCATTCACCAGTCTTATGTGATTGCTTAGCGCAGATGCCTTCAGTTCTGAATTGTCCCGGAGAGAGCGCTCGATAAACTTATCGATGATGTACCGAAGGCTGCTATCAACGTGATCGTAACCTGCCTCGTTGCGCATTCTGCTGAGCAAAAAATCATCGTCGGCATAAAGGCAGACGCATTCGGTTGAAGCGGTGTTCAATGTCGTCAGATATTCTGGACGCAAGGCTGATCCTTCGCAGATGAATTGTCGCCCATCATGGATGTGCCCCTCGATTTTCTCTCGAATGAGAGGCCATATGTTTTCATGATGCACCTTTAGAAACCAATGAATGGTTTCAGGTGAAAGGCTTGAATAAAACTCGGCGACGGCGGGGCGGACGGTAGGCCAGGGGCGCCCGGGGTGCCGGGCAAGACTATCCGTTGAAATCAGGCTCCACCCGAGGGCTTTTGTCAGTCGCGCGGCGAATGTGGATTTCCCGACATGCGAACTCCCGGCGATCAATATGCCAGACATTGCTCGCTCCATTGTGCCGACCTCCAGCCGTTATACCAAGGCGTGAAGATGCTGACGCATCACGCCTTGAAAAAGTTCAATAGCCACTCGGGCTTAACCAAAACTCCATGAGTCATACTCATGGAGTTTTGGTATTAGAGCATTTCGCATTTAGAGCGGTTCCAGTTAAGACCGAATCGTTGGAGCCGCTCTATCTGTTTTTTTACGCATGTCGTTGCCCAAAATTGGTTTCCATTTTTTGGATGGCAAGCTGCAGAGCGCGATTATAGCGCCCTTTTGCGCAGAGAGGCAGGCAACAAAAAACCCCGCCGAAGCGAGGTTTTTCGTAAGTTCATCAATGTCAGTATTAGATACCGAGATTGCCGAAACGGTTCTTGAACTTCGTTACGCGACCGCCGCGATCGAGCAGGGTCTGCGAACCACCGGTCCAAGCTGGGTGCGTGGTAGGATCGATATCGAGGTTCATCGTATCGCCTTCCTTGCCCCAGGTCGAGCGGGTCATGTATTCAGTGCCATCGGTCATCACGACCTTGATGGTGTGGTAGTCGGGATGGATGCTGGCTTTCATCTTCTCAATCCTGAAAGTCTGGGGTGAAAATCCCAGTTTCTTGTTTAAAACTGCGGCACTTTCGCCCAATGGCAGATATGAAGACCCGTTACCGAAGGCAACGGCTTCCAAAAGGGTTGGCGAGCCTATACATCAGGCGCACGCTAATAACAAGGGCGCAATCTCAAGAATGGCCAGCAGAGACAGTCAAATTCGCATGAATCCAGAATTGAATGCCCAAGAGGGAGCTGGGGAGGGTGCTAAGGAAGGGCGTAAGCGCCGTTCATTGAAGCCACTGAGGCGGATGCTTCCTTTCCTCTCGCGCTACAAGCCTCTGGTTATTGGAGCGCTTTTCTCACTGGTTCTTGCTGCTGTCACGACTCTTGCTGTCCCGGTTGCTGTACGCCGTATGATCGATCATGGCTTCACCGGTGCCAATGCGGTCTTCGTCAATAATTATTTCGGTATGCTGGTGGCGCTGGCGCTGGTTCTGGCGCTCGCATCGGGCCTGCGCTATTTCTTCGTCATATCACTGGGCGAGCGCGTGGTGGCAGATCTGCGCAATGCTGTCTTCTCCCATGTGACCAGCCTGTCGCCGGAATTCTTCGATCGGTCGCAGTCGGGCGAGATCGTCTCGCGTCTTTCGGTCGATACCACGCAGATCAAGTCGGTTGTAGGGGCTACGGCCTCTGTAGCGCTGCGCAATATGATTCTGGGTATTGGCGCGCTCATCATGATGGTTGTCACCAGCCCCAAGCTTTCCGCACTTGTGATTGCGGCTATTCCGCTGATCGTGATTCCGTTGATCGCTTTTGGTCGTTCTGTGCGTCGTCGCTCACGCATGACGCAGGATATGCTGGCACATGCCAATGCCTATGCCAGTGAGCAGATCGGGGCGATGCGCACGCTGCAGGCCTTCACCAACGAGAATATGGTGGTAGGGCGCTTTGCAAATGCTGTCGAGAAGGCCTACCAAGCGGCACGCTCATCGATCAAAGCACGCGCCATTCTGACAGGCTTTGCGATTTTCCTGATCTTCTCCAGCGTGGTTGCTGTCCTCTGGTTCGGCTCGCGTGATGTGCTTTCTGGCACAATGACAGCAGGAACGCTGGGCCAGTTCGTCCTTTATGCAGTCTTTGCCGCCAGTGCTTTTGGCGCGCTTTCTGAAGTGGGCGGTGAACTTGCGCAGGCCGCGGGTGCCACTGAACGGCTTGCAGAAATTCTCGATGAAAATCCGGGCATTTCCGCCCCTGTAAATCCCATTGCCTTGCCACAACCGCCGCGTGGCGAGATCAGCTTCGATCAGGTGCATTTCTCCTATCCAACGCGTCCGGACGCGCCGTCGCTGAATGGTGTCAGCTTCACTGTAAAGCCCGGTGAGACGGTGGCTATTGTCGGCCCATCCGGTGCCGGCAAAAGCACGATCTTCTCGCTGGTGATGCGCTATTACGATCCGCAATCCGGCCGTGTGCTGATGGATGGTGTGGCCTTGCCTGAAGCCGATCCTGCCAAGGTGCGTGAACGCATTGCAGTGGTGCCGCAGGATGTCGCGATCTTTGCCACCAGCATTCGCGAGAATATCGGCTTCGGTAAACCCGGTGCAAGCGATGCTGAAATCGAGGCCGCAGCAAGGGCAGCACTCGCGCATGACTTCATTATGGCGCTGGACAAGGGCTATAACACCGAAGTCGGCGAACGCGGCGTTACGCTTTCAGGCGGTCAGCGCCAGCGCATTGCCATTGCGCGTGCGATCCTGCGTGCGGCACCCGTTCTGCTGCTGGATGAAGCCACCTCGGCGCTTGATGCAGAAAGTGAAATGCTGGTGCAGAAGGCGCTTGATAGCCTCATGGATAATCGCACGACGCTCGTTGTGGCGCATCGCTTGGCAACGGTTCTGAAAGCCGACCGCATTCTGGTTCTCGACAAAGGCCAGATTGTTGAAGAGGGTACGCATCAGACGCTGGTTGAGAAGGGCGGCATTTATGCCCGCCTCGCCAAGCTGCAATTTGAAGCAGGCGCAGGCGTTTTCGGTAAATAAAAATGGGGGCTCATGGCCCCCCTTACAGCGGCTCCAGTTAAGAAAGAATCGTTGGAACCGCTGTAACTGCTTGTTTTTACGCATTATCCGACGCAAAACCGCTTCGCACTTTTGCTGGAAATGCTATAATTTTAGTTTATCTCTCCGTCAGCTTCAGCTCGATGCGGCGGTTTCTTGCGCGGGCATCGGGTGCATCGGAACTATCGAGCGGCTGATACTCGCCAAAACCTGCTGCAACCAGACGGTTAGCTGGTACGCCATTGGCGATGAGATATTTGACCACTGCCGTTGCGCGTGCTGAAGAAAGCTCCCAGTTGTCGCGGAAGCGACCCGTGCCTGCCAGCGGCACATTGTCGGTATGTCCATCCACCCGCAGAACCCAGTTGATGTCATCCGGAATTTCCTGGTTGAGCGTGATGACCGCATCAGCGAGTTTCTTCATCTCTTCCTGACCGGCAGGATTGAGATCGGAAGAGCCCGTTGGGAAAAGAACTTCCGACTGGAACACGAAACGGTCGCCGACAATGCGGATATTTTCCTTGTCGGACAGGATCGCACGCAGGCGGCCAAAGAAGTCGGAACGGTAGCGGTTGAGTTCCTGCACCCGCTGTGCGAGCGCCACATTAAGACGACGACCGAGGTCAGCGATCTTGGCATTCGATTCGCGATCACGCGATTCGGAGGCATTGAGCGCATCTTCAAGAGCTGCAATCTGGCGGCGCAGCGCTGAAATCTGCTGGTTCAGCAATTCGACCTGCGAGAGCGCCTGCGCACTGACCTGCTTTTCGGCATCAAGGCTCTGGCTCAGTTCACCTGCGCGTTTTTCGGCGGCAGCACCCGCGCCGCTGCCTTCATTGAGAAGGGCTTGCAAGCGCGAGCGTTCGCTCTCCGCTCCTGACAACGAGGCTTGCAGATTGGCAATCGTGTCCTGCATGTCCTGCGAATTGCTTTTCTCAAGCGATAGAAGCTGTGTGAGTTCCTGTATCTGGCTGTTGAGACGTGCCAGAGCGCTGTCTTTGGTGTCGACATCGCGGCTCAGCAGAAACTGCCCCAGCACAAAGACTGTGAGCAGAAACATGATGGCGAGCAGCAATGTCGTCAGTGCATCGACGAAGCCGGGCCAGTAATCGACATGACGCTGCGGGCGGCGGTTGCGGGCTAGAGCCATTGTGCTTACTCCGGCCGTGTGCGGTCGTTCGGACGTTCGCCAGAGGATTTTGCGCCAATCGCCTTGTTCAGACGGTCGAGCGTTTCGCGGATGGCTTTCTGCTCATCTGCCTGTTTCTCGACCCAGTCGCGCATCATCTGCTGTTCGCTGCGCATACTCTTAACCAGCCCCTGAATGCCTTCGGCGAGGTTGGCGAGAGCAGCTGATGTGCGCTGGCTCGATGCGTCACCGCCTTGCAGGTTCTGTACGCGCTCGGCGAGGTTGCGGACACCATTGAGACTTTCGTCGGTGCTAAGATCGGAGCCGAGGTCTGTGACCGAGGAAAGCCAGTTTTCAAGCTCGGTATAGAAGCGGTTTTGCGCGCGGCCAGCCTGAAGATCGAGGAAGCCGAGAATCAGCGATCCGGAAAGACCAAACAGCGAGGAGGAGAAGGCCGTGCCCATACCCGAAAGCGGTGCCTGAAGCCCTGCTTTGAGCGAATCGAGCACATCTGTTGTGCTGCCCGAGCTTGGATCGAGCGACTGGATTGTCTCTCCGATGGAGCCAACCGTTTCAAGCAAGCCCCAGAAGGTGCCAAGCAGGCCGAGAAAGACCAGAAGGCCGATGAGATAGCGCGAAATATCGCGGCTTTCATCAAGGCGCGTGGCAATCGAATCGAGAATGGATCGGGTCGATGTCGTCGTTAGTGCCATCGACTGTCTGCGACCGATCAAGGCTCGCATGGGTGCAAGGAGCACGGGCGGGCGGGTGGTGCCGTCGCGTTCGCCATCGCGGAACGAATTGACCCAGCGGATTTCCGGAAGCAGCCGCAGCACCTGCCCGAAGGCAAGCAGGATGCCGACGAGCAGCACACCGAAGATCAGGCCGTTAAGACCCGGATTGGTGACGAAGAATGTATGGATCTGCCGCATCAGGACTGCCGCCAGAAATGCGACGATGATGAGAAAGATTACCATGGAGAGAATGACAATTCTCGGGCTGCTCAGGCGGTAGGGATCATAGTCCCGTGCATCGTCAAGGCGTTCCCGTGAAAGTCTCAAATCGCTCATGCGTCCTGCTCCATGGTCGGGTGTTCGGACAGAATCCTACTTCATTCGTTAGCGAAGCGGAATCACCTGAAACGAGAAAATTGCACAGCTTTATGAAGATTATTGCCTGAACTGCGACAGAGCATAAACTCGTAAATGAGCGGTATTATTTGTTCTCGCTGTCATATCCTATTTTAGGATCGGCTGATTTTATTGTTTATAATTGTTAATATGAATTATTTTAAATATTGTTATTTTTATATTTCAGAAATTTGATAATTTTAAATTGTAAATTCAACTTTATTTGAGGGGACTGCCATGCATTGGTGGAATATTCTTGGAAATATACTTGAGGCTGTGGGTAAATTTCTCGGTCAGTGGTAATCGCTTTATTGATACTAAAGCTTTAAATTAAATAAAGAAGGCCGGTCCATCACTGGATCGGCCTTCTCGTCGATTCTTCAAAAGTTGACCCAGATGCAAATAAAACCGGATCAACAGCGTTACGAAGCTTCTTAAATCGGCTTGTTGACCGTCTTGAGCAATGCCTTCTGAATGATTTCATTGCCAGCAACGATGGTCTTGGTGCCGAAAATGTCCTGGCCGCCCTTTTTGTCGGATACAAAGCCACCGGCTTCGCGGATCATCAACATGCCTGCGCCGAGATCCCAAGGGTGCATACCGTCTTCCCAGAAGCCGTCGAGACGACCAGCAGCAACATACGCGAGATCGAGAGCAACCGCACCCATACGGCGAATACCAGCGGTTTCACCCATGACGTTGCGCAGTTCGACGAGGTAATGGCCGTGGCCGGGGCGACCCAGATGCGGGATGCCGGTGCCGATAACGCAATCGACGAGTTTGTTACGGGCTGCGACGCGCAGACGGCGATCATTGAGGAATGCGCCACCGCCACGTTCAGCGGTATAAAGTTCGTCCATTGCCGGGTTGTAGATAACGCCAGCAACGATCTGTCCTTGACGCTCAAGAGCGATGGAGACTGCAAAAACTGGAATACCATGGAGGAAGTTGGTGGTGCCATCCAGTGGATCGACCAGCCAGCGATGCTGTCCATCCTTGGATTCAACCTCACCCGATTCTTCCATCAGGAAGCCAAAATCCGGGCGGGCGCGGCTCAGTTCGGTGTAGATGACTTTTTCCGCTTTGCGGTCGGCCTGGCTGACGTAATCGCCTGGACCTTTGAGAGAGACCTGAAGGTTCTGCACTTCGCCGAAATCGCGCGCAAGGCCACGTCCGGCCTTCATAGCGGCCTGAACCATTACATTGAGAAGGGCTGAACGCGCCATCTGATCATCCTTTTTAGAAGCGCATCCCGAAACCTGTGAGCCGGTTTTCGGAAAAGATGCGCGTTTATAAACCTGAGAGCGCCGATCTGATCGGATCAGATCGAATGGCACTCAAAACTGAGCAATCTGAGAAAGAACTGTCACGGTCTCATGGAGAGGCCGGACTGCGGCGCCAGACAAGCAGGCGCCGCTGAATTTTGGATAAGTGGATTATGCGCGGCTGATGTAGGTCAGTTCGCTGGTATCAACGATCACGCGTTCACCCGATTCAATGAATGGTGGAACGAGGATGCGGATGCCGTTTTCGAGGATCGCTGGCTTGTAGGAAGAAGCAGCGGTCTGGCCCTTGACGACCGGGTCAGCTTCAACGATTGCAAGCGTAACCTGTTCTGGAAGACGGATGCCGATTGGCTTTTCTTCGTAAAGTTCGACCGTGACCATCATGCCGTCCTGAAGGAAGGCTGCGCGGTCGCCAACGAAATCCTTGAGCAGTTCGAGCTGTTCGTAGGATTCTGTATCCATGAATACCAGAGCTTCACCCTGTTCATAGAGGAACGAGAAGTCCTTCTGCTCCAGACGAACGCGTTCAACGGTTTCTGCAGCGCGGAAACGTTCGTTGAGCTTGGTGCCGGTGATGAGGTTCTTCAGTTCGACCTGATTGTAGGCGCCGCCTTTACCTGGCTTGACCGCATTGGTCTTAACCGCAGCCCACAGACCGCCATCATGCTCGATGACATTGCCTGGGCGGATTTCGTTACCATTGATCTTCATGAGCTTAATCCGGGAATAAAAAGTGAAAACTGTTGCGGCCCGGCGCATCACGACAGAAAGGCAATCGCCCACGTTAAATTGGGGGATTGCGTCCATCTTTTAACTCGAACCACGATAATCGGGTTTCCAAGACCATAAAATGGCGCTTTGTGCAAGCCTGAGAGCTCATTCTCGGTATCATTGAATGCGAAATTTGGCGTGTAAGGCATCATCTCAGGCATAAATTTTTCTGTCTGAAGATGCGGAACATCGGAAACTGCTTTGCAGAGCCAGCTCAGCTTAATCGCAATTTCTTGTGGTCTGACAGAAAAATCTGCCCTATGTCCGACTACAGCACAATTCCTCAAGCTTGAATTCGTTTAAGGTAGAATTATGCTGAACGTATAGAGTGTTAGAGCGATCTTTGTGCGCCGAAAAGGGCGCAGGACGCTCTAGGATTTTCTGTGTGAGACCTCTCATTCGAGTATGTTCACGATTTTATACCCGAGGCGCAATCTTATCGCTCCGTGTTTTCTTCCGGTTCGATAATGCTCAAGAATTTCTGGAGAGAGTTATGAAAACCGCAGCGAAGGCAATCCCCGGCATCCGTCAAAAGTTTTTCCACCTAGCCGCAGCAGGCCTGCTGCTCTCGACTATCGCAGCTGTTTGTGTTCCAACCATCGCTTCAGCCGCATCTCCAGCTGTTAATGCTCACCAGCATGATGCCGCCGCCGCCGCACCTGATGCGGGGGCAGTTCTGCAAGCAATCTACAAGGTAGATGGTAACGGCTCTGATTCCTACGATGTTGGAAAAGGAGTAACGGCGACCTATTGGCTGGGTCATCAGTTTGAGCTGGAAGGAAAGCAATATTTCACCGGCTTTGCATGGGAAACGCCCGTGCAAAAAGAGGGGGCTGAGGGCGGAGAGGCCGGCCCGGAGGCTCAGGTCAGTCTCTCGGAAGCAACCTTTGTGCTGGTGGATGGATCATGGACGCTTGCCCATGCTGCGCGTGATATCGGTTCGATGGGCTCTTACGAGAAACCCGACGAAGTCGATACGAACCGCAAGGTTGCAGAATATCGCACGCCGTCAGGGAAAATTGTGTTGGCCGTTCCTATTGCCGGTTTCGATAACGGTTCGTCCTACAATGGCTTTGACATATTCGCCTTCAACAAATCATGGACCCATGTCGGCTATCTGTTGGCGGGTGAAGATAATGGCGCTGCCTGCTCCGACGGCGAAGTCATGCCCTGTGTTTCGAGCCAGGGAGAGGTGGCTTTTGCTCCGGATGAAAAGTCGGATATGCCCAAGCTGGTGGTAAATTTTACGGGTACGACGATCTCTGCTCCGGGCGAGACGCGTGAGCTCGGCGCTGATGATGCGACGACCTATGTTTATGATGCGAGCAAAAAGGCTTACGAAAGCCAGTAATACCGTGGCGGCTCAAGATTCTAACGCATCACGCCTTGAAAAAAGTTCAATCGCCCTCGGGCTTAACCAAAACTCCATGAGCCATACTCATGGAGTTTTTGTATAAGGCTCCGGCCAAAGCCGCAAATAAACAGCGGCACATTTAGAGCGCTGTGCGCCCTCTTAGACGCCCAAAGGCCGCTCAACACTTTATGCTATAGGTGCGCGCTTTTGGATTAATAGGCTTTGTTGAAGGCTGTTATTAACGAACCCGCAGGTCGTTTGCTGTCTGGATTGCTTGTTTGAGCTGATCGTCTGCAAGACCATCCATCATGTCATTCAAATCCGGCGAGCGGAAACCCGCTCTCTGGGCAATGATGTACCAGGCGGCTGACTTAACAAGATCGCCATCTGTTCCAATGCCATCGCGATAAAGGCGGGCAAGCCATGCCTGCGCCATCACCATTCCACGTTGCGCAGCAATCTGCATCCAGCCAAAGCCCTGCTCGTAATTGCGGTCGCCACCACGCCCTTCGATCAGCCAGCGGCCAAGATCGAATTGCGCTGTATCATAGCCTTTGCGCGCGGCGCGCAGCAGATATTCACGCGCTTTTGGTTCGTCGCGTGCAATCTTGTCGGTGCCATTGGCGTAAATCTGGCTGATCGCATATTCGCCATCGGCAAGCTTGGCATCAGCCGCTTTTTCAAACCACGGGAATGCCTGATCAAGACCAGCTTTACCCGGTGTTTTCATGAGCAGCATTTGCCCATAATTGAACTGCGCCATGGCATTGCCGCCTTCGGCAGCCTTCTGCATCAGCTCTGTGGCCTTGGCTGTATTCTTCGCAATGTATTTGCCCTGAAGAAGCAAGGCCGCATAACGGAACTGCGCTTCATTAACGCCTTGCGCAGCTGCTTTCGCATACCATTCAGCGGCTTGCTTCTGATCGGCAGGTACACCGAGACCACGCGCATAAATCTCTGCAATCAGCGTTTGTGATGCCGGGTCGCCTTTTTCAGCCTGCGGTTTTGCGAGGTTGAATGCAGTCAGGTAAAGCCCACGCTGATACGCACCGAAAGCCTCATCCGCAGGCTTGTCGCCAAACCGGCTTGGATCGATCGCCGGAAGCGTTCTGGTTGATGCCGGTTGCGGCAGCATTTTGGGCTTTTCCGCAGGCTTGTCGCCCCTGCTGTCATGGTTTGTTTGTGCGCCTGTCGGTTCACCCGCAGCCATTGCAGCGGGGGCAGATGCAACAAAGATCAAAGCCGTAGCGAGAAGAATTCTGCTCTTCATGGGGGCGTACAAAACCTTGGCGGATTTAATTTTCAAAGCGGGGTGCATTTTCATCGAGAAGCCTGTTGGCTTCAGCGACAGCCTTTGCAGGATCTTCGGCCTCAAAGACTGCACGGCCGAGGGCCACGAAATCAGCGCCGGTTTGTGCTGCTTCAACAACACTTTCAATCGTATTGCCGGCCTGTGCAATACTTGGAATTTCGACCATTTCAGCCCACCATTCAGCCAGCGCAAGATTGCGAGGATGAGCATCGGGCTTATTGTCTGCACCAATTTTGCCAAAGAAAACATAATCGGGCTGCAGTTCGCCGATCTCCATCGCGCCGTGACGATCACGAAGATTGCCCGTGCCAACGATAAATTTTGGCGTGTGCTTTTCGATGGCTTCAGCAAGTTCACTGGCTTTGCCTTCGATATGTATGCCGTCGGCACCGACGCGACCTGCAATGCGGGTATCATTGAGAATGATAGCCGCCACACCATTTTCCTGAATGACGGAAACGGCTTTCTGGGCTGATGCCTGAAAAGCGGCTTCATCCAGATCGCCACCGTCGAGAATCACGCTCGCTACATCGCCACCTGAGAGCGCTGCAGACAAAAGCTTTGCCAGCGCATCACCATCGGCAAGCGGTGGTGCGACCAGCAAAAGGCGGCAGCGTTCATTTTCCTGTGAAGTATTGGGCGTGTTCATAAACCAAACCTAGCGAAAGATGTTGATGGAATTCGGGCATAAAGTAAGAGGACTTCGTTGAACAGTCCTTTTGCATTAGCGCGCCTTTGTTGAAGGGCCGGACGGTCGTGTTCTGGCATTATGTTATCCACTGGAACGAAAGTTGATTGGAACCAACCGGGTTCCGCCCGAATTACCAGCTATATAGGCGGCAATGAGTGCTGCGCTATTGCAGACGGAAAACAAACGGCAGGCAGGTGAAATGACGAGTGAAACGGCGAAAATAGTGCCAAAGGTTCGCGATACACGTATCGACGTGTTCCGCGCGCTGGCACTGCTTACGATTTTCATCAATCATGTACCCGGAACGATTTTCGAGCACTTCACGCACAAGAATCTCGGCTTCTCTGATTCCGCTGAAGCTTTTGTTCTGATTTCAGGCATGGCGGTGGCTTTGGCCTATGGCGGCAAGTTTGCGCCGGGTAATCGTCTCGTGCTGACCTTGAAAATGTGGCGTCGCGCCTGTGTGCTTTATACTGCGCACATCATGACGACGCTTGCGACGATTGGTATTTTTGCCGCCGCCGCCATTTTCCTCAAGCATCGTGAGCTGCTCACGCAGATCAATATCGGCCCGCTGGTCAAGCAGCCGGTTGAAGCTCTGCTTGGTCTCGTCACGCTTGGACATCAGCTCGGCTACAACAATATTCTGTCGATGTATGCCGTCATGCTTCTGATGACGCCATTGCTGCTGCTGCTTGCACGCATCAGCCTTTCGCTGATGGTTGCTGTGTCGGGTACAGTCTGGCTTCTGTCGGGACTTTATGGTGTTGCACCGATCAACTACCCGACTGGCGGCGTCTGGTTCTTGAACCCACTGTCCTGGCAGTTCCTGTTTGCGATCGGTATTGCCGGTGTCATGTATGTGCGTCGCGGTGATAAAATCCCGGCACATCCTGCGCTGATTGCAGCTGCTGTCGGTTATCTGGTTCTGTCGCTGGCCTGGGTTCGCATTCCGCTCTGGGGCATTGATGCCTCGATGGGAATGCCTGCGGTCCTGACTGGCTTTGACAAAACCTTCCTTTCGGCTCCGCGTCTACTGCATGTGCTGGCGATGGCTTATCTGATCGCGGTTGTGCCGTCGTTGAACAGTATTGCGCGCACGTCTTCTGATAATCCGCTTGCCATTCTGGGTAAGCATTCGCTCCCGGTCTTCATTGCGGGTACGTTGCTGGCAATGGTCGCGCAGGTGATGAAGCTCGTTAATCCGGGTGGTCTGCCATATGATACGCTGTTGATTGCAACGGGTGTGGTGATGCAGTTCGCACTGGCTTATTATCTTGAGTGGCTGCCAACGATCGGTTGGGGCAAGAAGCCAGCGGCAAAGCCTGCAACGGCCGAAGGCACCAAGGTTCCGGCCACTTCAAACCCGAAACCTGCTTTGCAACGGGTATGATCGAGTGATTTTTAAAAGCCGCCTTCGGGCGGCTTTTTTATTTGGGCTTGCTGACAGGGCGCGGAAACTTCCACAGCTTGAGCCCAAAATTAACGCTTCATTAATCTTAACGGCGTTAAATGGTTTACATCCAGTTCGGCTGGATTCTTACCGAGTGGTTTAGCCACTCTGTTTGACGCCTCCCTGTTAAACTCCTGAGAGCCGCCTTTGCGGCTCTTTTTTTATGCTCTTCTTGCGGGCAGAGTTTTCAGAGCGTCACGCGTTTGATTGCGCCCGCTGCACGCTTATCTCTTTGTTTTCGCGCATATCGTTATCGGAAAGCCAGCTCCGGTCTTTCCGCGACTGGCTTTAGTCGTTTACCATCATTGAAAATCCTCCCAAAAATATTAACTCTTCATTAAACATATTCTTGCGCGACAGTGCATGAAGGTGCAGTTTGTCGTGGACTCATTAAAAGCGGCTGTTCCGTCTTCGCTCTCCCCATGATCGAACAGCGGTTCAAGAAATTCATTCGCACGCATTTGACGGTGTGCGAGCAACAAAATGGACGCTGATGCGTTCATGTAAGGTGGCAGAGCAGTGATTAGCGAACAGGGACAGATGCCGGGCAATATGATCAGCCTCGCTGAGCGCATGGTTTTCTCGGATTCGTTTAAGCCGATTTACAGTGAAGGCATGGATATGGTTGAGGAAGCGGCCAGCTACCTCGATGGAGAAGGCCGTGAAGAAGCGCGCACTCTCTCGCGAGTTGCCGCAACCCTTTATGCTGCCGAATCGATGCGCCTGACCACCCGCCTAATGCAGGTTGCTTCATGGCTTCTGCTACAGCGCGCTGCCCGCAATGGCGAAATGTCCCGCCAGCAGGTTGAATCCGAAAAGGCCAAGGTTCGTCTTGATACGCCATCGGCAGGCGATGTAGCGGCAGGCTGGAATGAACTTCCTTTCGCCTTCGTTGAACTTATCGAGCGTTCGATCCGACTTCAGGCACGCGTGCGCCGCATGGATCGCAATGTCTATGGCGAAGTCGTTTCGCTGCAGACCACACCACGCGGCAATCCGGTGTCGGATCAGATTGTGCTGCTCAAGACGGCTTTCGGCGCTTCCTGATATTTTTTTGATGTGCGCTTCCCGGCGCGCATGTTTCTCTTTTGTTCACATTTATGCTGTCAAGTGAACCTGTCTGAGGATAGGGTTCACTTATGAAAGAAACGATTCGCATCATTGGTATTGATCCGGGGCTCCGCCGTACCGGCTGGGGCATCGTCGAATCGCTTGGAAATTCCCTGCATTTTATCGGCTCCGGCACGGTGACGTCGAATGCCGAGATGGATCTCGCTTCACGGCTTTGCCAGTTGCATGAGGGGCTCGCAAAAGTTCTGCATGACTTCATGCCGCATGAAGCCGCCGTCGAACATACATTCGTCAACAAGGATGCAACTGCTACGCTCAAGCTCGGTCAGGCGCGCGGTATTGCACTTCTGGCGCCTGCTCAGGCGGGGCTTCCTGTTGCAGAATATGCGCCCAACGCCGTCAAGAAGGCGGTCATTGGTGTCGGCCATGGTGAAAAGCAGCAAATTCATATGATGGTGAAGGTTCTGATGCCGCGCGCAACGTTCGATACGAGCGATGCTGCCGATGCGCTCGCCATTGCCATTTGCCATGCACATCACCGTCAGAGCATTGTCAGCGCACGCAGATTGCAGGCGCTTCTAAGTTAACGCGCATCTTGTTCCGAAAACCGTTACATATTTTTCGGGATGTGCTTTTAGCAGGATAGGTATCAAATGATCGGCAAGCTCAAGGGCGTGATCGATGAAATCGCTGAGGATCATGCTGTCATCGACGTGCATGGCGTTGGCTATGTTGCTTTTTGTTCGGCCCGTACACTTGGTAATCTGGGCGGGGCAGGTGAAGCGGCTGTTCTGTTTATCGAGACCTATGTGCGCGAGGACATGATCCGCCTTTATGGTTTCGCATCGCAGCTTGAGCGCGAATGGTTCCGCCTGTTGCAGAATGTGCAGGGCGTTGGTGCCAAGGTGGCACTTGCCGTTCTGGGTACATTGACGGTGCCGGAACTCGCCAATGCGATTGCTTTGCGTGATATCAATATGGTGTCGCGTGCACCGGGCGTTGGCAAGAAGGTGGCCGAACGTATAGTTACCGAGTTGAAGAACAAGGCACCGGCCTTTGCGGGAGAAGCCAGCGGCACGATCGGGCTTAAGCAGGAAATCGGCGCGGGTGCGGCTTCTGCACCAGTGAGCGATGCGGTTTCAGCGCTATCCAATCTGGGCTATTCACGCGATCAGGCGGCCAATGCGGTGGCCGCAGCACTTAGAGAAGCCGGAGAAGATGCAGATTCGGCCAAGCTCATTCGCCTTGGTTTGAAGGAGCTGTCGCGGTGAGATACTTGTCTCAGGTTAATGTTCATGCGAGAGGACTGGCATGAGCGACCGCAACCCTCTTATTGATGCTGATATCAGCGCTGAAGACGCCGATAGCACCCTACGCCCGCAAACGCTTAATGATTTTGTGGGGCAGGCGGCTGCGCGCGCTAATCTAAAAGTCTTTATTGAAGCCGCCAAAGTACGTGGCGAAGCACTGGACCATGTGCTGTTTGTCGGGCCTCCGGGACTGGGAAAAACCACGCTTGCGCAGATCATGGCCAAAGAACTTGGCGTTAATTTCCGCTCGACCTCTGGTCCGGTGATCGCCAAGGCTGGTGATCTCGCAGCACTTCTGACCAATCTCGAAGATCGCGATGTTCTGTTCATCGATGAAATTCACCGTTTGAGCCCGGCTGTCGAAGAAATTCTCTATCCGGCGATGGAAGATTTTCAGCTCGATCTCATCATTGGTGAAGGTCCGGCGGCGCGTTCGGTGAAGATTGATCTTGCGAAATTTACGCTGGTTGCAGCGACCACCCGTCTTGGGCTGCTGACCACGCCATTGCGGGATCGCTTCGGTATTCCGGTCAGGCTCAATTTCTATACGGTCGAAGAGCTTGAATATATCGTGCGCCGTGGCGCGCGCATCATGCAGATGGGCATTTCGCCAGATGGTGCGCTGGAAGTCGCGCGTCGTTCTCGCGGCACACCACGTATTGCAGGCCGTTTGTTGCGCCGGGTGCGCGATTTCGCGCTGGTCGCAGGTGCCGATGTGATCGATCGCAAGATCGCCGATGAAGCGCTTTCGCGGCTTGAGGTTGATAATCGCGGGTTTGATCAGCTTGACCGGCGTTATCTCGAAATGATCGCACGCAATTTTGGCGGTGGTCCGGTCGGTATCGAAACAATTGCAGCGGGATTGTCTGAACCGCGAGACGCAATCGAAGACATCATCGAGCCCTATATGATCCAGCAAGGCTTTTTGCAGCGTACCCCACGAGGACGTGTTTTGACGGCACTTGCCTGGCAACATATGGGACTGGCCGCGCCTGCTGAGGTGACACAACAGTCGCAGTTCGGCCTTTTCATGGAAGACGAATAGTTATGGATCATGCGCAGGTTGCGGGCGAACTGAAAGACGGGACCCATCATCTCTATGCCCGCATCTATTATGCCGATACGGATTTCTCGGGCTTCGTTTATCACGGTCGCTATCTCGAATTTTACGAGCGCGGTCGCACCGATTTCCTGCGTCTTCAGGATGTTCACCATATCGAGCTTGCTGAAGGTTCGCTTGGTGAGGAAATGGTCTGGGTCGTTCGCCGCATGGAGATCGACTATAAATCGCCTGCAAAGATGGACGACCTCATCCTGATCGAAACCCGTGTCAGCGAAATTCGTGGGGCACGGGTCATTATGGCGCAGAAGATCACCTGTGATGGACGATTGCTGTCAGAAGCCAAGGTCGAGGCGGTGATGATCACCAAGGAAGGTCATCCCCGCCGTATTCCCGATGAATGGCGTGAAGCTTTCACGAAAGCTGACTACAGCGTAACTCCTTAAACTTGGATCAGTTTAAGGTAAGATTATGCTGTAAAGATAGAGTGTTAGAGCGACCTTTGTGTGCCCAGGAGGGTGCAAGGCGTTCTAATAGTTTCAGAAACGCCCGCAATAATTAACGGGTACATGGCGCTTCTCTTTAAATGATAACGCATCCTTAACCATAATATTCCATTAATCATGCTGACGGAATCGGTTGAGAGGCTGGGTTGAAGTGCAGCGCCTTCCTTTCACCAAAATTAACCGTAACAAGCGCTGTGAGGATTTAAAGTTGAAATCCGATATGGCGGTTGTGGCGCAGAGCGTCAGCATATCCGTCAGGGTGTGCAAAAAGCTCGTTAGATAAAGCTGCGCAGGTTGGGGCGTTCGGAAACGGACGTTTCTAGAAGAATTTGCGATGCCGCCCGGTTATGACGCCGGGCGTTTGGATTCGAGGACGGTAGATCGATGGAAAATGTTGCGCTTGCGGCCCCTGCCGCCGATATTACCCTCTGGGGCCTGTTCATGCAGGCAGGCTGGGTCGTTAAGCTTGTTATGCTTGGTCTGATCGTTGCATCGGTTTGGACCTGGGCGATCATCGTAGACAAGATTGTCGCTTACGGTCGCGCACGCCGCGCAATTGATCGCTTCGAGCAGGCTTTCTGGTCCGGTCAGTCGCTGGAAGAGCTCTACCGCAATCTCAATGATCGTCGCACAACGGGCATGGCCTCCATCTTCATGGCTGCCATGCGTGAGTGGAAAAAGTCATTTGAGAAGGGTGCGCGGTCTCCGATTGCACTTCAGATGCGTATCGACAAGGCGATGGATGTGGCGCTGGCGCGTGAAAGCGAAAAGCTGGAATCGCGGCTCGGCTTCCTTGCAACGATTGGTTCAGCGGCACCTTTTATCGGTCTTTTCGGTACGGTTGTCGGTATTATGACCTCCTTCCAGGCAATTGCGGCATCCAAAAACACCAATCTCGCCGTCGTGGCGCCGGGTATCGCGGAAGCGCTGCTTGCTACTGCTATCGGTCTTCTGGCCGCTATCCCTGCGGTTATTGCCTACAACAAGCTGTCGAGTGACGCGGGTAAGGTCAATGGCAGGCTCGAAGGCTTTGCGGATGAGTTCTCTGCCATACTGTCGCGCCAAATTGATGAGAAGCTGACGCCGCGCAGCTAAAGCATGTCGCGGAAAAGTGGGAACCGGTTTTCCGATAACGACAAGCGTGAAAACAAAATAGAGCGTTCCGGCATCAAAGCTAAATCGAGCCTTCGGGAATATTGAAATGGGCATGTCAGTTGGAAATCAGGGAATGCAATCGGGCGGACGCCGCAGGCGTGGTCGCAAGAAGGCATTGATGAGCGAAATCAACGTTACGCCATTCGTGGACGTGATGCTGGTGCTGCTTATCATCTTCATGGTCTCTGCTCCGCTTCTGACTGTTGGCGTGCCTATCGATCTGCCGGATACGCAGGCGAAAGCCATGAATGCCGACACGCAGCCGATCACTGTATCGGTCAGCAATGACGGCAAGATCTATCTGCAGGAAACTGAAATTCCGCTCGATGAAGTTGTTGCCAAACTTCAGGCGATTGCCAAGACCGGTTACGAAGAGCGCATTTTCGTGCGCGGTGACAAGGCTGCCGATTACGGCACCGTCATGAAGGTCATGGCTCGCATTTCCGCCGCCGGTTTCAAGAATATCGGCCTTGTGACACTCCAGGAGCAGGATAGCTGACGCCATCATGAAGGCTGGCCTGACATCTTCTGTAGCCCTCCATACCGTCGTTATCGCGTTGGGGCTTTTCTCCTTCTCCTCGCCGAAGGCTTTCGACGTGCAGGATTCGGAGTCGTTTCCGGTCGACATCGTGCCGATCGAATCGATTACCCAGATCCAGCAGGGCGATAAGACTGCGCCGATGAAGGAAAAGTCGGCACCTGTTCCGACGAAAAAGCCGAATGTCGTTCCCGATGCTCAAAACGTCGGCGACAACGACGTCGATCTTCAGACGCCTCCAAAGCCTGATAACAAGGCGAAACCCATTGAAGCGGCTGAGGAACCAAAAGCACAGCCGGAGCCGGTGAAAAAGCCGGAACCGAAGCCAGATCCAAAACCTGAACCCAAGCCGCAGGAACAGCCGACACCGGTGCCGGCGACCGAAGTTCAGACCAAGCCTGAAGAAAAGCAGGAAGTGAAGCCGGATCCGGTTGCGGAAGCAATCGAGAAGCAGGCGGAAGCACCTGATCAGACGGCTCCAAAATTGCCGGATAATGTTCCGGCACCACAGGCAAAGCCTAAACCTCCGCAGGCGCAGACGGCAAAGACGCCTGATCGCAAGCCGACGGAAGAAAAGAAGCCTACGCAGTCCGCCTCGCAGACCTCGCAGTCGAAGAATGACGCCATTGCTGATGAAGTGGCAGCACTCCTCAACAAGCAGAAGGCATCGGGCGGCGGCGCAAAGCGTTCCACCGATCAGGCATCGTTGGGCGGCAAGAAGAATACAGGTGGCTCGAAGCTGAGCCAGAATGAAATGGATGCCCTTCGTGGTGCGATTTCCAAGTGCTGGAATGTGCCTGCCGGTGTGGCAGACGCTCCAGGTCTGGTCGTGACGGTGAAGATGCGTCTTAATCAGGACGGCTCTATCCAGGGTTCTCCTGAGGTAACATCTGGTGGCGGTGGTGACGGTGTGGGCCGTGCGGCAGCTGAAAGCGCCAAGCGCGCTGTGGCGCGTTGCGCACCATACAATCTGCCAGCAGACAAATATGATTCATGGTCGGAAGTGATCGTCAACTTCGACCCGAGCGAAATGTTCTGATCGGATTTCCGGTCGCAAACAAGTTGAATGCCAAGGACAAAAGAGGTCCCAGAAGATATGAAAATAGGCATCATGAAAACAAAGATCCGCGCAGCCTTGTCGGCTTTCGCCTGTGTGATCGCTGCAAGTCTTGTTTCCACCATGCCTGCTCGCGCGGTGGTGGAAATCAACATCAACAAGGGTGTGGTCGAGCCACTGCCAATTGCTATCACCGACTTCCTGTCGGCAGATCAGCTTGGACCGAACATCACTTCTGTCATTGCTGCGGATCTTGAGCGCTCTGGCCTTTTTGCGCCAATCAACAAAGGCGCGTTCATCGAAAAGATTTCCAATCCCGATGCATCGCCGCGTTTTGAAGACTGGAAAGTTATCAACGCGCAGGCACTGGTGACGGGCCGCATTACCAAGCAGCCAGATGGCCGTTTGAAGGCTGAGTTCCGCCTGTGGGATACGTTTGGCGGTCAGCAGATGATCGGCCAGCAGTTTTTCACCACGCCGGATAACTGGCGTCGTGTTGCGCACATCATCGCCGATGCGATTTATGAGCGCCTGACCGGTGAAAAGGGCTATTTCGATACACGTATCGTGTTTGTCGATGAATCGGGTCCGGCACAGAAGCGCGTCAAGCGTCTTGCGATCATGGATCAGGACGGCGCGAATGTGCGCTATCTTTCCGATGGCCGTGACATTGCTCTGACACCACGCTTCTCGCCGAACCGTCAGGAAGTCACCTATATGTCGTTTGCTGGTGGTCAGCCGCGCGTTTATCTGCTGCAGCTTGAAACCGGTCAGCGCGAACTTGTCGGCAACTTCCCCGGCATGTCGATTGCGCCACGCTTCTCGCCAGATGGTCAGAAAGTTGTAATGAGCCTGCTGCAGGACGATGGCAGTGCGAACGTCTACACGATGGACCTGCGTAATCGCTCGACAACCCGTCTCACCAGCAGTCAGGCAATCGACACGAGTGCGTCTTATTCGCCTGATGGTTCGCAGATCGTCTTCTCGTCCGACCGTGGTGGCCGTCCGCAGCTTTATGTCATGGGCGCTGATGGCTCCAATCCACGCCGTATCTCGGCGGGTGATGGCAGCTACTCGACCCCTGTCTGGTCGCCACGCGGTGATCTGATCGCCTTCACCAAGCAGTCGCAGGGCCAGTTCTCGATCGGTGTCATGAAGACCGATGGTACAGGTGAACGTCTGCTGACTTCTGGCTTCCACAATGAAGGTCCGACCTGGGCTCCAAACGGTCGCGTCCTGATGTTCTTCCGCAAAGCTGCGGGTGCTGGTGGACCAAAGCTGTTCACGATTGATCTGACCGGTCGTAACGAGCGCCAGATCCAGACTCCGAACTTCGGTTCCGATCCGGCATGGTCGCCACTGCTCGAATAGTGCCGTCAGCTGCATTGATATTTAACAAGGCGCGAAACTTCTGTTTCGCGCCTTTTATTTTGCACGACCAATACAGAGCTACAGGCGAGTTAGGAGCGAACAGAGCTCTAGATTGGCTGATTATGCTCAAATTGCCACAATCTTAGCCTTTGGGCCGTGTTTCTGCCGCATTTAGCCATCAAGGGCTAGAAACAGAATTGCTGCCGGAAAAACCGGTTTGCATTTGGCCGAAAGAAATCGTTAACCATACTTCTTGAGCCTGCCTTAACCTAAATATGATTATTGGTTGGTTACGCAGGAACATCAAATCTTAAGGAGCTCCGGCCCATGCGCCGTTTCCAGTCGATTGCACGTAGCCCTATCGCTATTGCCCTTTTCATGACGCTCGCCGTTGCTGGTTGTGCGTCCAAGAAGAACCTTCCAAACAATGCCGGTGATCTTGGCCTTGCTGGTGGCGCTGCTACGCCCGGCTCGTCGCAGGATTTCACTGTGAATGTTGGCGACCGCATTCTGTTCGATCTCGATTCTTCGCTGATCCGTGCCGATGCACAGCAGACCTTGTCGAAGCAGGCTCAGTGGCTGCAGCGCTACCCACAGTACTCGATCACTGTTGAAGGCCATGCCGACGAACGCGGTACACGCGAATACAACCTGGCACTCGGCCAGCGTCGTGCAGCTGCAACCCGTGACTTCCTTGCAGCTCGTGGCGTTCCAACCAGCCGTATGCGTACCGTTTCCTACGGTAATGAACGTCCAATCGCTGTTTGCGATAGCGACTCGTGCTGGTCTCAGAACCGTCGTGCCGTTACCGTTCTTAACGGTGCTGGCAGCTAATAAACAGAATGAGGTGTTTAACACCTCATCTCGTTTGATTGCGTTCGCGCCTTCACTGGATATGCGATATCGCAACACTCATACGGAAAAGGCGGCCTTTTGGCCGCTTTTTTCGTTTTGGCAGGCGCATATTAGCCGCTTCGACAAATTTTGGCCGAAGTCGCCTGTGTCATAGGGAAAGCATCTTTGCTTTTTATGGATTTTCTCTAAAAGCTGAGAAGAGCCGTGAGAAATCGGGTGTTCAGATAATATTCAGGCGCGATACCTGAACATCGGGAACATGACGATATTTATCGCGGCCATAATTTCAGGGCACCATCATTTTTCGGAAATGAGCGATAGGGGCAAAAGGGAATGAGGAAACCAATGAGGAAAGTGACACTGGCTTTTGCCATGTTGCCGCTTTTGGCAAGTGCTCCGGTTCTGGCGGCATCTGTTTCTTCGCAGCAGGGGCAAATCCAGCTGGCGCAGGCGGGTAATCCCGGCGGTGACCAGTTCGCGCAGCAGGTATGTAATCTTGCGCACCAGAATGCGCAGTCTTATGCACGCATTCTGCAGTTGCGCGACAAGATGCTTAAAATTCAGCGCGACAATGAAACCCGCTTTCAGGCACTCGAAAAGGGCCGAGGCGGCGCACAGAATCATGTGAGCATCGGCTCAACGGCTATTCTTGACGACGCGATGCGCGATAATGGTGCTGGCGGTCAGGGTGGCTATCAGCAAAGTCCCGGCTTGCAGCAGGAAGTGATCCGCAATCTCACCGGTAAGGTAGAGGATGTGGATGCTCAGATTTCGTTCACCAACGAACAGCTGCAGAAGACGCAGGACGACAACCAGTTCCGCTTTGAAGAGCTTGAAAAGAAAAAGGGCGGTTCGACACCTGCACAGGCAAGCGCTGGTCAGGATGCTCCCGTTACGCCGCCGCCGGGCAGCGATCTTTGCGCACAGGGTATGCCGAATCCTACAGCTATTGCCGATACGCTTGGCGCTCGCGCTGAAGCCATGAACTTCCAGGTTCTCGAATTGCAGGACCAGATGCAGAAGATGCAGGAAGAAAATGAACGCCGTTTCCAGGCGCTGGAAAATGGTGGTCGTGCGGATGCCGTTGGTGCGCCGACAGATGGCAACAACGGTACATCGCTGGCTGATGCAGCTCCGGCTGGAAACCCCGATAACGGGGTTTCAGGTGGTGCTTCGTCAGATGGTAATTTCGGTTCTTCTTCTCAAACGGCGGCGAACAATCCATCGGGCGCCGATTCCACTGCTATTGGTTCTGGCACAGCTCCTCAGGGCGGCCCGCAGCGTGGGGAGCCGCCACAGTCGCTCGGCTCCATTCGTTTCGATAACAATGGCAATGTAATCGGCGAAACGATCAATGCTCAGCCGCGCCCGGTTGAACATGGGCCAGCACTTCCTGCAGGGCAGGCTGTCGCTTCTCTGCCGACCGACGACAATCCAAACTCGCTCTATCAGGCTGCCTATCAGTATCTGATGTCGGGCGATTACAAGGCCGCCGAGACTGGTTTCCGTGAGCATATCAAACGCTACCCTGCGGACCCCACGACAGCTGAGGCGCGTTATTGGCTGGGTGAATCGCTTTACGGTCAATCACGTTTCCCGGAAGCTGCGACGGTATTCATCGATACGCAGCGCGATTATCCGGATTCAAAACGCGCGCCAGAGAATATGTTCAAGCTCGGTATGACGCTTGAGAAAATGGATAATCACGATGTTGCATGTGCGACGTTCAAGCAGATTCCGGACCGCTATCCGAATGCAGCGCCGGCAGTTTTGAAGCGGGTCACGGACGAGCGCACGCGCATTAAATGCTGATTTTGGAGACTATGAGTGGGGCTTTCCCCGATCAAAATTTTTGAACCCTTCGGACTTGAGCGTGCAAAAGGAATTGTTGCTGCTGTTTCAGGTGGCAGCGATTCTCTTGCGCTCCTTTTCCTCCTCAAAGATCATCTGGCGACATTGGAAAATCCGCCGCCACTGACAGCTGTTACCATCGACCATCGCCTGCGCGCTGAATCCGCCGATGAAGCAGAAAATGTCGGCAAACTGTGCCATGCTCACGGCATTGCACATCGTGTTTTTGCCTGGGAAGAAGCCAAGCCCAAGACCGGCATTGCGGCAGCAGCGCGGTCGGCGCGCTACCGCTTGCTGGTTCAGGCCGCACAGGAAGTGGGCGCTGATTTTATCGCGACAGGTCATACGCGCGACGATCAGATAGAGACGTTTCTGATGCGTCAGGAGCGAAGCTCTCATTCGGAAGCGCGTGGACTTGCCGCCATGGCTCCCCGTTCATGGCTGGAGAGTTCTGTTGAATTGATCCGCCCCCTTCTTGATCAGTCGCGCATGACGTTACGTGATGAACTGACGAAGAAGGGTATCCGCTGGATAGATGATCCAAGCAACGTCAATACCAGCTATGAGCGTCCGCGTGTAAGGCTTACTTCCGCTGCAGAAGCAGATCCGGAAACGATCCTCGCACAGATCGCTTTGGCAGGTGCTGCACGTAAACGCGACAACGCGGCGCTGATGTCAGCGCTGGCTGATCCAGACTGTGTGAAGATGAGCCCTCTCGGCACGATCTCGGTCGACGCGGAAATTTATGCAGCATTGCCAGAAAATGTTCGACGTCTATTTTCAGGCCTGCTTGCATCTATTGCAGGCGGACGACGTTTTCTCCCCGGCGATGCCGAGCGATCACGCATTGAAAGAGTTTTGTCCGGGAATGAAAAAACTGATCGTATGACGGTTTTTGGAGCACTCGTCGAACTTGGGCGAAGAGGATTGCCGCACCGGTTTCGTCGTGAGAGGCGCAACCTGCCGATTATGCGGATTGAGACAGGTCAGCGGATTATCTGGGACGGGCGGTTTCGTTTCACAAATGAGGGCAACCGCACGCTGGAGATACGGAGCCCGGATCGCCAAGAGCTGGCAGATTTCATAGAGCTTTCCGAACTCGACGTCGATTCCGTTCAAAGAGACGCTTTGCTGGTTTTGCCTGCTATCTATGAAAACGGCAAACTATTGCAACTTCCAGCAGTTAACGGGCAGCAGCTGCCTGCAGGAATCACTGTCGAGAAACACTTCGCAATCTTCGATCATGTGCTTCCGGGCTATGATTTTGGGCTGGCAAATGCCGTTGAAAAGCGGTTTGGCCGTGAATGTCCTAATTTTTATAAACCAGATTGACAAGAATCGAAGGTGAGGGGGCTCTCGCGCCTTGGCAAGGCCTTCCTTCGATCCTATGTTAAGCCGAAACATCGTACCGCCCTTTTCTCGGGTGGCCGTGGTATCGATTGGACCCGATATGAATCCGAACTATCGCAACTTCGCCCTCTGGGCGATCATTGCTCTACTTTTGATAGCGCTGTTCAACCTGTTCCAGAGTCCTGGCCAGCGCACGAATTCCCGTGAAGTTTCTTACTCCCAATTTATCGATGACGTTTCAAACGGACGCGTGAAAGCGGTCACCATCACTGGTGAACGGATCAGCGGTACGTTTGCCGATAACGGATCGACCTTCCAGACCTATTCGCCGGGTGATACCGGACTGGTTTCTCGTCTTGAAGAGAAGGGCGTTGCAATCACCGCTCGTCCTGAAAGCGACGGCTCCAGCTCGCTCCTTGGCATTCTGCTTTCATGGTTGCCGATGATCCTTATTCTCGGCGTGTGGATTTTCTTCATGCGCCAGATGCAGGGTGGCTCGCGCGGTGCGATGGGCTTTGGCAAGTCGAAGGCCAAGCTTCTGACCGAAGCGCATGGTCGTGTGACGTTCCAGGACGTTGCAGGCGTTGAAGAAGCCAAGCAGGATCTCGAAGAAATCGTCGAATTCCTGCGCGATCCGCAGAAGTTCCAGCGTCTGGGCGGTAAAATCCCACGCGGCGTTCTGCTCGTAGGCCCTCCCGGAACCGGTAAGACTTTGCTCGCGCGCTCTGTTGCAGGCGAAGCCAATGTTCCGTTCTTCACGATCTCCGGTTCGGACTTCGTTGAAATGTTTGTCGGTGTTGGTGCAAGCCGCGTCCGCGACATGTTCGAACAGGCCAAGAAGAACGCGCCTTGCATTATCTTCATCGACGAAATCGATGCTGTCGGTCGTCATCGTGGTGCCGGTCTTGGTGGCGGTAACGACGAACGCGAACAGACACTCAACCAGCTTCTGGTTGAGATGGATGGCTTTGAAGCAAACGAATCAATCATTCTGATTGCTGCAACCAACCGTCCTGACGTTCTTGATCCAGCGCTCTTGCGTCCGGGCCGTTTCGACCGTCAGGTCGTAGTTCCGAACCCGGATATCGTTGGTCGTGAGCAGATCCTCAAAGTGCATGTGCGCAATGTGCCGCTTGCACCCAATGTTGATCTCAAGGTTGTCGCACGCGGTACGCCGGGCTTCTCCGGTGCCGATCTTGCAAACCTCGTTAATGAATCTGCTCTTATGGCTGCGCGTCGCAACAAGCGTCTCGTGACCATGCAGGAATTTGAAGACGCCAAGGACAAGATCATGATGGGTGCGGAACGCCGTTCCGCCATGACGCCGCAGGAAAAGGCCAATACGGCTTATCATGAGGCAGGTCACGCCATCGTTGCGATCAACGTACCGAGCACCGATCCTGTTCATAAGGCGACAATCATTCCGCGCGGTCGTGCGCTGGGTATGGTGATGCAGCTTCCTGAAGGCGACCGTTATTCGGCAACCTATACCTGGATGGTATCGCGCCTTGCGATCCTGATGGGTGGCCGCGTTGCGGAAGAGCTGAAATTCGGCAAGGAAAACATCACGTCCGGTGCATCCTCTGATATTCAGCAGGCAACCAAGCTTGCGCGCTCGATGGTGACGCAGTGGGGTTATTCCGACAAGCTCGGTCGCGTTGCCTATGGCGACAATCAGGAAGAAGTGTTCCTGGGCCATTCGGTTTCGCGCACGCAGAATATCTCGGAAGCAACCGCGCAGATCATTGATGGTGAAGTGCGTCGTCTGGTTGATGAAGCCTATGCCGAAGCAACCCGCATCCTGACTGAAAAGCGCGAGGACTGGATTGCTCTGGCCGAAGGTCTGCTCGAATACGAAACGCTGAGCGGCGATGAAATCAAAGAACTGATTGCGGGCAACAAGCCATCGCGTGATCAGGGCAATGATACGCCGTCACGCGGTTCGGGCGTGCCGAAAGCCGGTAGCCCGCGCAAGCGCAAGGGTGAGGAGCCAGGTGGTGAACCTGGCATCGAACCAAACCCGCAGCCGCAATAAGCATCTGCAAAAATTACGAAAAGCCGGGCAGTCTGTCCGGCTTTTCTGCTTTTTTGGCAGACGAGATGAGAAAGGCTCGGTTAATGATTTCGGCGCATCATAGGAAAGATTTGGAGTTTCACGCTTTAAAGTAGTTTGTTTCTCCGAAAGGCGAAATTGCAATGACAGGTGGTTTTGCGGTAATAACGCAGACAATCGATTACCGGGCTAACAATCCCGGATGCCATTGCCGTCTCACGGATTAACAGCGACTGTATTTGATTGGTTCGAGACAGCTCTATGGCGCAACGCAAGGCTAAGAATATGACACGTAAATATTTTGGAACCGACGGCATTCGCGGCAAGGCCAACAGCTTTCCGATGACGCCTGATATTGCCATGAAAGTTGGTATGGCTGTCGGGCATATTTTCCGCCGCAAAGGCCAGGCCTCGCGCGTCGTGATCGGCAAGGATACGCGCCGTTCCGGTTATATGCTGGAAAACGCACTGGTTGCAGGTTTCACTGCCGCCGGTATGGACGTGTTTCTGCTTGGTCCAATTCCAACGCCTGCGGTCGCCATGCTCTGCCGTTCCTTGCGTGCGGATATTGGCGTGATGATCTCGGCTTCGCATAATCCTTTCTATGATAATGGCATCAAGCTGTTTGGCCCTGATGGCTTCAAGCTGTCCGATGAGATCGAGCTTAAGATTGAAAGCCTGATCGACAGCGATCTGTCCGCGCATCTCGCAAGCCACGGTGAAGTGGGCAAGGCCAAGCGCGTCGACGGCGATATCTATCGCTATATCGAATTTGCTAAGCGCACGCTGCCGCGCAATATCTCGCTTAATGGTCTTCGCGTTGTGGTCGATTGCGCCAATGGCGCGGGCTACAAGGTTGCGCCTGCAGCTCTTTGGGAACTTGGTGCAGAAGTCATCACCATCAATGATGAGCCGAACGGCATCAATATCAATGAGGATTGCGGCTCGACCCATCCGATTGGCCTTATGAAGAAGGTGCATGAAGTGCGCGCCGATGTCGGTATTGCACTGGATGGCGATGCGGACCGCGTTCTGCTTGTCGATGAAAACGGCACCGTGATCGATGGCGATCAGCTTCTGGCAGTTATTGCCGAATCATGGGCTAAATCGGACCGTCTGCAGGGCGGCGGTATTGTCGCGACGATCATGTCCAATCTCGGCCTTGAGCGCTTCCTGCATGATCACAATATGACGCTGGCCCGTACCAAGGTTGGCGACCGCTACGTGGTTGAACATATGCGCGAGCATGGCTTCAATGTTGGTGGCGAACAGTCCGGTCATATTGTTTTGTCGGATTTTGCAACGACTGGCGACGGTCTGGTGTCTGCGCTACAGATTCTTGCTGTTGCCCAGGAAGAGAACAAGCCGCTAAGCGAATTGTGTCGCAAGTTCGAGCCAGTGCCGCAGCTCCTCAAGAATGTTCGTACTGCTGGCGGAAAACCGCTTGAGAACAAGAAGGTCAAGAGCGCTATTGACGAAGCGACTGATCGTCTGGGTTCGCAGGGACGTCTGGTTATTCGTCCATCCGGAACTGAACCGCTCATCCGGGTCATGGCGGAAGGCGATGACCGCGCACTCGTTGAAAAGGTCGTCAATGACATCATCAACGTGATTTCTTCGGAAAGTGCTGCAGCCTGATAAAACATCGATCTCAATAGAAATGGCGCGGCTTGTCCGCGCTATTTTTTTGTCCGGTGCAGCAGAGGTTGTAGTTTAGCAACTGTTAATAAACGTAGTTAAAAAACAAGGTTAAGTTGTATTTAACTTTTCCTGAATATTCTGCCTTTGAAAACTCGGTTCCGACGCGGTTGTGGCGTGACAGATTGATGGGGCAGATGAATGAACAGTCTTATTAAAACCTTTTGCGCAAGCCTTGCTGTATCGGCTGCCCTGACGGCAATGGCTCCTGCGGCTTTCGCTGCAGATTATATCGAGCCAGTGCCGGAAGTGGTTGTCGCTCCTCCAGCCGTTGGTGGTTGGTATTTGCGTGGCGATATCGGTTATTCCGCAGCGAAATTCCGTGGCGCAACCTACACCTTGCCGGGTGGCGGTGGCTGTAACACCTGTGGTGAAGGCGACCCAGAAATTCATGGCGGCAAGCTGAAGGGTTCGTTCTTGCTGGGCGGTGGTGTTGGTTATCAGGTCACTGATTATTTCCGTACCGACCTGACGCTCGACTATATGACGCGCGCTAAATTCACGAGCGATCGCGATGAAAGCAAGATGTCTGCTTTATCGCTTCTGGCTAACGCCTATGTCGATCTCGGCAATTTCGGCGGCGTTACACCTTACGTCGGTGCCGGTATTGGTGGCACTCGCGTCAAGTGGAACGACCTAGTCGATACCACCAATGGTGGTGTTCTCGAAGGTGATGCTGACTGGCGCTTCACCTACGCGCTTATGGCTGGTGCGTCAGTTGATCTGACACACAATCTCAAGCTTGATGCTGGTTATCGCTTCCGCCATATCAACGGCGGCAAGATGTTCAACGGAAACTATGGCGTTGGCGACGGCTACGACAAGGGCATGAACATCCACGATGTCCGTGTGGGTCTTCGCTACATGTTCGGTGGTTAAAACACTGTAACCTGAAATAAAGCCCGGAACCTCCCGGGCTTTTTTCATTTTATATCCCATAAGCCCGTCAAAATTGCCCATAAATTAGCAATCTGGCTATTTTTTATTTCATATCTTCCGAAATGCCCTTAGAAGGCCGCATCAGAGAGGCGTTGCCTTATAGAAGCATTTTTCGAGACTGTACGCAGTCTGAAGGGAGAGAAATGAAAGCGCTTGTAGCTTTTTCAGATTTTGTCGGCCGCTCTTTTGCTGTCTGGATTATCGTCTTCGCCGTACTTGGTTTTTTGTTGCCATCGACGTTCAGTGTTTTCGCGCCTTGGATTGTCGTGTTGCTGGGCATCATCATGTTTGGCATGGGACTTACGATTTCGACCAAGGATTTTGCGGAGGTCGCCAAACGACCGTTTGAAGTATTGATTGGTGTTTTCGCCCAATTCCTGATTATGCCGCTCCTTGCAGTTTTGCTGACGCGCATTATTCCGATGTCGCCGGAAGTTGCTGCGGGCGTAATTCTAGTTGGCTGTTGCCCGGGTGGCACGGCAAGCAATGTGATGACCTATCTCAGCAAAGGCGATGTGGCCCTTAGCGTTGCTTGCACAAGCGTGACCACCTTGTTGGCCCCGCTGGTAACGCCATTTCTGGTTTGGTTCTTTGCAAGCCAGTATTTGCCGGTTGACGCAATGAGCATGTTCATCAGCATTCTCAAGGTTATTCTCGTACCCCTTGCACTTGGTTTCATTCTGCAGAAGCTGATGCCAAGCCTTGTGAAGGCAGCTGTGCCAATGCTCCCGCTGGTGTCGGTCATCGGCATTGTTTTGATCGTCGCAGCTGTTGTTGCGGTCAATAAGGTTGCAATTGCCCAGTCTGGTGCATTGATCTTCGCGGTCGTCGTTCTGCATAACGGCTTTGGTTTGCTGTTGGGATATTTCGCCGCACGCGCTGCGGGCCTTTCTCTGGCAAAGCGCAAGGCAATCAGCATTGAGGTAGGCATGCAAAACAGTGGCCTTGGTGCAGCTCTTGCGAATGCGCATTTCTCACCCTTGGCGGCAGTTCCGAGTGCCGTTTTCAGTGTGTGGCACAATGTTTCCGGTGCGCTCATCGCAAGCTATTATGCGCGCATGAAAGAAAAGCCATCCGAGAAGTAAATTCTCTGGCATTCGAACCCGCCGGTGCTATTTCGGCGGGTTTACAGCATAAATCCTTAAACTTGAGTCAGTTTGAGGTGAAATTATACTGTAATTTTAGCGTGTTAGAGCGACCTTTGTGCACCTGTTCTGGCACATGGCGCTTTAGAAAAAATAAGCCTTGGACGGTCTTGTGAAATTTTTGCTTTCCGATATTTTCATCAGCGGGCCACGCCTCCCCAACGAGGCGCGTGCTATCTGAGAGGATAGGAAACAAAATGACGACGATTGCGCAGCCGGCAGTTCGCCCGGCTAACCCTAATTTTTCTTCAGGTCCCTGTGCTAAACGCCCCGGCTGGTCGCTTCAAGCGCTTGCCGATGCGCCGCTTGGCCGTTCGCACCGTGCGAAAATCGGCAAGACCAAGCTGAAAGAAGCCATCGACCTTACCCGCGAAATTCTCGGCGTTCCGGCTGATTACCGCATTGGCATCGTGCCTGCATCCGACACGGGTGCGGTTGAAATGGCCTTGTGGTCGCTGCTCGGTGAGCGCGGCGTTGATATGGTCGCGTGGGAAAGCTTCGGCTCCGGCTGGGTCACAGATGTGATCAAGCAGCTCAAGCTGGAAGATACCCGCAGCTTTGTTGCGCCCTATGGCGAACTGGTTGATTTTGCTGAGGTTGATTTCGACCGTGACGTCGTTTTCACCTGGAACGGCACCACATCCGGCGTTCGCGTGCCCAATGCCGATTTCATTCCTGCAAATCGTGAAGGCTTGACCATTTGCGATGCGACCTCGGCTGCTTTCGCGCAGCGCCTTGATTTCGCAAAGCTCGATGTTGTCACTTTCTCATGGCAGAAAGTGCTTGGCGGCGAGGGCGCACACGGCATTCTCATTCTTTCCCCACGCGCTGTTGCGCGTCTGGAAAGCTATAAGCCAGCATGGCCGCTGCCAAAGATTTTCCGCCTGACTTCTGGCGGCAAGCTGATCGAAGGCATCTTCGTTGGCGAAACAATCAACACCCCTTCAATGCTCTGCGTTGAAGATTATCTCGATGCACTGAGCTGGGCGCGTTCTGTCGGCGGTCTCGACGGTCTTGTCGGACGTGCGGATGCAAATTTCGCTGTGCTTGATGCTTTCATCGAGCGGACGCCATGGATCGCTAATCTGGCTCAGAAGCCTGAAACGCGCTCCAACACATCTGTTTGCGTGACGATTGTTGATCCGGAAGTGACGGCGCTTTCGGCTGATGCACAGGCAGCTTTTGCCAAGGGCATCGTCTCGGCGCTCGAAAAAGAAGGCGTTGCCTTCGACATCGGTGCATATCGCGATGCGCCTTCCGGTTTGCGTATCTGGGCGGGTGCTACGGTTGAAGCTTCTGATCTTGAAGCCCTGACTGCATGGCTCGACTGGGCCTTTGCTGCACAGAAAGCTGCTCTGAAAGCCGCTGCATAATCGCAAGCGATGACAGTGCTGTGGCCGGAGTTGGGACGGCCATAGCCTGCTTGCCTTTCATTATCGTACAATTCGAAGGAGGCCCTTATGGCACCTCGCGTACTCGTATCCGATAAATTGTCGCCGACCGCCGTTCAGATTTTCAAAGACCGCGGCGTTGAAGTTGATTACCTGCCAGATCTTGGCAAGGACAAAGAAAAGCTGCTCGAAGTCATCGGCCAATATGATGGTCTTGCTATCCGCTCCGCCACCAAGGCAACGGAAAAGCTGATAGCAGCAGCAACGAAGCTCAAGGTCATTGGTCGCGCCGGTATTGGCGTGGACAATGTCGATATTCCGGCAGCATCGCGCCGTGGTATTATTGTGATGAATACGCCTTTCGGCAATTCGATCACCACTGCAGAACATGCAATTGCACTGATGTTTGCAGTTGCGCGTCAGCTTCCCGAAGCTGACGTTTCCACGCGCGCTGGCAAGTGGGAAAAGAACCGCTTCATGGGCGTGGAAATCACAGGCAAAACGCTTGGTGTGGTTGGTTGCGGCAATATCGGCGCTGTTGTTGCAGCGCGTGGTATCGGCCTCAAGATGCATGTTGTTGCGTTTGATCCGTTTCTATCGGAAGCGCGGGCGCAGGAACTTGGCGTCGAAAAGCTGGAGCTTGATGAGCTTCTGGCGCGTGCCGATTTCATCACACTGCACACGCCACTGACCGACAAGACACGCGGCATCATCAATGCCGACGCACTGGCTAAGACCAAGCCGGGTGTCCGCATTATCAACTGTGCACGCGGCGGTCTGATCGTTGAAAAGGATCTGGTTGCAGCACTGAAATCCGGCCATGTTGCCGGTGCTGGTATCGATGTTTTCGAGACTGAGCCCGCAACAGACAACGAATTGTTCAATCTGCCCAACGTGGTCTGCACACCGCATCTTGGTGCTTCGACTTCCGAAGCGCAGGAAAATGTGGCGATCCAGGTGGCCGAGCAAATGTCGGATTATCTGGTCAAGGGTGCTGTTTCCAACGCAATCAACATGCCGTCGATCACTGCAGAGGAAGCGCCGCGTCTCAAGCCATTCGTCAAGCTCGCAGAAGTTCTGGGCGCTTTTGTCGGTCAGGTGACGGACGAGCCAATTCAGGAAGTCGAAGTGCTTTTTGACGGCTCCACAGCTGGCATGAACACACGCGCTCTGGTCAGTGCAGCACTTGCCGGTCTGATCCGTCCGCAGGTGGCTGATGTGAACATGGTTTCCGCACCGATTATGGTGAAAGAACGTGGAATCATCGTTTCGGAAATCAAGCGCGATAAGTCCGGTATCTTCGACGGCTATATCAAGCTGACCGTGAAGACCACTGAACGTGAACGCTCGATTGCAGGAACGTGCTTCTCTGACGGTAAGGCCCGTTTCATCCAGATCAAGGGAATCAACCTTGATGCGGAAGTCGGTCCGCACATGCTTTATGTCACCAATGTCGACATTCCAGGCATGATCGGTCTGCTCGGAACGATCTGCGGCAAGCACAACATCAACATCGCAAACTTCGCTCTCGGACGTAATCATCCGGGCGGTGATGCCATTGCGATGCTTTATGTCGATGACAGGATTCCACAAGCAGCACTTGACGAACTCATTGCTCAAGAGGCAATCAAGGCGGCAAGACCTTTGGAATTTAACATCGAGGAAGCTTGAGCGACATGACAGACGGGATTGAACAGGCAGAATGGCGGCGAATGCAAGCGCAGGACATAGCGCGCGTAACAGCCGTGGCCAATGTCGTTCATCCCGACTTCTTCGAAGATGAGGCGGTCTTCCGGGACCGCTTCAAAGTCTATCCGGCCGGTTGTTTTGTGCTGGCCAATGGCAGCGAAATTCTCGGTTACGGCATCAGCCATCCATGGCAACTCGATTCGGTGCCTGCGTTGAATTCGATTCTCGGTGAGCTGCCGAAGGAAACCAGCACCTATTATATTCACGACATCGCACTTCTGCCGGTGGTCCGCTCAGGCGGTCAGGCATCGCGTGTGGTCGAACTGATGGCTGCTCAGGCAGAGCGGGATGGTTTCGTCACCATGGCTCTTGTTGCGGTGAATGGTTCTCAGGGATTCTGGGAGAAAAAGGGCTTTGTTACCCGTGATGTGATCGCACTCGAAGAAAAGCTGAAAGGCTATTCGGACGAGGCGCTCTATATGGTCCGCGCCGGCTAAAAGGCGTTTTGCCGCTAAATCGCCATATTCCTGACACCTCTTAGCCATGGTTTTCCACGTTTTGCGAGCCGCTTTTCCACGTTTTGGTGAAAATATTCGCATTTTCTGCATGAAAGAGTCGCGCAAGCGGGATTGAGTCTGTATAGAGACGAGGGATCAGCACCCCGCGTTTCATTGACGGGGTTTGCTTGCGATCCTTGGGCTATATTTACGGCTGAGATGCCGTACCGAGGAGTTTTCTCAATGGCGAATGTAGTTGTCGTCGGGTCGCAATGGGGCGACGAGGGCAAGGGAAAGATCGTGGACTGGTTGTCCGAGCGCGCCGATGTGATCGTGCGCTATCAGGGCGGTCATAACGCGGGTCATACGCTTGTCATCGATGGCGTCAGCTACAAGCTTTCGCTTCTGCCATCCGGCCTTGTACGCGGCAAACTGAGCGTGATCGGCAATGGTGTTGTGGTTGACCCGCATCATTTCGTCATGGAAGTCGAAAAGCTGCGCGGCCAGGGCATCGAAATCACCCCTGAAGTTCTGCGTATTGCAGAAAACGCACCGCTTATTCTGTCCGTTCATCGCGAACTGGATGCGATGCGTGAAGGCGCTACCGAAGGCCTCAAGATCGGCACCACCAAGCGCGGTATCGGCCCTGCATATGAAGACAAGGTTGGCCGTCGTGCGATCCGCGTCATCGATCTGACCGAACTAGACACCTTAGAGCCAAAGGTTGAGCGTCTGCTTGCTCACCACAATCTGCTGCGTCGCGGCATGGGCCTTGAGGAAATCGCGGTTGCGACCATTATTGAAGAGCTGACCTCGGTTGCAGACAAGATTCTCCCTTATATCGATCAGGTCTGGCGCGTTCTCGACGAACGCCGCAAGGCTGGCGACCGCATCCTTTTCGAAGGTGCGCAGGGCGCGCTTCTTGATAACGACCACGGCACCTATCCGTTCGTCACCTCGTCCAACACTGTTGCCGGTCAGGCAGCTGCCGGTTCGGGTCTTGGTCCGACAGCAATCGGTTATGTTCTCGGCATTACCAAGGCTTACACCACTCGCGTTGGTGAAGGTCCGTTTCCGACCGAACTCAACGATGAAATCGGCGAATTCCTTGGCACCAAGGGCCATGAATTTGGCGTGGTGACGGGTCGTAAGCGTCGTTGCGGCTGGTTCGATGCCGTTATCGTTCGCCAGACGGTTCGCACTTCGGGCATCACCGGTATTGCACTGACCAAGCTTGATGTTCTCGACGGTCTTGAAGAAATCAAGATCTGCGTGGCCTATGAGCTTGATGGCAAGCGCATCGACTATCTGCCATCCTCGATGGGTGCGCAGGCTCGCGTGAAGCCGATCTATGAAACGCTGCCGGGCTGGTCGGAAACGACAGCTGGTGCGCGTTCGTGGAACGATCTTCCAGCGCAGGCTGTCAAATATGTCCGCCACATCGAAGAGCTGATCGGCGCGCCGGTTGCAATGCTTTCGACGAGCCCTGAACGCGAAGACACGATCCTCGTTACCGATCCATTTCAGGATTGATTGATCTGAACTTCGGTTCTGCAAAAATAAAACACCCGGTTTGTCATCATGGCGGACCGGGTATTTTTTTAAGGTTTTTTCGCGATCATTTTGAAAGCGTTCACTTAATCGTTGCCGCAACCTTTGCTTTCCATCGATTATTGTGATTATTGAGACATTTACTGCATTTCGAACTCGCGGAAACTGGGTAAAACGGCATGGCGGATTTTGTAGCGGTTCTGAAAAAGACAATCGATGCGCAGGCAGACAAATCGCCTGAACTGCGGCAGCGTGTCTATGCAAAGGCACGCGCGACGATTGAACAGAAGCTTGTGACGGCGAATGCCTCGCAAGTTGTCGCTGTTCGCCAGCGCAAAATCCTCGAAGACGCTATTGAAGAAGTTGAAGCCTTTTATGCGCCTCCAGCTTCCCAAGCGGCTTTTGAAGAACCCCAGACCGATCCGTTGGAAGATTTTCTACACGAATCAACGCGTGCGGCAAACGCATCTTCTTATGCTGATCGCGAACCGCAGATCGCAACCGAGCCCCGCTACTCGGATGATGACCATGACAAAGAAGATGAAGCATCGCAGGTTCAGCCCGATCGTCGCGATGACTGGGGAGTGGAACGCGACCAGAATCGCGCAGACGAGAAGGCCTTTGCACGTCGCGGTGAATATACCGAACGCAGCAGCCCGAAGGAAAAGCGTTCCTACAAGGGGCTAATCATCGGTCTTATTGCTGTACTCGCTCTTGGTGGCGCAGGCTATGGCGTTTGGGCAAACAAGGACAAGCTTCAGGAATTGGCATCAAGCCTTGGTCGCAGCGACGCACCGGCAAGCGGGGATAGCGGTACAGCGCAACAGCCTGACGGGCAAACGCCTCCGGCGGGACAGACTGCAGGCTCCGAACAGCCGCAGACGGGCGAGACACAAACCGGTCAGCAGCCGTCAACGCCTGAAGAACAGAAGATGACGCAGCGTCTGATGCCGGATGGCAGCGAAGTCGATGACGGTCCATCGGGCGGTCAGAACGGTTTGGGTGAAGGCAAGTCGACAGCGGCTTCAACGCCTGGTGCCGAACAAACCAATACCCAGAATCAGCAGCAGCCTCAGCAGGCCGTGGCCGTTGGCCAGCAGGCGCTTCTTTATGAAGAGCGTGGCGGCACGGAATCAGGTTCTGTTGAACGTGGCAATGTCGTCTGGTCGGAGATTCAGGAAAGCCCGAGTGAAGGTGAGCCTGCAGCTCCAGCTATTCGCGCCAGCGTCACCATGCCTGACAGCAAGGTTGAGCTGAAAATGACGGTTCGCAAAAATACGGATCAGTCGATTCCAGCGAGCCATCTGATCGAAATGGTCTTCACCGTTCCGGATAATTTTGCCGGCGGTGTCGTCGATAATGTGCAGCGTATAACGTTCAAAGATACGGAACAGGCAGCTGGCAATCCGCTGATTGCAGTTCCTTCCAAGATTGCGGATAATTTCTTCATTATCTGGCTTAATGACGCAAAGACTGCACAGGATACCAATCTTTCGCTGATGCGTCGTTTGCAGTGGATCGATATTCCGATTTCCTATCGCAATGGCCGTCGCGCACTGATCAGCCTTGAAAAAGGTGTTCCGGGCGAGAAAGTCTTCAATGACGTTCTGGGCGCAAGCTAAACGAGACGAAATAAAAAAGGCCGCTTTGAGCGGCCTTTTCGTTTCAGCGATATACGCTTGATTATTTCTTTTCAGAGAAAGCCTTGATCGCCTTGGCTACTTCGTTTGCTGCGGTTTCAGCAGTATCGAAGCCGCCGAGTTCAACAGACTTGCGGCCTTCCGGCAGCTGCTTGTAAACGCGGAAGAAAGCTTCAAGGCGCTGCTGCTCGATCTTTGGCAGATCAGCAATTTCCTTGATGTTGTCATAGGTCGGGTCGATCTTCGAGGTAGGGACAGCGACAATCTTGTCGTCGGTCTCGCCGCCATCGATCATCTTGAGAACGCCGATTGGGCGAACCTTGATGATTGCGCCTGGAACGATTGGTTCGCGGGTGTAGACGAGCGCGTCGAGCGGATCGCCGTCGCCTGCCAGCGTGCTGGTGATCGAGCCGTAATTGGCCGGATAGACGACTGGCATCGACTGATAGCGATCGACGATGATGTGGCCGGTCTTGTCGTTGATTTCGTATTTGGTGAAGCTGCCCTGTGGGATTTCAATGGCAGTGAAGAATTCTTTTCCGTCCTGCTCTTTCTGAGGATAGTCCAGATAAGAGACATATTCAGACGCAGATACAGCAGTGGCAGCAGTAAGAGCGAGCGTTGCAGCAAGCAGGAGCTTTTTCATTGGGAGACCTTCAGGCTTCGGTGAAACACGTCACGTTGCCTAAAGCCATTCCATTACAGTTATTTGACGGTTTTTTATCGGTTAGATGACAGGTTGCATCGAATGATGCTTCGGCGGATCGAAACCCGATCCTGCATGAAAATCAGACTTTGTTTTTCTTGATACATTTCAAAAGCAAACTGCCGCAAAACGGTTTCCCACTTTGCGGCAGTAGAAGGGTCTGAAAATTATCAGTTTCAGGCGTGAGCTTCCTCGACATGGTTCAACGCCTTCTGCTGTTTAAAAGCTGCAGCCTTGACGGCAGCCTGTACTTTTTCAAAGGCACGCACTTCGATCTGGCGCACGCGTTCACGGCTGATGCCAAACTCGCCGGAAAGGTCTTCCAGCGTCATTGGGTCTTCCGAAAGGCGGCGGGCTTCAAAGATGCGACGTTCACGTTCGTTAAGCGTGTCCATGGCCTGTTCAAGCAGCGAGCGGCGGCTTTCCAGTTCGTCCTGCTCGATCAGAACCTGTTCCTGGCTGCTGCTATCGTCAACGAGCCAATCCTGCCATTCGCCCGATTCACCTTCGCTTGCGCGCAGTGGCGCATTGAGCGAAGCGTCACCCGACAGACGGCGGTTCATGGAAACCACTTCGTCTTCGCTAACCTTCAGCTTGGTCGCAATCTGCTTGACCTGATCCGGGTTGAGATCGCCATCGTCCAGCGCCTGAATCTTGCTCTTCATCTTGCGCAGATTGAAGAACAGGCGCTTCTGGTTGGCAGTCGTACCCATCTTCACAAGGCTCCACGAACGCAGGATATATTCCTGGATCGAAGCCTTGATCCACCACATCGCATATGTGGCCAGGCGGAAGCCGCGTTCCGGCTCGAAGCGCTTGACTGCCTGCATGAGACCGACATTGCCTTCGGAGATGACTTCGCCAATTGGCAAGCCATAACCGCGATAGCCCATTGCAATCTTCGCGACGAGGCGAAGATGGCTGGTCACCAGCTTGTGTGCGGCTTTCGGATCAGTGTGCTCGTGATAGCGCTTCGCCAGCATGTATTCTTCCTGCGGCTGAAGCATTGGAAAGCGGCGAATTTCTTCCAGATAACGGGTTAGGCCACCGTCACCGGATGTGATGCTTGGGAGATTAACCTGGGCCATAGAGCACCCTCCTTTATAATTTCAGGCTCCCTTTTGGCGAACCTGTCACGCTGGCTGCCTCCTGCACTTCCATCGTGAGCTTACATATATAGGTATGATTTTGGCGAAAACACGATCCTTAACCTCATGAAACAATGTGTCACTAGAATGTGAACAGTTGCCCAAGCTTAAAGGGCCGCACCGAATGGGCTGCAACCTTTTACAGCGGTTCCAGTTAAGACTGAATCGTTGGAACCGCTGAAACTATTTTTACGCATTGTCCGACGCAAAACCGCTTCGCACTTTTGCTGGAAATGCCATACGATACCGTGTTTCCGCCCTGAAAATGCAGTTTTTACAGGTCGTTTCATGCAGTGTGAAACTGCTAGATTTATCAATATTATATAGAGTGCTGGCGGAAATTTTCCAGAAGCTGCTCCATATCTTCGGGCACATCCGCTTCAAAACGCATGATTTCTTCCGTTGTCGGATGGGTGAATGCCAGCAAAAAGGCATGTAGCGCCTGACGATGGAAACCCTGCACCGCGTTTTTCAGTGGCTCAGGCAGCTTGTTTGCCTTGGTCTTGTATGCGCTGCCATAATCCATGTCGCCGACGAGCGGATGGCCGATATGAGCCATGTGGACGCGGATCTGGTGGGTGCGTCCGGTCTCAAGGCGGCATTCGACGAGCGAGGCCAAGGCTGTCGCATCTTCGCGCGGGGCGAATTTTTCAATCGTCGAATAGTGTGTGATGGCATGGCGCGCATCTTCACGTTCTTCGTTGACGACTGCCTGTTTGGTGCGGTCGCGATGCGAGCGGCCAAGATGGGCGTCGATATTGCCCTGCGGACGCTCGGTCATGCCCCAGACAAGTGCGAGATAGGCGCGTTCCAAATCGCCGGTACGGCCATGATCGGCAAACTGCTCGCTTAAATGCCGATGGGAATGGTCGTTCTTGGCAACGACCATGACGCCACTGGTATCCTTGTCGAGACGGTGAACGATGCCCGGACGACGGATTCCTCCGATGCCGGACAAGCTATCGCCACAATGATATATGAGGGCATTGACGAGCGTTCCCGTCCAGTTGCCGTTGCCCGGATGGACAACCAGGCCTGCGGGCTTGTTGATGACGATGAGATCATCGTCTTCATAGAGAATATCCAGCGGGATGTTTTCGCCTTGCGGGTCGGCAGGTTCAGGCTCTGGCAGCACGACGGTAATCTTCATACCTTCGCGCAGCTTTTGCTTTGCACCACTGGCAGGGACATCATCGATGGTCACATGGCCATCAGCAATCAGGGACTGGACGCGACTGCGGGAGAGTTCCGGCCCCAATGCTGCGGCCAGCCACTGGTCTAATCTTTTGCCTGCAGCATCGAGGTCGGCAATTAGTTCTTTCAATTGTCTCTTCCCTTCGTTATCACGCGCCCACGCGGGTGCATGAACCGGAGTCATTTAATGCAGGATCCACACTATCCCCGATATCAGAATCAGCAGGATTCCGGATATCAGGACTATCAGCAGGGCTATTATCCGGAAGAGCAACAGCCGGAACCCCCGCTTGATCCAGCGATGGAGAAAGTCCGTCGCAAGATGATCCGTCTGCTTGCGGTTTCCATCGGTGTTATGTTGATTGGTCTTATGGCTGTGCTTGTCGCAGTTGTCTACAAGATCAATCGTGCTCCGGACGCAACAGAGACCGAAGCTGCCCGTTCCGACATTCCAGGACAGGCTGCAATTGCACCCCCTCAGCCGGAACCAGTCAAGTTGATCGAATCGCAGATCGAACTTGCACCGGGCACACGCCTGTTGTCACAGAGCCTTTCTGGTCAGCAGCTTTCGCTGGAAACATTGTTGCCGGATGGCGGCACGGAAATTATCGTTTACGACTATCGCGAATCTCGCATCGTTGGCCGTATTAAACTCGGCAATGTCGAGTAATCGATGAGTTTGAGGGCGGCAGCGATGCCGCCTTTTCCAATTTTATCATATTATTGTGCTCTTGATTGCACTCGGGCCTTTTCAGGCTTATATCGGCAGTAGCTTTTGCTCCGCGCCCATCGTCTAGCGGTTAGGACGGCGCCCTCTCACGGCGCAAACAGGGGTTCGATTCCCCTTGGGCGTACCAGCCATTTCAACAACCTCAATCAAATCGATCGACTTGCAAATTGATATGACGTCAATTTGTGGCAAACATGCACGCGCACTTTTTGAGATGCCTGATGTCTCTAGCATTCCATCTCAACGTCGCTTAATGAAATAAGTAACTGATAATGTTTGCGACAAATCTACTCCCGATTAAAGACAGGTCGACACAAGTCGAACCGCTAGAATACTGAGAGTGAAAAAATGCGTCTTACGAAATACGCCTTTATCTTAAGCGCCGCTTTGGGAATTTACGCACCCTTGCAGGTTCCGGCACTGGCTCAGGCCGGGTTCGACTGTGGTAAAGCTTCGAGCGCAACGGAAAAAGCAATTTGCTCTAAGCCGGATATTGCCGAAGCGGATCGCGCGATGTCGCTGGCCTATTCTGCACTGCTTGAGAGATCCAGCCCGGCCTTGAAGACAGCGCTTCGCAACGATCAGGCCGCCTTTATCAAGACCCGGTCTGAAGCATTTGAAAGCAATTTGTCCAATCTGGACAACAGACTGACCGGCTTGCATGACCGGACAGAGATGCGTGCAGAGTTCCTGAACTGGGTGTCGGTTGTCGACAACACTTCGCTTGAAGGCAAATGGAGCAATGCCTGGGGCGTCATTAATGTCGAGAAGGACCAATCTGGAAAGCTCACCGTGAGCCTTGATGTTGCCGATCAGGCAAACGGCACCTGGGTATGCAGCTTCAGTGGTGCGCTTGAGCAGAAATCAGCCAGTGAGGCTGAATTCAAAGGTGATGGTGGCCCTCTGGTGTTGCGTCTCGACGGGGCCACGCTCAATGTTCCGACACCGTTCTGCGATGAGACAACATCAGGTGGCTTTGGCACTGCGGCTGGCACGTATTTCCGGATGGGTGCCCCTTAGCCGCTGATATTGCCGGCGTGCCATTATGTTATGTTCTGCTCAGGAACTTAATCGAGGAACTGGCCGGGCATGAACCAATCGAAATCTGTCAGAAAGCGGAATTGGTGCTTCGCGGCGATCATATCCCTGATTTTTGGGGCCGTGACGGCATTCATTTTCTATTACATTGTCTTCTTCGGCGTGGGTAGCGACGGCTACCTCGTCATTTTCTGTGTTTATACGGCGCCGGTAGGGATCCTTTTTGGTCTTTGGGGCCTGTTTTACTGGCGCAGCTCTGTTGCTTTCCTAGGGCTGGTTCTAAGCTTTTCGCCCCTTGTCTATCTGTGATTACACGATGAAAAGGGTTCCTCAGCAGGCGTGAGCGATAAATGGTCTGGGGAGATGTTCCAATGCCAGTTGCGAAAATTTGCAACTGGCGCTCGGGAGGTGCATAATCGCGCTATGAGTGAATCGCACAAAAAACCCGATTATGAGTATGAGCTGCGGCAGGCTGGGGTCCGAATTACACGGCCACGCCGCATCATTCTCAATATTTTGACCGAAACGGAAGACCATCCGGATGCGCTTGAGATTTTTCGGCGCGCGGTCGAGATCGATACCAGCATTTCGCTTTCGACTGTCTATCGGACAATGAAGCTGCTGGAAGAGCGCGGCGCAATTCATCGTCATGCTTTTGCTGGCGGGCCGTCGCGCTTTGAACAGGCGAGTGGCGCCCATCATGACCATATCATCGATATGGACAGTGGCGAGGTCGTCGAATTTCGCTCCGACAAGATCGAAAAACTGCAGGAAGAGATCGCCCGCACGCTCGGTTATGAGATCGTTCATCACCGTCTCGAACTTTATTGTAAAAAAATAAAATCCTAACGGAACTAAAATCGCTCATCGGCGTTTTGCATATGAAGACCACAACCCGCCCCGCAAGTGGTCTTCATCGCCCGCTTCAATCTCCCCGTATGAAGTGGGCAGCGAGAATGCCGCGCAGACGCCCCCGTTTATGCAGCTGGCGTTCCGCATATTCAAAGAAAAGCCGTTGTGGTGAGGACCATAACGGCTTTTCTTTTATCCAGCTTTAGAGCGCCATGCGCCCTCTTGGGTGCATAAAGGTCGCTCTAACACTCTATATTTACGGCATAATTCCTTAAACTGATGCAAGTTTAAGGAATTATGCCGTAGAGCGCGTTTAACCCTTTCCGGTAGGCGCGTTAATGCAAAAACTCCACGAGTATGACTCATGGAGTTTTGTTCGAGCTCAAGTGGCAACTGCACTTGTTCCGCGCGTGATGCCTCAGCATCTTGAGCCGCCTTGGTATAATTGATGTTTAAAATATGCAGTTCAGGAATCGAACTGTTCGGCCGGCACTGTCAGGGAATAGACGGCACCTGCGCCATCAACGCGGTAATCTGCCTTGCCGCCGACTGCTGCTGGCACGATCCGTTGCAGGACTGCACTGCCAAAGCGCGGGTCATGATTATAAACCTCTGGCATGGCCGGATTGGTTTCTTCCCAATGGATGACGAGTTCTTCATCGCCTTTTTCGGAGCGGTGGATTTTTGCAGAAATCACCACGCGACCGTAAGGGATAGAGAGGCCGCCAAAAGAGGTCGCATTGATAATCAGTTCATGCAGCGCCAAGCCGACATGCAAAGCCGCGCCCGGGAAGAGATAGGGATTATCACTTTCGACAGTCAGGCGGTCATCATTGATGTCGATATATTTCTCGATCTGCGAATGAACGAGGTCGAGAAACAACGCTCCGTGCCAATTGGAATCCGTCACCAGGTCCTGTGAATAGGAGAGGGACTGTATGCGGCCGCGAAACTTGAGAAGGAAATCATCAACAGAATCGGTGAAGCGAGCGGTCTGGCTCGCAATGCTTTGCACGATGGCGAGCAGATTCTTGGAGCGGTGACTGACTTCGCGGAGCAGTGTTTTTAACACCTGCTCACGGCGTTTCATTTCGCTGATCTCAAGTGCGGTCGTAACAAGACCGAGCACATTGCCCTCAGAATCACGATCGCAGTCGATGTGAAATTCTATCCAGCGCAGCTTGTCGCCGTCGTTGATGGCGAGCTCGACATTCTGTGCGGTTCCACTTTCCAACGCTGTGCGTTTGGCGTGATCGAGCCGGGACATGGAGGTTGAGAAAATGAAATCGCAATCCTGACCGCCAACTCTCCATTTTTCCTGCCAGTAGGATGGAATATTTTCACCCCAGGCATAGAAAAGGTCGGGCGTCTGATACAGAACGCAAACATTGCTGTTACGGACAGCTCTCAGCAGTGCGCGCAAACGTGAAGCATCGGGCTCTGTGTCTTTGAGGGATTGGTGTGATGCTGCCATGAATGCCTCAACTGCCGCCCGTTTTAGAATCAAAATTGACTGGTGATTTATAAAAGCTGGTACTGGAAAAATGAACGACACTCGGCATTGTGTTTGGATGGATGCTGACTGTCATAGGACTCAAAGGTTTTGATTTGTTATGAAAACCAATAATCGCGCCGTTGTTTGAGGCCATACAACGGCGCGATGGTTCTTTGGGCTTATGGAAGGCGATATAGCGCCCCCCGCCTGTAAGCAGATTTCTGTCTATTACGCCTTGCGAATAGCCGAAGCGATCAGAGATACGACCAACAGGGCAAGGAATACGAAGAACAGAATCTGGGCGATACCTGCTGAAGCACCGGCGATACCACCGAAGCCCAGAGCACCTGCTACCAGAGCTACGACGAGAAAAACGAGAGCGTAATAAAGCATTTTGAATCTCCTCTTCACTGATTGAAAGAGAAACGTTCGATCTATGCTTTTGGTTCCTCGAAATAGACAATTTACAGGTCCCGCCCCCAAAAAAATCACGCTTTTTCAAACGGATGGTTATTTGCCTCGTGCGCAGCTATGAGAAAGCGAATTCAGGTCTTTCGCTATGCGCTTTAAAGCCAATCCCCCTGAAAAGAGCGGATCTTTACAGGGGGGGCTAACTTACCGGCTACAGCACAAAGGTCGCTCTATGTGCAGAAACTTTACGCAGCAACCTGCGCAGCTTCCTCAAAGAACAGAGCCTGGCTTATGAGCGCTTTGACCATGTCCGGGTTAAATGGCTTCGTCACCAGGAACGTCGGCTCTGGTCGTTCTCCCGTCAGGAGGCGTTCGGGGAAGGCCGTGATGAAGATCACGGGAACGGTATCGTCCTGCAAAATTTCGTTGACTGCATCGATACCCGAACTGCCATCGGCAAGCTGGATGTCGGCGAGGACCATGCGCGGCTTTTCTTTGCGATAAAGCTCAAGCGCTTCATCTTTGGTGCGTGCAATACCCACGACCTCATGGCCGAGGCTCTCCACCATCTGCTCGATATCCATGGCGATGAGCGGCTCGTCTTCGATAATCATGATGCGGGTTGCAACCTGCTTCGAGATTTCGGTGGAAGCTGCTGCAAGAATTCGCCCGAACTCACCATCTTCGAGTTCAAGAATTTCGGCTGCTTCACGATCGTTGAAACCTTCGACTGCGACGAGGAGAAATGCCTGTCGCGGCAAGGGGGCAATATGTGAGAGATTGCGCGCTGCCTGTTTTTCCCATGCAAACTCGGAAGCGGGTTCCGGAATTTGAACAGAGGCCGTTTTGTAAAGATTGCAGAAAAGTCGATAAAGCGCGATCCGGTCCGCGGAGGCTTGCGGGAAAATGCTTATATCTGCGATCAGGGCTTCCAATGTGGCTGCTACATATGCATCACCCGAAGCCTGCGACCCGGTGAGGGCGCGCGAAAAACGGCGAAGATAGGGAAGGTGCGGCGCAATACGCGTCGATAACGTCATGATTCTGAGACTCCTCACTGCCGCAATTCTTGTTTTTCTACATACACCGCTGAAACCCGAAAGTTTCTGGAGAATGTTATAGAGCGCGGCATTATGGTACTCAAAACGCCACGGATTTAAAAAAGTTCCATGCAGATGCGATAAATTAGGGAACTTTTTGAGATCGGGTGCATTTAGGCTGTCGAGCAGGGGCTTGGTAACAGTGGAACATGGCTTGATGCCTGGATTTAATTAGAGATGACTGAAAAGAAAAACCTTCATGCGAACGGGGCCGGGTTACGGCTTAACGGGCGCGTCCGGAAGGACATTTTGGGTCCGAACTGCGAAGTGGGTCTCAAACTAAAAGCGCTTTATACTTCGATACAGGACGAGACCATTCCGGATCGTTTTCTGGATTTGCTGGAAAAACTCGATCAGGTTGAACAGGAGAGTATGCGTGAGCAGAACACTGGTTCCGTCGGCTGAGGAGTTGGCGCAGTTCAAGCGCGAACTGCTCGCGTCCTTGCCTAGCTTGCGCGCGTTTGCAGTATCGTTGATCGGTAAGCATGACCGCGCCGACGATCTCGTTCAGGACACAATCATGAAAGCCTGGGCCAAGCAGGATTCTTTCGAGTTGGGCACCAACATGAAGGCTTGGCTGTTTACAATTCTGCGCAATGAATTCTACACGCAGATGCGTAAGCGTGGTCGCGAAGTGCAAGATACGGATGGTATCTTCAGCGAACAGCTTGCAGTGCATCCTTCCCAATATGGCACGCTAGATCTGCAGGATTTCAAGGCAGCTCTTGAACAGTTGCCGGATGACCAGCGCGAAGCCATTATTCTGATTGGTGCATCGGGCTTTGCCTATGAGGAAGCGGCAGAGATCTGCGGATGTGCTGTTGGCACAATCAAGAGCCGTGTGAGCCGCGCCCGTACGCGTCTGCAAGAGATTTTGAAGATCGAAGGCGATGGCGATTATGGTCCGGATGCCGATTCCTCTCGCGTAACTTTGAGAAGTTTTGCCTGACAGTCGTCGTCTGACTTCAACATTTGCCTCCTGCGGCTCATGCGCTGAGCAAATGTTGGAACTAAAAACGGCCACTAGAGCGCCGTGCGCCCTCTTGGGCGCACAAAGGTCGCTCTAACACCTATATTTACAGCATAATTTTACCTTAAACTGATTCAAGTTTAAGGAATTATGCTGTAGGCTTTATCGACTTGAAGATTTCGCTTTACTAATATTTGTTAACTATACCAGCGCCAGAGAACGTTCACGCTCTCTGGCGCTGGTTTGCAGCTTCAAAACGTTGACGTGCGGACCAGATAGGGATGCGTGAAACGCGAGGCCAAAGCTTAAAGCGCATTCCGAAAAGTGCGACGCGGTTTTCGGAGCAAGATGCGCGTAAAAACAAACGGATCGAGCATTTTCAATGATCCAATCAAAGCAGGAAATGCTCTATTAGATTTATCGTGGACCGACCTTTGCCAGCAGCCTTTTCAAACCGTGTTATTAAGCCGTCATGGCGACCGATTGCTCTTATCGTGTCGCTCAGTCTGGTTTTGCTTTCGGCATTGATAACGCTGTTTCTTTCTTCCGGCGTTAACAGTCAGGTCGTTGATATATCGAAGAATTTCGAGCTGCGTGAGCAAGTCGGACGCGTGACCAGAATTGCTTATAACATCGAGATGAGCCGGCGCGGCTATCTTCTGACGCTCGATGATACCTATCTTGAACTGTATCAGCGCTCTATCGTGAACATCGATCAGACCATGTCCGATCTTGCGGCGCTGACGCAGGACAATCCACAACAGGATGCTCGTGTTCGAAAGATAAAAGCGCTGGTCGAGCGCGCGCATGATGACGTGCGTGAAACGATTAATCTTGCCAAGGCCGGTAAGGTGCAGGAGGCGATCAACAAGGTGAGGGGTGATGAGGGCAAAATCCTCATGGACCAGCTCTCCGATACCGTTTCCCAGTTTATCGATATCGAAGAACGTGAACTGGCTGAACGCAACGCGCATATTGATCGGATGCGCTACTGGATGACCGCTGCGTCGATCGTTGCGCTGATATCGGCTGTCATGCTGGGCTTTTTGCTTTTCACACGCGTTCAGCGTACAGCGCGCGCCCTCATTGAAGGGCAGACTGTGTTGCGCTCGGAGAAGGAGCTTCTTGAAGATCGTGTGAGAGAACGGACGATGGAACTGGAACAGGAACGCGCCATCGCTGAACACGAGCGCAAGCGCGTCGAGATTTTGTTGCAGGATTCCAATCATCGCATCGGCAATTCGCTGGCAACAGTGTCGTCACTGCTTGGGCTGCAATTGCGCCAGACACAGAGTGAAGAAGCACGCGCTGCGCTGTCTGCTGCACGCGACCGAGTTCAGACCGTTTCGACGGCGCATCGCAGGCTAAGGCTTGGCGAAGATATGGAATCGACCCGTGTCGATGAATTCCTCGAGACTGTTATCGAAGATATTCGCAATGCCATTGGCGAGGACCGCAAGATCAGCTTCCATACGGATTTTGCACCGCTTGATCTGAAGGCGCGAGATGTCACCACCATCGGCATCATTTTGGGCGAGCTTATAACCAATGCCGTCAAGCACGCCTTCAAGGGTCGTTCCGAAGGTGAGATTTCCGTAAGCTTCACGCTGGATGACAATACCGGAACCCCTGCGTTGATCGTAGAGGATAACGGCGTGGGCTGGCAGAAGAACAGCACGGCGGATGTTAAGGAACAGACGGGTCTCGGAACGCTGGTTGTCGAGCAGCTCTGTATGCAGTTTGGCGAAAAGCCGGTCTATGCTTTGGCTGAGAACGGCTCAGGCACGCGCGTCATCGTGCGGCTCGCATCCCTCGCAAACGTGAAATCTGAAGACACAGCAAAGTAAAATTGATTAGCAATGAAGAAGACGGCTATGGCTATTATCGACCATAGCCGTCCGATATTATTTGCGCTTCTTTTTGTCTGAAAGCAGACTAACCAAAGCAATACCTGCAAGTGGTAACGCGACTGCCAAAATCGGCCGTTTCAAAATCGAAGGTACAGTTGCAATGGCTGCAGTGGCCATCAAAGCCGACTTATCTGCTTCGATGCGTTGTTTGCGCTTCTTCTCCTCAGCTGCAGCCTGAATTTTCAGAACTGCGAGAATGAGCAGAGCGAGGATTAGCGACAAGCCCGCCAGAATGAGCGCTGCAATCGGTCCACCGTAATTCTCTGCAAGCGCCAGAAAAGCAGCAACACAAAGAAACACCACCGCGATAAGGCCGAAGACAGCGATTGCCGCACCGAAAATAGCGGCGCGCTTGGCGCGTCCGGTGAGGAGCTTCAGCTCTTCACCGGCAAGGGATGCCACGACTGGCGCGAGAAGTTTCAGCATGGCGCGGATCAGCGGCGCGAGAGGAGCGCAAGAAGATAGCCGACGCCAAGTGCTGTCGCTATCGATGCAATCGGGCGTTCGCGGATGGTTTCAGTAAGCTGTGCTTCGACGTCCTGCGCTTTGTTCTTCAAGTCGCCGACAACATCTTCGCTCTGATGATATGCGCTTTTATAGGTTTCCTTGGCGGTGCGCTTGGCGTCGCGAACCGTCTGCGTGCCGAGATTTGCCAGGGTTGCAGCAATGGCTGCGATATCTTCTTTGAGCTGTTCGACCTGAGCCTGAAGGTCTTCGGTTGTCGAATCGGTCAGTGCTTCTTCGATCTTTTCCTCGATCTTACGCGTATTGGTTGTTCCGCGCGCCATGTCAGGCCTCCTGTTCGATCACTGGTCTGCAACATCTGTTGTTCAGCCAATATAACGTTGGTCAGGCCCAATGGTTGCATGCAAAGAGGCGCAACAGCAACTCAATGCACGACCTTCTATCAGTCATGGTAAATATCGTCAGATGCGCTCACTGAGAGTGGTTCCATTTAATAGGAATCATTGAAACCGCTCTATCTTTTTGTTTCTAAGCATTATCCGACGCAAAACCGCTTCGCACTTTTGCTGGAAATGCTTTAATCAAGCGAAGAGCAGGTAAGCAGCACCGAGGATCGTGATGACTGCAAGACCGTAATGCGCTGGCTTGAGCAGGCGCTGCTGCACAGGCATTGGATCTTCATTGCCTGCCATGGCTGTGCGTGCTGCATTTTCGAGCACCTGAATATCCTTGAGCATCATTGGCATGTCCTCCACAAGCCTCACGCAAACCCGCGCAATTCATGAGAAATGTCAGGTCTGTCCGTCTTATCTATATCACGTCTGATTTGAAGTTTTTATGCAATAGGTATTTCTTACGTGCTCTACCTAGATTTTGGGCTCCTGACTGCGGGAAATTGTCACTAAATTCAAAACATGACTTGCATCATCATGTTAATGAGAGGTAAGAAAAGGCCCAACAAGCGGCGCAACGGTCTGCATGGACCATCTGTTATGCGCGCTCGGACCTGAACAATCAAAAGGCGATCAAAATGACTGGTTTCTGGCGAAAAGGCTTCACGGCTGCGGCGATGGGCGTGGGGCTGCTGGCATTTGCGGGTTCTGCACTTGCGCAAAGCGCGCCTGAACCTGCAACCAATAATCCGGCTGCGACCAGTCCTGCACCAGCAGCGCCCGCTGCAAACGAGCCAGCAACGCCAGCGCCGACCAATCCGGCACCAGCGCCTGCAACCCCGGCGCCAGCTGCCCAGGAACCTGCATCGCAGGCTCCTGCCGCCAATCCGGCGCCAGCGACTGAACCAGCCGCCGCACAGCAGCCAGCGCCTGAAGCAGCGCAGCCAATTGCGCCTGCAGCAGAAGCGCCTGCATTTGTACTGCCACACGATCTGTCGCCTTGGGGCATGTTCATGGCGGCTGACTGGGTGGTCAAGTCGGTCATGATCGGCCTTGCTCTTGCATCGCTTGCAACCTGGACCGTCTGGGTTGCCAAGTCGCTCGAACTGGCTGGCGCACGCAGCCGTGCCAAGCGCGCTTTGAAGATCATCGGACATTCTGCAACGCTGTCAGACGCAGTTCGCTCGCTTGAAGGTGCGAAAGGACCTGCTGCAATCCTCGTGCGTGCGGCGGAAGACGAAGTGCGCCTCTCCGGTCCTGCTCTGGCTCGCGCCGGTGGCGAAGGACTTAAAGAACGTGTTTCTTCGCGTCTGTCGCGAATTGAAGCCAAGGCTGGCCGCCGCCTTTCCAAAGGTACGGGCGTTCTTGCAACCATCGGCTCGGTCGCGCCTTTCGTCGGCCTGTTCGGTACTGTTTGGGGTATCATGAACTCGTTCATCGGCATCAGCCAGGCGCAGACCACCAACCTTGCAGTTGTTGCCCCTGGTATCGCTGAGGCGTTGCTGGCAACAGCCATTGGCCTCGTTGCCGCTATCCCGGCTGTTGTGATCTATAACGTGTTTGCCCGCGCCATCACCGGTTATCGCTCGCTGCTGGCTGATGCCGGGGCAGGCGTTGAACGCCTCGTAAGCCGTGATCTCGACTTCAGAACAGCTGGTGTGTCTGAAGGCAAGCTACACGCTGCGGAGTAAGCAATATGGCTGGCAAAATTCGCGAAGGCGGCGGCGACGATCTGGAGCTGAACCATGAAATCAACGTGACGCCGTTTATCGACGTCATGCTGGTTCTGCTGATCATCTTCATGGTTGCCGCACCACTGGCAACGGTTGACATCAATGTGGACTTGCCTGCTTCGAGCGCAACACCTGCGCCGCGCCCTGACAAGCCGATTTATGTGACGCTCAAAGAAGATCTCAGCATCAGCGTTGGCAACGACACTGTGGTTCGTGAAGGTCTTGGACCAAAACTCGACGTCGTATCCGAAAAGAACAAGGAAGCACGCGTCTTCCTGCGCGCCGACAAAAATGTCGGCTATGGCGAGTTGATGCGTGTGATGAACCTGTTGCGTGAAGCAGGCTATCTCAAGATTGCGCTGGTGGGCCTTGAAACACTCGGAGCGACGACTCCCGATGGTTCGGCTCCCGCTACACAAGCGCCCGCTACACAAGCTCCAGCGACGCAGGGAGCACAGTAAAATGAGCAGGCTTCCGCCCGAACATCCCCCAATAAAGAATGTGGCGTCGGCTGATAGCCATCATAATTCCTTTTGGCATGATGCAGGGCGTTGGCTTGGTGCAGGCATTATCGTGCTCAGCGTTCATGCGGCTGGCGCTTATGCCGTGCATATGACCAGGGACGAAGACCAGCCGGATGGCGCGCAGATCGCCGCGATGGTGATTGAGCTTGCTCCCGAGCCCGAAGCGCCGATGGAAGAGCAGGTATCAGAAGCACCGCAGCAGGAAACCGCTGCCGAGCCTGAAGAGCAGGTCGAGCCTGAGCCTGTACCTGAAGAAATCAAGGAACCGGAACCGGAGCCTGAGCCAGAACCTGTTCAGGAACCTGAAGAAGTTGTTCCGGATGTGGTTGAAGCGCCTAAGCCGGAAGTGGCCGTGCCGCTGCCGATTGAAAAGCCTGAACCAAAGCCTGAAAAGAAAGTTGAAAAGCCTAAGCCTGAAAAGCCTAAGCCGGTGCAGAAGGTTGAAAAACCCAAGCCCAAAAAGGCTGAAAAAGCCAAGGAAACCAGACAGGCCAGCGCTCCGCGTATGGATGCCGATAACGGCGCCAGGGCTGCAGCCAATCGCCGTGGTGAGAATAATGCCTCAGCCGGTGTGAGTTCCGCCAAGTGGACCTCCAAGCTGCAAGCCCATATGGCGCGTAATGTACGGTTCTTGCAGCGTAAGGCGAGCAGAAATTCCAAGGGGCTGGTGCAGGTTACTTTCGTCATCGATCCGTCGGGCAACGTGCTGTCTGCGCGCCTTGCAGGGTCATCGGGCGATCCAACTGTGGATCAGATGGCACTGGAAGCTGCGCGCCGCGCCTCTCCGGTTCCTGCACCTCCTGCAGCAATAGCGAAAGCGCGTATGCCGATTACTCTGCCATTGCTTTTCAAGTAAGCAACGCAATCTCTCAATAAAAAAGCCGGTCTGTCTCCAGACCGGCTTTTTACGTTCCGGATGCAGTTGGTTTTATTCAGACGACAGTGCCACTGCCGGTAACAGCCGTGAAGCTTTGCGGGCTGGCAGGAAGCCAAATACCAGACCTGTCGCGAACGCACAGGTGAATGCAAGCAATACAGGACCTGCGCTGAAGGCTACCGATACGCCTGCAAGCGATATGAGGGTTGCTGCACCAACACCCAGTATTACGCCAAACGCACCGCCAATCGCAGAGACTGTAAGAGCCTCGGTGATGAACTGGAGCAGAATGTCGCGCCGGCGCGCGCCTGTGGCCATGCGGACACCGATTTCGCGGGTGCGTTCGGTTACGCTTACAAGCATGATATTCATCACGCCAATGCCGCCGACCAGCAGCGATATTGCTGCCACCGATCCCAGAAACAGTGTGAGCGTACTGCCCATGGCTGCCGCATCGTCACGAATGGACGACATGTTGGTTATCATCGTGTCGCGTTGCTTATGGCGCTGGTCAAGAAGCTCCTGAATTTGGTCCTGTGTCGTGTCGATCAGATCGGGATCTTTGACCTGAACCGTGATGGTGCGGACATATTTCTGACCAAAGAGCCGGAGATTGCCGGTTGATAGCGGGACGATAACCACGTCATCCTGATCGGAACCGCCGAAACCTGCTCCTTTTGATTCCAGAGTGCCGATCACCTGAAACGGTATTTTCTGGATCAGGATATATTGGCCGATCGGGTTCGAGCCATCAGGGAACAGGGTTTTGACCACAGTCGAGCCAAGCACGGCAACCGGCGCATAGGTTTCCATGTCATGTTCGGTGATGAAGTCACCCGTTGTAACTTTCCACGACTTGGCTTCAGAGAAAGCTGCAACCGTGCCATTGGCCTGCGATTGATAATCAACATTGCCACGCCGCAAGGTTACGCTGCCGGTCACTTCCGGGACGGCTGTCTTCACATTTGGCAATTGCAGGATTGCATCGGCATCAGCTGGGACAAGTGTTGCGACGGAGCCAGAACCCCGAAAGCCGGGCATCGACGGTCGAATGAGAACAAGGTCGGTGCCCATCGCATTGATGCGATCCAGAATGGAGTTCTGGGCCCCTGTGCCGATTGCCAGCATGGTGACAACCGAACTAACACCGATGATGATGCCAAGCAGTGTCAGGACCGTGCGGAAAATATTGGCGCGCAGCGCACGCATCGCCATTTTGACCGCTTCAGAAATATCGGCGATATGAGCAGCGCCGCTTTGGGTCATCTGTTGCAGCGTTTTAGGCGCATCAGTATCCGGCATTTCACGCTTGGTGGTGTCGGACAGGATTTGACCATCGCGGATTTCAATCAGGCGGTCAGCCCGTTCCGCAACTTCGCGCGCATGGGTGATGACGATGATCGTATGACCCTGCTCATGCATGGAACGCAGAAGCGCCATGACGTCTTCACCGCTCTGGCTATCGAGCGCACCGGTCGGTTCATCGGCGAGAATGATGCGTCCGCCATTCATCAAGGCGCGCGCAATCGAGACGCGCTGTTGCTGGCCGCCAGAAAGCTGATTGGGCCGATGGTCCAGCCGGTCACCCAGTTTCAACGATCCCAGAAGCTCGGCTGCGCGTTCGTGACGTTCTGCGGCAGGCATACCCGCATAGATAGCCGGAACCTCGACATTTTCCTGCGCGGTCGATGTTGCTATCAGATTGTAGCTCTGGAAGACGAAGCCGAAAGTGCGGCGGCGTAGTGCTGCCAACTCATCTGCATCAAGCGTCGATACGTCTTCGCCATCGAGCAGATATTGTCCACCGCTGGGGCTGTCCAGACAGCCCAGAATGTTCATCAGTGTTGACTTGCCGGAGCCGGACGCACCCTTGATGGCGACGAATTCACCGGCCCTGATGTCGAGCGTTATCCCGTGCAGCACCTCAACGGCTAAATCGCCATTGTGATAGGTTTTGCGGATGTCCTGCAATCTGATGAGGGGCGCGTCATTCATGGCGGTGCTCATCAGAAGAACATGCCGCCCGGTCTGCGGCCGCGCTGGGTTGAGCCTGCCGTCGCAGATGCGGATGTGACGACCACCTTGTCGCCTTCTTCAAGGCCGCTTTTAACCTCTGCCTGCACGCGATTACGAACGCCAATTTCCACAACGCGTTCTGCGGTTGCGCCGCTCTTATCCACGACCTGAACGGTCGTTTGTGGCTTGCCGGTACCTTCGCGTTTCTGGTTCAGCGCGGCAGTTGGAATAATCAGCACATTGTCTGCGTGGTCGAGAACAAAATAGACCTGTGCGCTCATATTGATCATGAGTTCGCCGGTTGGGTTCGGAACGTCGAACAGCGCGTAGTAGAGAACGACGTTGTTGTCGGTCTGCGGGGTAGGCTTGATCTGACGCAGAGTTCCGGTAAAGCGCTTGTCTGGTTGACCGAGCAATGTGAAGTAGACCGGCATATTGGGCTTCAACTTGCTGATATCGGCTTCCGAAACCTGTGCTTCAACGGTCATGACCTTGAGGTCAGCGACTGTGACAACTGTCGGTGCGCTCTGCACTGCGTTGAGCGTTTCGCCTTCCTTGGCGCTCTGATCGACGACGGTGCCGACCATCGGGCTGTAGATCTTGGTGTAGCCGAGATCGACCTTGTCGCTGGCGAGCTGTGCTTCCTGTTGACGGATTTGCGCGCTCAGGGCTTTCACATCGGCTTCCGCCATGGCGAGATCGGCATCGGCCTGATCGATGGTCGATTGCGATGCGTTGCGGGTCGCAAGCAGTGAGCGCTGGCGAGCGGCATTGGACTTTTTCAATGTCAGCTGCGCCTGCTTGCTCAGAAGCTGTGCCTTGAGATTATCGAGCTGTGCGCTGGCAATCTCGACCTTCTTTTCGAACGGTGATGGGTCGATTTCGGCAATCAGATCGCCCTGCTTGACCTCGTCGCCGATCTCAACTTTGACGCTTTTCAGCTGTCCCGAGACCTGCGCGCCAACATTGATGCTGCGCAGCGCACTCAGGGTGCCGACTGCGGTGATCGAGTTTTCGATGTTGCCGCGTTCAACGGTTTCAGCCAGATAGGTGCTTTTCTGGCTGCCGGCTTCTCGCCCGCTCAGGAAATACCAGCCTGCACCCAAGGCAATGGCTGCTATCGGCAGCCAGACCCACAAGCGGTTACGCCCACGCGATGCGCGTTTACCTGATGCGGTCGTCTTTGGACCTGTGGCCTGTGAATCGGTGGATCTAAGCACCCTGCAACCCCTGAGAATTCATTATAAAAAATAGTGTTCTGCGGATATCTATGCCGACCAACTCAGGAATTCATCTTAATTATTTGTCATGCGCCTAATGGTCATAGGCTTGGGCTCTGTTAAAAATGGTGCTTTAGAGAGTGCATATAAAAAAGCCGGAACGAGGTTCCGGCTTTTTATCATAATGGTTGGATTGCCTAATCAGGCTGTGCCGGTTGAACCGAAGCCGCCAGCGCCGCGTGCGGTTTCGCTGACCTGTGAGCGCTCTTCGATCTTTGGCTGGACGACTGGCGCGAAGACGGCCTGTGCAATGCGCATACCGCGTTCGATGCGGAAATCGTCGTCACTCAGGTTGATGAGCAGTACCTTCACTTCGCCACGATAATCAGAATCGATTGTGCCGGGCGTGTTGAGGCAGGTGATGCCGTTCTTGAAAGCCAAGCCCGAACGAGGGCGAATCTGCACTTCATAGCCTTCCGGGATTTCAAAGATGAGACCGGTTGGCACCAGAGTGCGGCGACCCGGCAGAAGTACGATCTGGCGGTCTTCGGCAACGGCGGCTCGAAGATCCATGCCAGCGGAACCGGAAGTTTCGTAAGCGGGGAGTTCAAGGCCTTCCGCATGTTCAAGGCGAATGATGCCGAGCGTTGGTGCTGTCATGAGGGGGCCTTTCCTACGTGAAGTTAAATTGGCGACGCTCATACGTGAAAACACATGAAAGGTGTACCGCCTATTTTCAGTTTTGCAATGATAGTGCGGCACAGGATCATGCTTTTTGCTGATGGATCAGTATTTAATGAGCCCGCCATCCACAGCATACTGGCTGCCGGTAACATAGGATGCGTCATCAGAAAGCAGGAAAAGAGCCACGGCTGCTGCTTCATCAGCCGTACCTGCACGCCCGAGCGGCACCTGATCGACGACAAAACGTTCAAATCCGCTTCGCGCCTCATCGGGCAGAAAATGCCGGAAATTCGTTTCTATTGGTCCGGGCACGATGACGTTGGCCCTGATGCCACGGGGTGCGAGCGCGGACGCCCAGGAGCGTGTCATGGCAATGACCGCACCTTTGGTTGCAGCGTAAAGACTGGTGGCTGCAGCGCCTTCATAGGTTGAGCTGGACGATGTGACGACGACCGAGCTGCCATGATTGAGATATAGCGAAAGGCTGGCCAGTTGGAGCATTGGCCCGCGAACATTGGTTGCCATCATGGCATCGAAATCCGCAGCCGTGATGTCTTCAGGCGCTCCCAGCGAAGCAAAGGCTGCATTCAGCCAAAGCCCATCAAGCGGACCAATGGCTTTCACCGCTTCAGCGAGACTGTTTGCTGCATCAGGATCGGCAGCGTCATTGCGAATGACTTCAGCCTTCTCACCGAGCGTCTGACGGACTGAGTGAATTCGTTCGTTGTTCATACCGGTCAGAACAACATGACCGCCTTCAGCAATGATCCGGCGGGCACCCGCCAGGCCCATGCCGCTCGTTCCGCCTGTGATCAGAATGCGCTTATTGTGAAACCGGCTCATCTGGATGTCCTTGCTGTTGCGTGACGGTCGCGCAGCACTCAAATCGTATCGAGCGGCACGGCTGTCGTTTCCTTGATCTCCTCCATGACGAAAGACGCTGATACATCCGATAAGGGTACACTGGCAATCAATCGCTGATAGAGGCGGTCATAGGCTTTGACGTCGGAAACGCGCGCTTTGAGCACATAGTCGAGATCGCCGGTCATGCGGTAGACGCCGACGATTTCCGGAAAGCGCGCCATGGCGCTGCGAAACTTGCCAAGCCAATCGGGGTCGTGGCTCGATGTGCGAACCAGAATGAAGACGGATAGGCCGCAACCAGCCATCTCGGCATCAATCAGAGCGACACGCGCCTTGATGATCCCTGCGTCTTCCATGCGCTTGACCCGTCGCCAGCAGGCATTGCGGGAAAGATGCACGCGCTCGGAGAGAGAATCAACAGACAGAGTGCCGTCAATCTGCAACTCATCCAAGATTTTGCGGTCAATTTCGTCTAAATTGAGTTTCATATTGGGATGATTGTCTCATAAAATGTCAATTATCAAGGATAAATTGAGATTTCATCTCGTCTGCTTTTGCTAGAATGATTTTCTAGTAAGGCGCTTTAGAGCACCGGACAAAAGGGAACGAATTGCTCATTGACGGGAGTATTTCCAATGACCACTCGCATCACACGCCTCTTTACTGAACATCCAGAGTCAGTTGACGAAACCTATTTTCAGCATATGGCCTTTGCTGGTCGCTTTTCATTCAAGCTTTTTTGTGCAGCCTTCGCCGCACTCATTCATGCAATTTTGCCATTTTTGTTCGAGAAGACTGCGAGCACAATCGTTCGCCAGCTTTATGAGCGGACTCATAACCGGGGCCGGTAAACACCGGATCGAAAATGTGTCGTTGGGCCGCCTATCTCGGACCTGAAACCTATCTGGAAGACATCATATCGTCTCCATGTCATTCGCTCGTGGCGCAAAGCCACGACGCGCATGAAGCGAAAACGCGTACCAATGGCGATGGCTTCGGCGTCGCCTGGTATGGCAACCGAAGCGAGCCGGGGCTTTATCGGGATATTTTGCCCGCCTGGTCCGATCAGAATTTACGCAGCCTTGCACGGCAAATCCGGTCGCGCCTTTTTCTTGCGCATGTCCGCGCCTCAACAGGTGGGCTGACAAGTCGTTCCAACTGCCATCCGTTTGTCTCGGGGCGCTGGAGCTTCATGCATAATGGACAGATCGGGGATTTTGACCGGCTGCGGCGCAGGCTTGAAAGCCACCTGAGCGATGAGATTTATGTTCAGAAGCATGGCGCAACGGATTCCGAGCTGATCTTTCTGCTGATGCTGGAATTTGGTCTCGAAAGTGATCCGGTTCTCGCTATGAAGCGCATGGTCGGGACAATCGTGGAAGAGGCCGTGCGCGCCGGGGTGCCACCATTCTTGCGACTGACGGCTGCTTTTTCGGATGGCAATCAGCTTTATGCAATCCGTTATGCCACCGATGCCTTTGCGCCGACGCTTTATACGGCGACGCTGGGCAGTGTATCAGGCATCTGTGTTGTATCCGAGCCGCTTGACGGTGAGGCTGCCAACTGGATGGCTGTGCCGGCAAACAGTTTCGTCACCGTTTCCCGGCAGGGCCGCATTGCGATTGATGTCTTTGAAGGCCCGGTTTCTCAGCCTCGTGACGAAGTGCGGGTTTAAGCGCTACCAATCAATATGCCTGCTGCCAGAACAAGCGCGCCGCCGAAGACAACCTGAAGGGCTGCGCGGAAGAACGGCGTTTCCATATAGCGGTTCTGGATAAAGGCGATGGCCCAGAGCTCGAAGAAAACCAGGATTGCAGCGATGCTTGTTGCGGTCCAGAAATCCTTGATGAGATAGGGCAGGGTGTGGCCAAGGCCGCCCAGTGTCGTCATCACGCCGCAGGAAATGCCGCGCTTGATCGGTGAACCGCGGCCCGAAAGTTTGCCATCATCATGCACGGCTTCCGTGAAACCCATCGAAATACCCGCACCGACCGAGGCTGAAAGGCCGACGAGGAACGTCTGCCATGTATCCTGAGTGGCGAAAGCTGCTGCGAAGATTGGTGCGAGGGTGGAAACGGAACCATCCATCAATCCCGCGAGACCCGGCTGCACATAAGTCAGGATGAATTGCTTGCGTTCCGCCGCACGCTCGTCGTCCTGCACATTATTCGGTGTCAGTTCGTTCTCAAGCGACTCAGCCTTGGCTTCGTGTTTCTTTTCCTGCTGTGCCAGATCGCCCAGAAGCTTGCGGGTCTGTGCATCGGTCACATGTTTTGCGGCCTCAATGTAAAAGCGATAGGCCTGCTCTTCCATTTGCGCTGCTGCATCGCGCACCTTGTCGATGCCAAGCGGGCGTACCAGCCAGTCCGGCTTGCGCTCGTAGTAGCCGCTGACATGTTCGCGACGAATAAGCGGGATGCGGTCGCCAAAGCGTGCGCGGTGCCGCTCAATCAATGCATCGCGATGTTCATGCTCTTCTGCGGCCATCTGTTCGAAGATTTTCGCCGATTGCGGGAACTCGTCGCGCAGCCCATCCGCATAGGCAAGATAGATGCGCGCATCGTCTTCCTCGGACGAAATTGCGAGCGCTAGAATCTCCTGTTCGGAGAGTGAATCAAAGGGGCGACGACCATTATTGAAGAACCGGCTGAGCATTTCTCAAATCCATAGTTTAGAATAATTCTAAAATAAGTTTTGTTGGCTTAAAGTCAAGCCTTGCAGCGAAGGCACAATTGGCGCATTAAACCGAAGCCCTTCAACAGGGCTTCATATCAGGATACCCGATCAGAAGAGAACGAATCGATGGCATCGACAAACTCCCCTACAAGCATCAATCCCCGACCGCTAAACCGGCAGGATTTTCGCACCCTTGGCCTTTCGGCATTGGGTGGCGCGCTGGAGTTTTATGATTTCATCATCTTCGTATTTTTCGCGAGCGTTATCGGACATCTGTTTTTTCCGCCCGACATGCCGGACTGGCTGGTGCTGATCCAGACTTTTGGCATTTTCGCAGCTGGCTATCTGGTGCGCCCGATTGGCGGCATCGTGCTGGCGCATTTTGGCGACAAGTTTGGCCGCAAGCGCGTCTTCGCGTTCTCGGTGTTTCTGATGTCGATCTCGACATTGGCCATGGCCTGCCTGCCAACCTATGCAACGCTTGGTGTTGGCGCGCCGATCCTGCTGATTATCTTCCGCATGTTGCAGGGCGCTGCCATCGGTGGTGAAGTCCCCGGCGCATGGACCTTTGTGGCGGAGCATGTTCCCGCCAATCGTGTTGGCATGGCGTGTGGTTTCCTGTGCTCGGGCCTGACGCTCGGCATCATGATCGGCTCGCTGATCGCGACCGCCATCAACTGGATTTTCACGCCGGAAGAGCTTGCCGGTTACGCATGGCGCATTCCGTTCTTCATCGGCGGTATTTTCGGCCTGTTCGCCGTTTACCTGCGCCGTTGGTTGGCTGAAACGCCGATCTTTACCGAGATGAAGAACAGCCATCTTCTGAAAGATAAGCTGCCGCTCGGCACTGTTCTGCGCAACCACATGCATGGCGTTATCATTTCCGTGCTGCTGACATGGATTCTGTCGGCTGGCATCGTCGTCACCACATTGATGACTGCGACGTTCCTGCAGAAGCTTTATGGCTACACGCCTTTGCAGTCGCTTGCCGCCACAAGCTTCGGCACGCTGTTTCTGATGTTCGGAACGGTGAGTGCGGGCGCGATCGTTGATCGCATTGGAAGCGGCCGCTTCTTTGCGGTTGCAGGCATTTTCTTCGGTGTTGCAACTTTCGTGTTCTACACCTATGCGGCGGTTTCCCTGCCTGTTCTGTTCGCGCTTTATGCGGTGATGGGTCTTTCGGTGGGCATGGTGGGCGCAGTCCCTTATGTGATGGTGCGAGCATTCCCGGCACCTGTTCGCTTCTCGGGCCTGTCGTTTTCCTACAATATTTCCTATGCGGTTTTTGGTGGACTGACGCCGGTGATCGTAACCTCGCTTCTGGCGGTCAACCCGATGGCACACGCCTGGTATCTGGTGTTCATCGCAGTTCTGACCTCTGTGCTCGGCCTCTACCTGATGGCCCGCAGCGATCAGGTTGAAGGTGATATCGGTCTGACCGAGCTTTCGACCGGGACTGCCGTTCCACAGCCGAACTGATAAAAAAGGGCCGCAAAAGCGGCCCTTTTTCTTTGTTTTTAAGCATGTCTTTGTACCAAAACCAGTTCCCACTTTTGGGAGACATGCTCTAGTGTACCGCCAGTTTTGCGGCACCGATTTCCTTATCATGGACAGCGAAGCGGTCGATCATATCGCTACTTGCTTCATTAAAGCCGATCACCGAAACATCCGTACCGCTGGCACGGTATTTCAGCACGACTTTGTCGAGCGCACCGACCGAGGTGATGTCCCACAGATGGGCATGGCTGACATCGATCGTTACCCTTTTTGCAGGTGATGAAAAATCGAAAGCTGCAATGAAGTTTTGTGCCGAGGCAAAGAAGATCTGGCCCTGAACGGTATAGGTGCGTTCGGTTCCATCTTCGCTCGTTGTTTCACTCACGCGGAACATCTTGGCGACCTTTCCTGCGAAGAACACACCGGAAAGCAGCACGCCAACCAGAACACCCTTGGCAAGATCATGGGTGGAAACCACCGTTATGACGGTTGCCAGCATGACAATGGAGGAGGACGGCGGGTTGCGGCGCAGATCGAGGATCGAGCGCCATGAGAAGGTGCCAATCGATACCATGATCATCACGGCCACCAGTGCGGCCATCGGAATGATCCGCACCAGATCGTCGAGAACGAGAATGAGAAACAGCAGGAAAGAGCCAGCAACAAAAGTTGAAAGCCTGCCGCGACCGCCGGACGACACATTGATCACCGACTGTCCGATCATGGCGCAACCGCCCATGCCGCCAATCATGGCGGATGCGATATTGCTGGTACCCTGACCAAGACATTCCTGGTTTTTGTTGCTGTTGGTATCCGTCATGTCATCGACAATCTGGGCCGTCATCAGCGATTCAAGCAGGCCGACAGCTGCCAGCGTGATTGAATATGGCAGGATGATCTGCAGCGTTTCCAGCGTTAGCGGCACTTGTGGAAGCGCGAAGATCGGCAATGCGGATGGCAACTCTCCGAGATCGCCAACGGTTCGCAGATCCATGCCGCTGGTCCATGCAAGCGTTGTGAGCACGGCAATGGCAACGAGCGGCGAGGGGATGGCTTTGGTTAAGCGCGGGAAGAGATAGATGATGGCGAGACCGCCTGCGATCATCCAGTAGGTCTCAACCGGAACATGAATGAGTTCCGGAAGCTGCGCCATGAAAATGAGGATAGCAAGCGCATTGACGAAGCCGGTGATGACCGAGCGCGATACAAACCGCATCAGGCGCCCGAGTTTGAGGAAGCCTGCAAAGATTTGCAGAATGCCCATCAGGATCGTGGCTGCAAAGAGATATTGCAACCCGTGTTCCTTGACGAGCGAGACCATCACCACAGCAGTTGCAGCGGTTGCAGCAGAGATCATGCCAGGACGTCCACCAGTGAAGGCGGAAACACAGGCAATGGCGAAAGAGGCGAAGAGGCCGACTTTGGGGTCGACGCCAGCGATGACCGAAAAGCCGATGGCTTCCGGGATAAGGGCAAGTGCTACGACGATGCCGGAAAGAATATCGCCGCGAATATTGGAGAACCACTCGCGGCGGTAGGCAGCAAGACTTGTCATTGAATTTTCCGCAAATAGAAGACGGGCGTTGAGAGCCGTCCGATTCAACATGGCCGATTGTAAAAATGGGGGATGTTGTTGCGTTGTCTGGCGGATAGGCGGCCAGAAGAGCCACCCGGGCTTTCACCGGGTCCTTGCGAATACGCCTGTATAAACAAAAAAAGCGCAGCAGGGCAATGGCCCGCAGCGCTTTCTATTGCACGGTGCTGATTAGAGTATCTTTTGCATGAAGGTCAGATCAAGCCAGCGTCCGAATTTCTGGCCGACCTGTTTCAGCGTGCCGCAATCTGAAAAACCCTGAGATTTGTGCAAAGCGATGGATGCGGTGTTGCCTGCTTCAATGCCTGCCACCAGCACATGGACTTTACGCTCGCGTGCTTCTTCCACAAGCTCTGCCAGAAGTGCGCGTCCGATACCGCCGCCGCGCGCATCGCTTGCCACATAAACAGAGAGTTCCGATGAGTGGCGGAAGCCTTCAAACGGGCGGAAAGGGCCATAACTCGCATAGCCGACGACCTGTTCCTCGCGTTCGGCCACCAGAACCGGAAAGCCGTCGCGGTTGCGGGCTTTGAGCCATTCGCGACGGTTTTCCAGATCGACGAGTGTTTCGTTCCAGATGGCGAGCGTGTTCTCGACTGCATCATTGTAGATCGCAAGCAGAGCAGGGAGGTCAGCTTCGTTGGCAAAGCGGATGGTGAGGGTCATTTCAGAGGCCTTTATAGAAAAGTGTGGTCGCGCAGGGGCTTCCGTCGGGATAAAGCGCGTAATTCGGGATAACGCCCACCCGCTCCCAGCCGAGATGGGTGTAAATTGCTTCCGCCGGACTGCCGGTTGCGGTGTCCAGGCAGAGAAGTGTCTTGCGTCGGCTACGTGCTTCTTCTTCAACGGCTTCCATCAGCTTGCGTGCAAGACCAAGGCCGCGCGCCTTACGATGGATCAGCAGTTTTTTAAGATCGGCACGATGCGGCTGATTGGGCATTTGTGTGAGACCAAGCTGAACCGTACCGACGATTTCGCCTTTATGTTCGGCAACCAGAAGGGCCGCGTCGCCTCGCTCTACTTCATTAAAGACGCGGTTCCAGTACGGGATGAAGCCCTGCCATTCACATGGCGCCATGAAACCAACTGACGCGCCATCATTAACGCAATCGGTCAGGATTTCTGCCAGTGGGAGAAGCGAGGAGCCAGCATCTTCGTAGTTAAGGACACGAATCATATTGTACTTTCAGAGACTGCCGCGGCGTTCGAGTACGATTGTATAACGTGCGGTCGAGGTGCCGGGATTATGAAAGGTGATGCCTTCAACGAGCGGCATATAAAGACAGTCGCCGGTATGGAGCTGATAGGCGGTTGCTCCAACGGTGATTTCCATCTGCCCATTCAGGAGCCACAAATGCTGTGTGATGCCTGCATTGGCCGCCTGTGGTGCGAAGGTCACTCTGGCGCCTGCGGGAAATTCGACCTCGATCATGTCGACATTCGACCCCGTTGCCGGTGGTGAAACAGACCGCCGGATATAGCCCGTATCCGGATCACGCCAGACTGGCTGGCGATCATGCGTGAGCAAGGGAGAGGCGGGGGCTTCCGCATCGGCAAAGAAGGCTGAGAGCGATGTGCCGAGCGCTGCACAAATGCGCGCCAGAAGCTGTGCGGTCGGGCTGGTTTCGCCACGCTCGATCCGCGAGATCATGGCGCGGCTGACACCTGACGCGTCACCAAGCGTATCCAGCGTCATACCTTGCGCAAGGCGCAGGCGGCGCAGATTTTCGCCAATGGCGTTGTCTAGATGCTCATTTATATTTTCCATTATCTTAGAATTAATATCTATTATCATGGAGTCAAGCGATTTCGAAAACAGAAACGGCGGGATTTCTCCCGCCGCATTCTTTCTGTCTGAATAATCCTGATTAACCCTGAGCTTTTAGCTCTAACCGGCGACGATGCAGGACTGGCTCGGTGTAACCATTCGGCTGTTCGCGGCCCTTGAAAACAAGATCGCAAGCGGCCTGAAAAGCAATCGACTTGTCGAAGTTTGCGGCCATCGGACGATAAAGCGGATCGCCTTCATTCTGCTTGTCCACGACGGCTGCCATGCGCTTAAGCGTTTCCATGACTTGTGCTTCCGAAACCACGCCATGATAGAGCCAGTTGGCGATGTGCTGTGCCGAGATACGCAGCGTTGCACGATCTTCCATCAGGCCAACATTGTTGATGTCCGGCACTTTCGAGCAGCCAACGCCCTGATCAACCCAGCGCACGACATAGCCGAGGATGCCCTGTGCGTTGTTGTCGATTTCGTGCTGGATGTCTTCCGGCGTCCAGTTTGGACGAGGGGCGACCGGCACCGACAGAATATCGTCGAGCTTGGCGCGTGGGCGGCTCTTCAGCTTTTCCTGAACGCTTGCAACATCAATCTGATGATAATGAGTTGCGTGGAGTGTTGCAGCGGTTGGCGATGGCACCCAGGCGGTGTTCGCACCAGCCTTCGGATGGGCGATTTTCTGTTCCAGCATCGCAGCCATCAGGTCCGGCATGGCCCACATGCCCTTACCGATCTGCGCATGGCCGGAAAGGCCGCATTCAAGACCGATATCGACATTCCACTGTTCATAAGCGCCGATCCAGGCAGCCTGCTTCATGTCGCCCTTGCGAATCATCGGGCCAGCTTCCATCGAGGTATGGATTTCGTCGCCGGTGCGATCAAGGAAGCCGGTATTGATGAAGACGACGCGTTCCTTGGCAGCGCGGATCGCTTCCTTGAGGTTAACCGTGGTGCGGCGTTCCTCATCCATGATGCCGATTTTCAGCGTGTTCGGCTTCATACCAAGCAACTCTTCGGTGCGGGTGAAGATTTCATTGGCGAATGCCACTTCTTCCGGCCCGTGCATCTTTGGCTTGACGATATAGACCGAGCCTTCGCGCGAATTCATGTGGCGACCATTCGCGCCAATATCATGCAGTGCGATCAGGCTGGTGAAGGCGGCATCCATGATGCCTTCCGGCACTTCGTGACCTTCGGCATCAATGATTGCCGGATTGGTCATGAGGTGGCCGACATTGCGCACCAGCATCAGCGAACGGCCCTTGAGGCTGAGTTCAGAGCCATCGGCAGCCTTATAGCTGCGATCGCCATTAAGGCGGCGCGTCATCTGCTTGCCGCCCTTCTCGAAGGTGTCTTCGAGCTTGCCATTCATCAGGCCGAGCCAGTTGCGGTAGACGGCAACCTTGTCTTCCGCATCCACTGCTGCAATCGAATCTTCGCAATCCTGGATCGTGCTGACGGCCGATTCCAGAACCATGTCTGCGATATGCGCCGGGTCGGTCTTGCCGATCGGGCTGTCCGCATTGATTACGATATCAACATGCATGTTGTTCTTGGCCAGCAGCACATTGGTCGGTGCCGCCGCATCGCCATTATATCCCTTGAACTGGCTGCCGTCCTTCAAGGCGGTGCTCGAACCGTCGGCAAGCGTTACAGCGAGTTTGCCGTCCGTGACGGAAAGGCCGGTGACGTCGGCCCACTTGCCCGCATTGAGCGGTGCACTTTCGTCGAGGAAATTCTTGGCCCATGCGATGACTTTTTCGCCGCGCTTCGGGTTGTAGCCTTTGCCTTTTTCCGCGCCATCATCTTCAGAAATAGCATCGGTGCCGTAAAGCGCGTCATAGAGCGAACCCCAGCGTGCATTGGCAGCATTGAGCGCATAGCGGGCATTCATGACCGGAACGACAAGCTGCGGTCCTGCAATATGCATGATTTCCGGATCGACATTGGCGGTCGAGACCTTGAACTCTCCGCCTTCGGGCAGGAGATAGCCGATATCTTTCAGGAATTGCTGGTAATCAGCCTGCGAATAGCCTTTGTCGCGATTGTCCTTGTACCAGGCATCGATCTTGGCCTGCAGGTCGTCGCGCTTCTTGAGGAGGGTGCGATTCTTCGGTGCGAGATCGCGGATGATGGCGGCGAAGCCCTTCCAGAAGGCGTCTGGTTCAACGCCAGTGCCGGGTGCGGCTTCCTTGGCCAGAAACTCCACCAGTTCAGGGGCAACGCGCAAGCCTTCTATCTCAACGTAGTTACCGGCTTTCTGAGAAACCATGGCTCTGCCTCCTTCAAAATAAACAAAATCACCGCCAGCACTCTTCAGTGCCAGCTATCATGCTGTCTTTGAACCGCTTTAGCGCGCTTTCGTCAATCAGCGTGCGGGCACATCATCTGTGACGCTGCGGCGAAAATAGTTTTTACAGTGACAGTCTTGCGCGGATATCGTCAGGCGTAAAGCCCTGTTCGCGCAAGCTGCTGAGTGCCGTATCCTTGCGGCTTTTGGATAGTTTCAAACCATCGTCGCCCAGCACCAGATCGTGATGATGATAAAGCGGTTCCGGCAGGCCCAGAAGCTTTTGCAGAAGTCGATGCACGGATGTTGCATGAAACAGATCGCATCCGCGGACAATATGCGTGATGCCTTGCAGCGCATCATCCACCACAACGGAAAGATGATAGCTGGTGGGGGTATCTTTGCGGGCGATCACCACGTCGCCCCATTGCGCAGGATTTGCCTCAATAGGCCCAGTGCTGATTTGGGTGCCGATTTCGTTCCAGAACAGCGTTTCGCCAGCCATCTCGAGCGCTTTCTCCATATTGAGCCGCCATGCATAGGGGGCACCGGAGACGATGCGTTCCATCTGTTCCTTTTCGCTCAAGTTTCGTTCACCCTGCGGATAAAGCGGTGTACCGTCAGGGTCGGCGGGCCATTCCTGGCCTTTGGCATGTGCTTCGCCGATGATCTCGCGCACTTCTGTGCGGCTCAGAAAGGCGGGATAGACGAGCCCCTTGTCGGCAAGCTTGGTCAGTGCGTTGCGATATTCGCCGAAATGCTCTGACTGGCGGCGTACCGGCTGTTCCCATTCAAGCCCGAGCCAGTGGAGATCATCGTAGATGCCCTGTTCAAGCGCTAGTGTGCAGCGGGCGGTGTCGATGTCTTCCATGCGAAGCAGAAAGCGCCCTTCGCTTGTCCGTGCCATTTGTGCATTGAGAAGTGCGGAATAGGCGTGGCCAAGATGCAATTGCCCATTGGGGCTTGGAGCGAAGCGATATACGGGCTGGGTCATGATCATGTCAGTTGATTGTCATCTGATTGCATTGGTACTTTGCAGTTACAGCATCGGCCCGAAAATCGGAATCGATTTTCGGAAAGCACGATGCGTAGTTTCAATAGTTTAGAGCGTCCTTTGTGCGTCCGAAAGGACGCACGGCGCTCTAACTGAAATGAAAGGCCAGGCGATGCGGCGGATCGATACATTGGACGATATTGAAGCCGGGCTCGAAGCACTGGGATTAGCCGACGCACGGTTGCTTGATATCCGCAGTCGGTCCCACGCTGTTCCGCTTCGAAGGTCTCAGCCGGGCTTTGAAAGTCTTGCCTCGATTATCGTTGCGCAACAGGTTTCAACTGCAAGCGCGGCAGCAATATGGGCGCGGTTTAAGCAGGTGATCGATCCGATGACACCGGAGGCTTATATTGCAGGCGGGGAAGAGGCATGGCGTTTTGCCGGGCTTTCGCGACCAAAACAGAGAACGCTTTTTGCTTTGAGTGAAGCTTTGGCAGAAGAAGCAATCGATCTGCATGGGCTGTGCGATCTGCCTGCCGAAGAAGCGATCAAGGCGCTGACCGCTATCAAGGGCATCGGTCCATGGACGGCTGAAGTCTATCTGCTGTTTGCCGCTGGTCATCCCGACGTATTTCCGGCTGGCGATGTGGCGTTGCAAACGGCTGTCGGCCATGCTTTTGCGCATGAAACGAGACCGGATACAAAGGCGCTTCGCTTGCTTGCGGAAGACTGGGCGCCATGGCGCGGTGTGGCAGCACGTTTGTTCTGGGCATATTACGCTGCGATCAAGGGACGGGAGGCGGCTCCCCTTCTGTAAAAGTTGCGTGTTTCCGGGGACATAAATGCGTTTCTGCTTCACAATGCTGTCACGTCGGGATTACATTATTTGCATCAGGTGAATGACGGCATTTCGATTCGCAGAAACTTGGTATCCTGCCTATCGCACTGCCGCCTTACAGCGGTGGCCCCGCTGTAACCATCTGTTTCTACGCATTATCCTACGCAAAACCGCTTCGCACTTTTGCTGGGAATGCTATTACAAGGTTGGAGCGTTGTAGGTTGCGCCCAGAATGGACGCGCGGCGCTTCGATGAAGAGCGCAATTCCGTACGGAAAGCCATTCGCACTTTTCCTTTCGGAGTTGCTCTGAAGGAGGTGCGCCCTTGAATGTAGCCGTCTCTCCCCGAACCGTTTCGAGCAGTGGTTTGCCTGCTCTGGTTCTCAATGCGGATTATCGGCCGCTCAGCTATTATCCTTTATCGCTCTGGTCCTGGCAGGATGCGATCAAGGCGGTCTTTCTTGAACGTGTGCATATCGTGGCGGAATACGATCAGGTCGTATCCTCGCCATCGTTTTCCATGCGTTTGCCAAGCGTGATCTGTCTGAAGGATTATGTGAAGCCGCCGCGCTATCCGGCGTTTACGCGCTTCAATCTTTTTCTGCGTGATCGTTTTGAATGTCAGTACTGCGGCTCACCGCATGATCTGACGTTCGATCACGTCACCCCGCGTTGCCATGGCGGCGAGACGACGTGGGAAAATGTGGTCGCCGCATGTTCCCCATGCAATCTGCGCAAAGGCGGCTTGATGCCGGCAAGCGCGCATATGTGGCCGCGCCAGAAGCCGGTCCAGCCCACTGTGCAGGATCTGCATAACAATGGGCGTCTTTTCCCACCCAACCATCTCCACGACAGCTGGCTCGACTTTCTTTACTGGGATGTCGAATTGGAGCCTTAGTATCTGTTCCAAAAGTCGCCATGCCGGTCTGCAAATGGCAATTGGTCTGCGTTCCGATGCTCATGTACCCAAAAGTACACTCCGCTTCGGTACTCGAAAATCACCATTTTCGCCACGGCCTGCCGTTTTTTGATCAAGATATTTGAGCTCTTGCGAAGAAAGAAAAACTTCCTCAGAATTCGCTCTTACTTCCCACCTTTTGCAAAAGCGCCGTAGTAGCCAATCGCTGCAAAGAGCAGGCTTGCGACGACGTTCCAGCCGGCAAATGACAGGCCGAGGAAGAAGCCCGGTGCGCTGTCACATGCAGGCGGGTGGGTCGCGTTGAGATCGCCGAGCAGATTGCCTGCATCGAGTGTGACCTTCATGGTGGCCGCACTGCAATCAGCCGGACCTGGCCAGTATTTGAGTTCGACGCCGGTGTGATAGATGGCAAGCGCTAAACCAAAGGTCATCAGCAGCGCGCCGATCAGGATGAGACCACGTATCAGCACCGGTGGCAGTTTCAAGACATAGGAAATAAAGGCCGCAGCCAGAACCGGGACGCCGATATAATAAGGTGTGCGCTCTTCAAGGCAGAGTTTGCACGGCATGAAACCAGCCAGATGCTCAAAGCCTAAAGCCGTTCCAACAGTTGCGGCAAGGCCCAGCGTCATGATGCCTGCGGTCCAAGCCTGCGTTTTGCCAACCGGTTTGTTAAGTGCAAATGCCATATGAAATTTCCTGCGCCACACTGGCTCTGTCTATTTTTTCGCGCATCTTGTTCCGAAAACCGGTTCCCACTTTTCGGGATGCGCTCTACTAATCAAAAATACTGCTTCGTCTCCAAGCAATTTATTTTGACCGGCTTGAGGCAAAATCAGGCGTGAAGATACTTAACCGCAAAAAAGAGTGCAATTAGCACGACGGCAACCAAACCGGCCAGCAGGCCGAGGCGCTTTTCAATAAAGCCGCGGATTGGTTCGCCATAACGCTTCAACAGCCATGCAAGGAAGAAGAAGCGTGCGCCGCGCGCAATGATGGCCGATGCGATGAACAGCCAGATATTGATGCCCGCAGCACCTGACAGAATGGTGACAACCTTGATCGGCGGCAGATGTGCGAGGCCTGATGTGATGAGCATCAGCAGAATCATGTCGGCGCTGGTCGTCCCGCGCATTTGCTCGAACGTGTCGAGCTTGCCATACATTTCAAGCACAGGCTTTGCGACCTGCTCATAGGCATGATAGCCGAGATACCAGCCCGCTATGCCGCCAAGAACGGAAAAAATGGTTGCGACGAGCGCATAGCGGTAGGCTCGCTCCGGGCGGGCAAGCGCCATCGGCAGATAGAGCACATCGGCTGGCACCAGAAACACTGAGCTTTCTACAAAAGCGATGAAAGCAAGCCAATATTCGGCAGACTTTCGGGCAGCAAGCGAGATCGTCCAGTCATAGAGTCGGCGCAGCATGAAGTTTTCCGGATTTTTTGCGGGCAAGCACCCAGGGATTGTCTGCGTCGTCTATAAATAAAAAAAGTGGCACGAACAATGCGTGCCACCTTTTAATGTCGCTAAGCGTAATTTCAGCGCTTGTAGGCGCTGCAGATGTACTTTGTTTCGAGATATTCCTCGATGCCATATTTCGAGCCTTCGCGACCGAGGCCCGACTGCTTCACGCCGCCGAATGGTGCGACTTCGTTGGAGATCAGGCCGGTATTGTGTCCGACCATGCCATATTCCAGGCCTTCGCTGACGCGGATCGCGCGGCTGAAGTTCTCGGTATAGAAGTAGGCAGCCAGACCGAAGATCGTGTCGTTGGCAGCAGCGATCACTTCTTCTTCTGTGTCGAAGGCAAAGAGTGGTGCGAGCGGGCCGAAGGTTTCTTCCTTGGCAACAAGCATGTCCGAGGTGACGCCGGTCAGAATGCCCGGTTCAAAGAACAGGCCACCCAGTTCCTTGCCGCCTGAGATGAGCTTTGCACCTTTTGAAACCGCATCTTCAATATGCGCTTTGACCTTGGTGATGGCCTTTTCTTCGATCATCGGGCCGATGACGACGCCCGGCTCGGTGCCGTTGCCGACTTTCAGCTCTTTCACTTTCGCTGCCAGCTTTTCAGCGAACTTGTCGTAAACGCCGCGCTGAACATAGATGCGGTTGGCGCAAACACAGGTCTGACCGGCATTGCGATATTTGGAAAGCATCGCGCCGTCCACAGCAGCATCGATGTCTGCATCGTCGAACACGATGAAAGGTGCATTGCCGCCAAGCTCAAGTGAGATGCGCTTGATGGTCGGGGCGCACTGCGCCATCAGCAGGCGGCCAACTTCGGTCGAGCCGGTGAAGGAAAGCTTGCGGACAATGTCATTGCTGGTGAGTTCGGCGCCGATTTCGCGGGCCTTGCCGGTCACGATCTGCAGAACGCCTGCAGGAATGCCAGCCTTTTCAGCCAGAACGCCAAGCGCAAGCGCGGTTAGCGGGGTGAGATCAGCCGGGCGGACGATCATCGTGCAGCCAGCAGCCAGTGCGGGCGCTGCCTTTCGCGTAATCATTGCCGCGGGGAAGTTCCATGGCGTGATTGCAGCGGTCACACCGACTGGCTGACGGATGACGGTCAAGCGCTGGCCGGGCTGTGTTGCCGGAATTGTGTCGCCATAGACGCGTTTGGCTTCTTCTGCGAACCATTCAATGAAAGATGCAGCATAAAGAACTTCACCACGCGCCTCGGCGAGTGGTTTGCCCTGTTCCGATGTCATGATAAGGGCAATGTCGTCTGCATTGGCGACCATCAGATCAAACCATTTGCGCAGGATTCCAGCGCGTTCTTTGGCGGTCTTCGCAGCCCATGCCGGAAGTGCCTTGTTCGAAGCGTTGATTGCTTCTTTAATAGTATCGACAGAGAGGGAAGGAACGGTGCCAATGACAGAACCATCTGCCGGGTTGGTTACGTCAATGGTCTTGCCGTCTGCTGCATCGATCCAGTTTCCATCCACAAGGCATTGCGATTTAAGCAGTGAGGGGTCTTTCAAAGCGAGCATATTTGATATTCCATCCCGATGTTGCGTCAGACGGTCGTTCATTATATTGAACGACATACGATATACTGAATAAATCAGCCGACAGCGCTAAAGTCAATTCGTCTGTCGATTGGTCAAAGAGGGCATATGGACAAAACCGTACTCGATGAAGAAAGTTCCTTGAAACTGGTTCCGGCTGTGGTCAGGGCAGCGCAAATTCTTGATTGCGTTGCCGAGAGCCGCGAAGGCATCAAACTTTCCGATCTCGTTCGCCAGACCAGCCTGCCCAAAAGCAGTGTTCACGGTCTTTGCCAGACTCTTGCGCATTTGAAGTTATTGAAGCTCAATAGCGATGGAAGCTTTACAATGGGCGCGCAGTCGGTTCGCTGGGCCAATGTCTTTCTGGCAAGCAGCGATATTGTGGATGCGTTTCATGAAGCGGTGGCAGAAGCGGAAGAGCTTGGTGCATATACATTGACGCTTTCCCACCTTGAAGGCCCAGAAGTCATCTATCTGTCCTGCCGCAACTCTTCTGCACCGCTTGGTATCACGTTCCGTATTGGTATGCGCGTACCGGCTGTCTTTACTGCGACGGGTAAGGCGATGTTGGCGGCAATGTCTGAGCAGGAGCTTGCTCGCCACCTACCTTCCGATTGGCCGACGCCTATTACGCCTTCGAGTGTTCAATCTTTGAAGCAGCTTGGTTCTGAAATAGCGGACGTAAAGAAGAGGGGCTATTCGGTTGATGATGGCCAGTTGCGCGAAGGTATGTTCTGCATAGGCGCTTCGATCTGTGATCGACCCAATCATCCTTCGGCTGGGATTGCGTTATCGATGATGGCGGTTGAGGCTCGGTCGGAGATTGTTGAGACGATGGGCGCGCGGGTGCGTGCATTGGCGGATAATGT